>JANYKU010000091.1 GCA_025358075.1 Ilumatobacteraceae bacterium
CCGTGCTGCAGTCCGGTCCGTCGCGCTGGTCGTCGGCTTTGCGTTGCTCACGGCCGCCCTTGCCCAGTTCGAGCTCAAACTGAGCTTCACCCCGGTTCCGATCACCGGCCAGACATTGGGCGTTCTCTTAGCGGGCGGAACACTGGGCTGGCGTCTGGGTTCGGCCTCGCAGCTCCTGTACTGGGTGTTTGGCCTGGTCGGTCTGCCGTTCTATGCCGGCGGCGCCGGCGGATGGACAAACGGCACAGGGGCGACCATGGGATACCTCGTCGGTTTCGTCGTGGCGGCCGGCGTGATCGGCTACCTGGCCGAGCGAAAGCAGGACCGCAACTTGGCGAGCTCATGGTCGGCGATGGCGTTGGGCTCGATCATCATCTATACCTTCGGAGCTGGTTGGCTGGCCTACAAGCTCAACGTTCCTGTCGCCACCGGCGATACCAACGCCTTGACCCTCGGAGTGACACCGTTCCTGATCGGTGACCTCATCAAGCTACTGCTCGCAGGCGCGCTGCTTCCAGCAACGTGGGCGACCATCGACCGAACGAAATAGTCGACAAACGTCGCGCATCGACACGGTGGACCGCCCGGTCGCGCGTCCGCTCTGAACAGCCTGCGGAGGCATTCGTGTCCGTACTCTGTCCGACATGAGGATCTTCTTCACCGGTGGTAGTGGAAAGGCGGGTCGGCACGCGATCCGTCATCTCGTCGAGCAGGGGCACCGCGTGGTCAACGGCGACCTCGTGCCGTCCGGTCAGGCAGGTGTCGCCGATCTTCGCATCGATCTGACTGACGCGGGACAGGTCTTCAATGCCCTCTCGGCGTACGCCGGGTTCGACGAGCTCGAGCCCGGCGCCGGTGTCCCCACCTACGACGCTGTCGTCCACTTCGCGGCGATCCCGGCGATCCTCTTGCGTCCCGACAACGACACGTTCCGGATCAACGTGCTGAGCACGTACAACGTCATCGACGCGGCGGTGAAGTTGGGGATCCGCAAGGTGATCTTTGCGAGCTCGGAGACGACCTACGGGATCTGTTTCGCCGACGGCGAGGTCAGACCGGAGTATGTGCCGATCGACGAGGAACACCCGACGGTCCCCACCGACAGCTACGCGATGTCGAAGGTTGTCAACGAGGCGACGGCTCGGTCGTTCCAGGCGCGGACCGGTATCGACATCTACGGGTTGCGCATCAACAACGTGATCGAACCGCAGGAGTACGAAACCAAGTTTCCGGCGTTCGTCGCCGACCCCGGCCTGCGGCGAAGGAACATCTTCGCGTACATCGACGCCCGCGACCTCGGCCACATGGTCGAGTGCTGCCTCCGCACCGATGGCCTCGGCTACGAGGTGTTCAACGTGTCGAACGACGACACGTCGGTGGGGATGACCAGCGACGAGGTCTACGAGCGGTTCTACGCGGGGGTGTCGCGTCGCCGCGACATGGGACGCTACGAGACGTTCTACGCCAACGACAAAGCCAAGCGGCTCGTCGGGTTCGCTCCGCGCCATTCGTGGCGCAACGAACTCGGCTGAGACTGAACGCGAGCACGAGGCTGATCGGCGGGACGAAACGGGGAATGCGCAGTGGGATTCGCCGGTCTCGTTCGAGGATGTCGTGTGGTAGCTTCGTTGTGCGGTGACTGCTTGGTGTCGCGCCTGACAGGAAGGCCCACGGTGGCTGCCACGCTCGACGCTTGGACCGATGTCCACGAGGAGCGACAAGCTCTCCTCTGCCTCCGGGAAACCCTGACGCCCATCCAGTGGGACAGCCCGTCGTTGTGCAGCGAGTGGCGAGTGCGCGACGTGGTGGGCCACATGGTCAGTGAGACCACGATGACCATCCCCAAGGTCGTCGCTGGCATGTTCACGTCGGGGTTCCGGATCAACCGGTTCATCGCCAACGACGCTCGGCGACGCGAAAGCCTTGCTGTCGCGGTGCTCCTCGAGGACTTCCGGTCGGCGGTGCCGACCCGCACGCACCTCCAGGGCCTGTCGTCACTGTCGATGCTCGAGGACATCGTCATCCACTCGCTCGACATCCGACGACCGCTCAACGTAGAGCGGACAGTTCCCGAAGGGCGCATGGTTCTGGTCGCCGCCGACCTGTGGGCGAGCCGCTTCTTCCCCGGACACAAGCTCTTCGCCGGACTCCGAGTCGAAGCCACCGACGCGGACTGGTCCGCAGGTGATGGCCCTGTGATTCGCGGACCCGTCGAGGAGTTGATCCTGGCCATGAGTGGCCGCCCCGGAGGGCTCGATCAGCTGGATGGTGAGGGCATCGCCTCCGTCCGCGACCGTGTCCTGAGGTGACGACAGACCCGCCAGACCCTGACTCGATGGCACTTACTTATCGCCCATGATCTTGGCGCCCAAGTACTAAAAGAGAGATTGGATTATGTCACATGTAGGGACCGCAATGGGGGACAAGAAAATGAAGATAACGGTCTCCAATCTCATCCGTATGGCGGGTGTTTCGGCTCTGTTGGCAGGGACATGTTACGTTTTCGTTGGGATATTTCATCCACCGAACGTTGCTTCGTCTGTCACCTCCGCCCGCTGGGCGATCGTTCATGTTGTTGCGTGCGCGATGTCGTTCTTCGGGCTCATTGGTATGGCGGGGCTCTACGCTCGGCAAGCGGAAAAGTCCGGTCGGCTTGGTCTGGCCGGTTTTGTCATGTTGAGCCTCTGGCTGGTGCTCATCATGGGTTTTAGCTTCGTTGAAGTCTTCATCTTGCCTCGGTTGGCGACCGCGGACCCGAGGTTTGTGGAGGGCTGGATGGGAATGCTCACCGGCTCCGCCAGCAAGCTTCATCTCGGAGTTCTCTCAACAGTCTGGACGCTCACAGGACCCCTGTATATCTTGGGTGGTCTGCTCTTTGGCATCGCCACGTTCCGTGCTGGCATCTTGCCGCGCTGGGCCGGCGTGCTGCTTGCTATCGGGACCGCTTTGGCCCCCGTAGCTAAATTGCTTCCCAACGCGTCTCAGCCGAAAATCGCCGTGCCCGTGGGGTTGGCTCTCGCCTGGCTGGGCTATGCGCTCTGGTCTGAACAGGCAGCGCAATCTTCTGAAACTGACAGCCGAAAACTGGCGAACAGCATATGAACACCAACAATGCGACTCTGACGATTCCGTCGTCACAAAGAAAGGTCTCGCTAGCGGCGGGCATCCTCTATCTGCTCACTTTTGTCTCGATCCCGACCCTCGCTCTCTACCGCCCGGTGAAGCGTGCGAATTACGTCATCGGCGCCGGCCCTGACACTGCTGTCATTTTCGGTGGTGTTCTGGAGATCATCGTGGCCCTGGCTGGCATCGGCACCGCCGTCGTTCTGTTCCGGGTGCTCAAGAAGCAGAACGAAGGGGTCGCGCTGGGCCTCGTCGCCGCCCGCGTTCTGGAAGCCAGCACCATCTTCCTCGGCGTCGCGTTCCTCCTGTCGGTCGTGACCTTGCGGAAGGCCGGAGCCGGAGCAGACGCATTGGTCACCAGCCATGCGCTTGTCGCCTTGTATGACCGCATCTTCCTCCTCGGACAAAGCTTCATGCCTGCCCTCGACGACCTGTTGTTGGGCTTCCTGCTGTACCAGTCGCGCCTGGTGCCTCGAGCCCTTTCCCGGATCGGACTCGCTGGAGCGCCCCTTCTTGTCGCCGGCTACATCGCCGTGCTGTTCGGTCTCATCGGGCAACATTCCTCTTTGGCAGGGCTGTCCGCATTTCCGGTCGCGCTCTTTGAGTTTTCGCTGGGTGTCTGGCTCGTCGTCAAAGGCTTCGATCCTGAGGCTGTTGCCGCGCTTGAAGCAAAGACACGCGTGTAACTCCGATCTCTCAGCCATCGGGTAGAAGCTCCCGAAGCACATCCGGCTCAGTTCAGTCGGAATGCAGCGGCGCGTCAGGGCGAGGGTGGATCGTCGTGGCATGTCCCGCCGTCAACGACAATTCAACCAGCTTCGCGACCTGTGCTACGCCGGCGCGGTGGCCCGTGCGATCGACCTGGCGTTCGAACACTTCGCCCACTTCGGGCGAGACGACGAGATCATCGACCTGCTCGCCCACGCTCTAGAAGACACGGATGTCGCTGGGCGTGCTCGCCAGCGATTCGCTGAGCTGTGCGCGTCGCACGATGACGGGCCGTAACGGATTGCGGGATGACGACCCCAGTACTGTCGAGTCATGCAGATAGGACTTCTCGGCGACCTCCAGGTTCTGGACGACGACGAGAGGGACGTCGTGGTCACGGGAGCCAAGCTGCGGGCGCTCCTTGTGATGTTGGCTCTGCATTGCGGTCGGGCGGTGCAGGCTGATCAGCTCGTCGACGCGTTGTGGGGGCCGGAGTCTTCGTCTGCGGCACGCAATGGCCTGCAGGGCCTCGTGTCGAAGCTTCGCCGAGCGCTCGGGTCGGCGAGCCTTGTCGCGACGCGCGGTGGAGGCTATGCGCTCGAGGTTCCGCCGGAGGCGGTCGACCTGCACCGCTTCGAGCAGCTGGTAGCGGCGGGACGGGCGAGGGCAACGAGCTGCAGGAGGACACTTCGACGACAGCTTCCGTGTCCCCGGCGTCGAGTCTCAACGAGCCGCCGACATCTTGAAGGCCCGGTTCCCCAGCCGCGCCGGCCAAACGGCACGCATCGTCGTCCACGTCAATGACGGCCGGCTCGACGACGCCGACCACAAACCAATCATCGACCGAGCCCGTCAGCAACTGTCGACTGGCCATGACGTTGCCGGCGTCACCGACCCGTTCGCCCCACAGTCAGCGGCACTGAGCCAGGACGGACAAACGGCGTACGTCGACGTCGCATACGCGCTGGACAAACTCTCCATCACGCAACTGCACGACGCGCAGATCGCTGCAGACAACGCCAGCACCGGCGGTGTTCAAACCGAGTTCACCGGGTAACTCGCGCTGCTCGAGAAGCACGGTCCCAGTAGCGAGCTCATCGGCATCGCCGTCGCCATCATCGTGCTGCTGATCGCCTTCGGCTCCGTCGTCGCCATGGGCCTGCCGATCGTCACCGCACTCATGAGCCTGTTCGTCGGCGCCGCAGGCGTCGGGGTGCTCTCCGCCTTCATGGACGTCCCCGAGTTCTCGCTGATCCTGTGCATGATGGTCGGTCTCGGCGTCGGCATCGACTACTCGCTGTTCATCGTCACACGCCATCGGCAGCACCTGCACGAGGGCATGAGCGTCGAGGACTCGGCCGGCACCGCAAACGCCACCGCCGGGCAGGCAGTCTTGTTCGCCGGCACGACCGTGGTGATAGCGATCCTCGGACTCTTCCTCGCCGGCCTCCCGGCGATGACCTCCATGGGTGTCTCGGTCGCCTTGACCGTGGTGGTCGCCATGACGGCCGCCATCACATTGCTGCCCGGGCTGCTCGGGCTGGCCGGAACGAAGATCGACAAGCTCTCGATCCACCGCAAGGCACACGTGACCAAGCCCGCGCATGCGACAGTCTCGGGACGGTGGGCCAACCACGTCGGCAGTCACCCGGTTCGCTACGCCCTTGTAGGCCTCGTGGCGTTGTGCGCCATCGCCACACCGGCGCTCAAGATGCGGATCGGCACGCCCGACGACGGCAACGCGGCGAGCAACACGACCCAACGCAAGGCGTACGACCTGCTTGCTCGTGGCTTTGGCACCGGGTTCAACGGCCCGATCCAGGTCGTCATGGAACTCCCGACGCCGGCCGACCGGGTCGCTGTCGACCGCGTCCGCGACGCGCTGCAGGCCGATCCCGGAGTCGCCGCGGTCACTGCGCCAGTGTTCAACGTCGCCGGTGACACCGCGGTGCTGGTGGTCAACGCCACCACGGCGCCACAAGACAAGCGCACCGATGCGCTTGTCCATCACCTGCGCTCCGACGTGCTCCCGGTCTCCGTGGCGGGAACCGGCGCCACAGCGCGACTCACCGGCCAGGCGATGATCATCGACCTCACCGAGCGCATCACGAATCGCCTGCCGCTGTTCATCGCAGCAATCGTGGCGATGTCGTTCTTGCTGTTGATGATCGTGTTCCGGTCGATCCTCGTTCCACTGAAGGCTGCACTGATGAACCTGCTGTCGATCGCGGCCGCCTACGGCGTGATCGTCGCGGTGTTCCAATGGGGCTGGGGCAACGAACTGATCGGGGTCCACCACACCATGCCGATCAACCCGTTCGCACCACTCATGATGTTTGCCATCCTCTTCGGACTGTCGATGGACTACGAGGTGTTCCTCCTGTCCCGAATCCGTGAGGAATACTTGGCGACCGGTGACAGCCACCAGTCCGTGGTCACAGGTCTGTCAGGTACCGCGAGGGTGATCACCTCAGCCGCGCTGATCATGATGAGCGTGTTCGGTTCCTTCGTCCTCGGCGGCGATCCGACCGGCAAGCTGTTCGGCGTCGGCCTCGCCGTCGCCGTGTTCCTCGACGCCACGCTCGTTCGCATGGTGCTCGTGCCGGCGACCATGAGCCTGCTCGGTCGAGCCAACTGGTGGCTGCCCGCATGGATGGAAAGAATCCTTCCGCACATCGACTTCGAGTCGGCACCCAAGGCCGCCGAAGGCATCGAAATGGAGCCCGAGAGAGAACTCGTTGCAGCGTGATCGAATCCGTTGGGCGGGGCGCAGGTTCAAGTTCTGCCCCCGCCACCAAGTTGAAGGCCCGGCCGAGAGGCCGGGCCTTCGTGGTTTTGGTGGCCGAGGCTGTCTGCGTCTGACCGTCGTGGAGACGGTCACGATGTGACAACCTGCGCTGCGAAGTCCGCCGCCCCAGCCATGTTCGACCGCCTCCGCGAGCCCGGGGTACCCTGGCCATCGTGGGGGACGTCGTCGAGAACTTGGTCGCCGTGCTGGGAGCCAAGCTCGTGCGCACGGGCGACAGCGTGCGCGACGACGAGGGGCACGACGAGTCGCTCGGTGGTGCCTCCGTGCGCCCGCTCGCCGTCGTGATTCCGACGTCGAGCGACCAGGTGGCGTCGGTGTTGCGCGTGTGCTCCGAGCAGTTCGTGCCGGTGACGGCGCGCGGGAGCGGTTCGGGGTTGTCGGGCGCGTGCGTGCCGGTGCCCGGCGGCATCGTCGTGTCGTTCGAGCGGATGAAGGCGATCCTCGAGATCGACACCGTCAACCAGCTGGCTGTCGTGCAGCCCGGGCTGCAGCTCGACGAGCTCGACGCCGCGCTGGCGCCGCACGGCCTCGCGTACGCAGTGCGGCCCGGCGAGTACAGCGCCTCGATCGGCGGCAACGTGGCGACGAACGCGGGAGGGATGCAGGCGGTGAAGCATGGCGTCACCCGCCACCACGTGCTCGGTCTCGAGCTGGCGCTGGCGACCGGTGAGCTGCTGCGGACTGGTGGGCGGATCGTCAAGGCCTCGTCCGGCTACGACCTGACACAGCTCGTGATCGGCTCGGAGGGCACGCTGGCGCTGGTCACCGAGGCGACGTTGCGGCTGATCCCTCGCCCGCCGCATGCGACGACCGTCCTTGCACCGTTCGCGACTCTGAGCGAGGTGACCGGCGCGGTCCCTGGGCTGGTGACGAGCGGCCTGGCACCGGCGATCGTCGAGTACATCGACCTGCTCACCATGGAGGCGATCCGCACCGGCAAAGGGCTCGACCTCGGCGTGACCGAGGATGTGCGCTCGACCGCGCTCGCCTACCTCGTCGTCCGGTTGGAGAGCAACCGTGACGACCGACTCGAAGAGGACGTCCAGGCGCTCGCCGAGCTGCTCGTGTCGCTCGGCGCGATCGACGTGTACGTACTGCCACCGAACGCCGCGGCCCAGCTGATCGAGGCGCGCGAGCAGGCGTTCTGGATGGCGAAGGCGAGCCACGCGGACGACATCGTCGACGTCGCCGTGCCCCGAGCGGCGATCCCCGCGTTGATGGAGCAGGCCCGTTCGATCGCGGACGCGCACCATGCCTGGATCGCAGGGTGCGGGCACGCCGGCGACGGCAACGTCCACCTCGCCGTCTTCCAACCCGACGTCGCCGAGCGCAAGGCGCTGATGATGGAGCTCTTCAAGGCTGCGCTCGACCTCGGCGGAGTGATCTCCGGCGAGCACGGGATCGGTCTCGAGAAGAAGCCGTACTTCCTGGCCCTCGAGGACCCGGCCAAAGTCGCACTGATGCGCCGGATCAAGCAGGCGTTCGACCCGGTTGGCATCCTCAACCCCGGCAAGATCTTCGACCTCCGATCGGACACGGAGTGAGGGGTGCCGAAGCGCTGATCCGCACGTTGGTCGCGTCGGGTGTCGACACGTGCTTCATGAACCCGGGCACGTCCGAGATGCACTTCGTCGCCTCGCTCGACGCGGTGCCGGAGATGCGCGGCGTGCTGTGCCTGTTCGAGGGGGTGGCGACCGGTGCCGCCGATGGGTACGCGCGGATGGCCGGCACGCCGGCAAGCGTCCTCCTCCACCTCGGTCCCGGGCTGGGCAACGGGCTGGCCAACCTGCACAACGCACGCAAGGGTGCGGTGCCGGTCGTCAACATCGTCGGCGACCACGCCACCACCCACCAGCAGTACGACTCGCAGCTCCAGTCCGACATCGAGACCGTCGCCCGCAACGTCTCGGCGTGGATTTCCCGGCCCGCCTCTACCGCAGCGATCGCCCCGGCCGCAGCTGCGGCGGTCGCGGCTGCGATGGGCCTGCCCGGCCAGGTGGCGACGCTGATCCTGCCCGCCGACCTGTCGTGGGGCGCAGGCGGTGAGCCGGCACCACCCGTAGCTGCCACCGCACCCCGGCTGATCGACGCCGACCGGGTCGACGAGGTCGCCCGGATCCTGTGCAGCGGCGAGCCCGCAGCACTGTTCCTCGGCGGCCGAACCCTGCGCGAGCGCGGCCTTCGCGCGGTCGCACGGATCGCCGCCGCGACCGGGGTGCAGTTGCTCGCCGAGACGTTCCCGGCGCGTCTCGAACGTGGCGGCGGCCTGCCCGAGCCCACGCGGCTTGCCTACCTGGCCGAGTTCGCCGAGCTGCAGCTGCAGCCGCTTCGGCACCTGGTCCTCGTCGACGCGAAAGCACCCGTTTCGTTCTTCGCCTATCCGGGTCGGGCGAGCTACCTGGTGCCCGATACGTGCTCGGTACACGACTTGGCCGGTGCCGTGGACGACGTCGAGGCCGCACTCGACGCACTCGCCGATGCCATCGGCACAGGCGATGGATCGACGCGTGGCGCCCCGGCCGTCACCGCCCGACCCGACCGGCCGACCGGCGCGCTCACCGCACAGGCCGTCGCTGCGGCGCTCGGGTCGCTCCTGCCGGAGGGCGCGATCGTCTCCGACGAGGCACAGACGTCCGGTATCTTCAACCCGGCAGCGACTGCAGGCTCACCGCGGCACACCTGGTTGTGCCTCACCGGCGGCGCCATCGGTCAAGGCCTGCCCGTGGCGACGGGCGCGGCGATCGCGGCCCCCGGCCGGCGCGTGGTGTCGCTACAGGCCGACGGCAGCGCGATGTACACGATCCAGGCGCTGTGGACCCAGGCCCGCGAGGGCCTCGACGTGACGACGGTGATCTACAACAACCGCTCGTACTCGATCCTCAACATGGAGCTGCAGCGCGTTGGGGGCGAGCCGGGTGGCGCGAAGGCGGCGTCGATGCTCGACCTGCACCACCCCGATCTCGACTTCGTGTCCTTGGCCCGCGGGATGGGCGTTCCCGCGACGCGGGCACAGACCGCCGAGCAGTTCGTGCACCAGCTCGAGCGCTCGTTCAGCGAACCCGGCCCGAGCCTGATCGAAGCGATCGTGCCACCGCTCCTGTAGTGAAATGCACAAGGGCGCAACCGGTCGAACGCATGAGAGACGATCACCTATACTTTGCACGCGTCGCGAAACGACCGGTTCGAGCACGCACGTGATCAGTTCGTCCGGCCCAAGCAGTAGAGCTAATGAGGTCCGGAATTTCCAGAAGATCCGAGGGAGGAGCGCGCGTGGAGCTAGCTGGAAGTCCGCAGGCCTCGCGCAACTACCGCAGGCCTGGCGCGCCGGCGTGTCGGCGGATGGTTCGCTTCCTAGGCGTGCTTGCAGTTGGCGCTCTGGTGACCGTGGCATGCGCTCCACCGAACAGCCCTGCAGGGTCGAACGACGGCGGAGTATCGATCACAACCGTGGCCTCCGCAGTCTCGGCCGCAGCGCCGATCGATGTAGCTCTGACCGATACGAAGGGCCTGGATGGCCCAATGGCGCTCACTCCCTTCGCCACAACTGCGACCGCCGGTGACGTCACGTTCACCGTGAAGAATCTCGGCACGATCGATCACGAGATGCTCGTGTTGAAGACCGACACTCCGTTCGACAAGATTCCCGTCGCCGATTCTGGTGATCCACCGGTGCCTGTGACGAGCGGGGCTGACAAGATCGACGAGGCCGACAACGTTGCTGAGACTGGCGATCCCAACCTCAAACCCGGCGACACACGAACCTTCGTTGCTGTCGGGTTGGCCCCGGGTCATTACGTGTTGGTGTGCAACCTCGCCAAGCACTACGGCCTGGGCATGCGAGCCGCGTTCACCGTGACGGGTTCGTCGACAACGACCCCTACGACGTCCGTCGCGTCGACGACGCCTTCGGCGTCGACGCCAGCCTCGGCGGCTGGAGCCGTGTCAGTCGCGGTGGGCGACAGCAAAGGTCTCAACGGACCGATGACCCTCGTGGCGGCGGTCAACACCGCCCCGGCCGGTGACGTTACGTTCATCGTGAAGAACACCGGCACGATCGATCACGAGATGCTCGTGTTGAAGACCGACACGCCGTTCGACAAGATTCCCATCGCCGATTCCGGTGATCCACCGGTCCCCGTCACGAGCGGGGCCGACAAGATCGACGAGGCCGACAACGTCGCCGAGACCGGCGATCCCAACCTCAAACCCGGCGACACACGAACGTTCACCGCTTCCGGGCTGACACCGGGTCATTACGTGCTGGTGTGCAACCTCGCCAAACACTACGGCCTCGGCATGCGAGCCGCGTTCACCGTGACATGAGCGATACCGAACCTTCCGGCGACGTTGCACCGTCGAGCTCTTCCGCGGAGATCGGTTGGCTCCGTGCGATCGGCTCGGGGTTGGCCATCCTTGTCGTCGGTTTCGGTGGTGCCGTGTTCGGGGCAGACCGGATTCTGACCAAGGCGTTGGGTTTGCGGCGCGCTCCCCGCGAGTATCTCGCAATGGCGTTGTTCTTTCTCGTCGTGATCGTGCTGGCGTGGGTTCTGCGCCGCCTGCAGGACCGGAAGCTGATCTGAGTGCCTGACCCAACGGTCCCGGATGCGAAGTGGATGTGGGACAACGAACCGTGCCGTGCCGCCTGCCCGGTACACACCGACGCCGGTGCCTACGTCACGGCGATCGCCGAGGGCCGCCACCGCGACGCCTACCTCATCGCCCGGGCGCCCAACCCGTTCGCCTCGATCTGTGGTCGAGTCTGCGCGGCTCCGTGTGAAACCGCGTGCCGGCGAGGCACGGTCGACGCGCCCATCGCCATCCGGGCCCTGAAGCGGTTCGTGACCGAAAGCTTCGGCGTGGAGAGCTTCGCCGCGAGCACCCTGTGGCACGAGGCCCACGGGCCTATACCTCCCGCGACTCTCGGCTCGATCGGCGTTGTCGGCGGCGGGCCCGCCGGACTCAGCGCCGCGTACGAGCTTCGTCGTCTCGGTCATCCCGTCACCGTCTATGAAGCCGCCGACCGACTCGGCGGGATGATGGTCTTGGGCATCCCCGAGTACCGCCTCGCCCGAGGGCTCATCTCGCGCGAGATCGACGCGATCCTCGAGCTCGGAATCGATGTCGAGCTGAACTTCCGGGTAGGCCGCGATGCGACGCTCGAGGAGTTGCTGTCGCGCCACGAGTCTCTGTTCCTGGCGGTCGGCACGGGTCGGGGGCGGGGTCTCGACCTCCCGGGCAACCAGCTCGACGGCGTCATGCGAGCGGTCGAGTTCCTTCTCAACGTCAACCAGGGCTTCCGTGCCTACATCGGCCAGCGGCTCGTTGTGGTGGGTGGCGGGAACGTCGCATTCGACGCCGCCCGCACCGCCCTGCGCTTGGCCGCCGGCGGGGCGGAGACGGCACCGGACACGACACCACCGCCGGAAGACGGCACGGTCGATGATGCCCGCCGGGGCATGATCACCACCCTCGATGTTGCACGCGCGGCGGTGCGAGCCGGTGTCCTTCACGTCACCGTCATCGCTCTCGAGTCCCCTGACGAAATCCCGGCCGATCCCGAGGAGATCGCCGAGGCCGAGGCCGAGGGAATCACCATCCTCTACCGCAAGGGACCGCACCGCTTCGTCGGCGATGGCAACCGGGTCACCGGCCTCGAGACCATCGACGTCGAGTCCGTGTTCGATGCCGAGCATCGGTTCAGCCCGACCTTCAAGCCCGGCACCGAGGCGGTGCTCGCCGCAGACACGGTCATCCTCGCTGTCGGTCAAACGGCCGATCTCGAGGTGATCGTCGGCACCGACCTGGAGCAGAATCGGGGCGGCATCAAGACCGACCCGGCCACGCTGCGAACATCACACCCGCGCATCTGGGCCGGCGGCGACGTCGCCCACGGGCCACGCAACCTCATTGACGCCATCGCCGACGGGCAGCGTGCTGCGGCCTCGATCCACTCTGGAGCGAGTAGTCCTCCCGACCACTCGGTGCGGATCGAGTTGAGCCGTCGCGTCGGGTTCCGTCGCCTCTCCACGGGATACGACGCAATCGCCCGCCAGCCGATTCCGGCTACGCCAAGCGATCGCCGGATCGGCTTCACCGAGGTCGAGGTTGGCTACGGAGCGCACGATGCCTGGCTCGAGTCGCTTCGCTGCCTACGGTGCTTCGATAACGTCATGCTCGATCCAAGCCTCTGCATCCTGTGCGGGCTGTGCGTCGATGTCTGTCCACCGAACTGCATCACCATCGCTCGCGCCGACCTTGCCGGCCTCGGCACCGAGGCGCAGAGCGTGCTGTTGCTCGACGAGGACACGTGCATTCGTTGCGGGCTCTGCGTCAACCGTTGCCCGCCCGGGGCGTTGTCGATGGCGCACGCGAAGGAGTTGACCAGTGGCTGACGTGCAGACGCCTCCGGCTCCCGGCGACGGGTCCGACGGCTCCGAGACCCCAACTCGCGACGCCCTCGAACCGGGCGAGGCCTTCGCGCCCGGCACCGGGCTCGCGGCGCGAATCGAGCGCAGCAACGCGTGGCGATCGTTGTTCCGCCACCCGAACATCGACACTCCACGCGGCCGGGCGTTGCAGTCGTTCTCCAACTTCTTCCTCCACCTCTACCCAGTGAAGATCCCGGCCCGAGTGCTGCGAATGCGCTACTCGTTCCGGTTGGGGTTCATCGTCACGGTGCTGTTCTTCATCCTCGTGCTGACCGGCGTGTACTTGATGTTCTTCTACACACCCGCGGTCGGCTCGGCGTACGGAGACATGCAGCACCTCCGCACCGGCGTCGGCTTCGGGCAGCTCGTGCGCAACGTGCACCGTTGGTCGGCACACCTCATGGTGCTCGCCGTGTTCCTCCACATGATGCGTACCTTCTTTGCGGGGGCATACAAGAAGCCCCGCGAGTTCAACTGGGTGATCGGCGTCGTCCTGTTGCTGTTGACCCTCCTCCTCTCGTTCACCGGGTACCTGCTGCCGTGGGACCAGCTCAGCTACTGGGCGGTCACTGTCGGCACGAACCTCGTGCAGTACGTCCCGTTCCTCGGCCACAGCCTCACGAAGCTGCTGATCGGCGGCGACACGCTCGGCCAAGCGACGCTGCTGCGTTTCTACGCCCTCCATGTCGCCGTGCTCCCGTTGCTCGTCGTGCTGACCATCTGCATCCACATCTGGCGGGTGCGCAAGGATGGCTTCGCCGTACCAAGGTTGTCGGTCGGCGAAACCACGTCGGCAGGAACCTTCGAAGAGGAAGCGACTGCGGTGCCATCGCGCGTGCCGTCCAATGCGCCCAAGGACCTGTACGGCGCTCGTACCAGGGTCCTCGGCGTCGTCGACCGGGAGTCGATCACCGCCGAAGAACGCGCCGTCGACGACACCGTTTTCACCTGGCCGCACCTGCTCGTTCGCCACGCGGTGGTCGCTCTGGGCGTGTGTGCCACAGTGCTGGTGCTCGGCGTCGCGTTCGTCGCCCCGCTGCGGGGCCTGGCGAACCCGAACTTGACTCCAGAGCCGGCCAAGGCACCGTGGTACTTCGCCGGCCTCCAGGAGTTGCTGTCGCACTTCGACCCGCTCGTTGCCGGGCTGCTCGTCCCCGCCGGCGCAGTGTTGGTGTTGGTGCTCCTTCCCTACATCGATCGCAACCCGTCCACACTGGCTCGCAACCGCAAGGTGGCGATCGTCGTCTTTTCCAGTCTGATGCTCATCGCGGTCGTGCTCACGGTCATCGGGACGTTCTTCAGGGGTCCGGGCTGGCGATTCGTCGTACCGTGGACCCATTGGTACGTAGAGCTCTAAAGGAGATTGCCGATGACCACGACACGCCGCAGATTCTTGCGATCCGGATGGAAGCTTGGTGGCACCATTCTCACGGCAGCGGCTGGCTGGACCACGTACGAGTCGCTTCGTCCGCTCGTCGGCTCTGCCACGGGAGCCACCGTCGAGCTCGGTACTCCGTCGAACTACGCCCCAGGGACTGCGACCTACGTATCGGCCGCCCGCCTGTTCGTCGCCAACACCGGCAGCTTCCTGTACGCCATGTCGCAGAAGTGCCCCCACCTCGGGTGCCGGGTTCCGTTCTGCGAATCATCGGGTCAGTTCGAGTGTCCTTGCCATGGGTCGAAGTACAACATTGGTGGCGAGTGGATCGAAGGGCCTGCACCACGCGGCTTGGACCGCTTCGCCCTCACCCTCGACAGCAAGACCGGGACGCTGTCGGCGGACACGTCGACCGTCATCGTCGGGCCTCCACGCGGAGCCAAGCAGTTCGTCACACCCGCCAAGGGCCCGTCTTGCATCCCGAAGGCTTGAGCGATGCCCCGCGATCGTCCCACTGCGCCGCCATTCGAGCCCGACGCACTTGAGCGCAGTCTCGACCGGTACCTCATCTGGGGCATCGTCTTCATGGTGCTGCTCGTGGCCGGCTTCATCGCCTACCAGGTGCGCGAGCCCGGCTTGCGCGCTGATGCCGCGAAGGCTCAGGAGTCCTCATACCGTGACATCGGCACCCAGTTGTTCGCGACCAACTGCTCGTCATGCCACGGCAAGGGTGCCGTCGGTGGCAGCGCGCCCGTGCTGAACTCGCAGCAGTTCCTGAAGAGCACCACCGATCTCCAGATCAACAACCTGATCGCCGGAGGCGTGCCCGGCACCGACATGCCGCCATGGAGTCTCGCCTTCGAGGGCACCCTGACCGACGAGCAGATCCGCCAGATCACGACCTATCTCCGATCGCTCGAGCCCAGCGCTCCGAGCGTGCCAGCCTGGCGCCAAGGCAGCAAGTCAACCAGTTCTACGACGACCGCCCCGTAACGGTTGCCCCTCCATCATCTGCCCGCAAGCTGTGCCATAGCCGGCTACCAGAGCGATTTGATCAGACCCCTTCTCGGGCGGGCTTGGCGCGACGCGGAACACGACGGGTAGGTGGGGTTGTCGCGGTGTTACCGGTTGGGCTCGCCAGGGCACGCTCGAGACCCGTGAAGAGATCGACAACGTCGGCTGCTTCGAAGACGCGATATCGCTGCCGCCCGACGTTGCGTTGCCGCAGCACGCCGGCGGCTTCGAGGCGGTTGACGGCCTCACCTGTTCGCATCTCCGAGCGCCCGATCAATCGCGCGGCGGTCTCGACGGTGATCACCGGAACCCCCGGTAGCACCTCGAGGAGCAACTCGACCGCCGAGTTCGCGCGGACTCGACCCAGCCGTTCCCGCCACGCGGCGTCGAGCGCGTCGATCTTCGTTGCGTACGCCTCGGCGTCGCTGCAGGATCGGTTCGCCGCAGTCGCGAAGGTGCGTAACCATGTGCCGGCGCCCGCTGAGCGCGCCGGGCTGTCGGGTGTGCCGATGTGCCGGTATGCGGTAAGGCCAGCGATGTAGTCGGTCGCCCAGGTGGCGAGCACGAGACTGATCGGCGGGACGAAACGGGGTGCGAGGCCGCGTCGACGAAGGATCATGTGGATGAGGGCGCGGCCAGTGCGGCCGTTGCCATCGGCGAACGGGTGGATCGTCTCGAACTGAGCATGGGCGACCGCGGCCTGGATGAGGGCGGGGTGATCGTCACCGTTCATGTACTCGAGCAAGTCGTCCAGCAGGCCCTCAACCGCCTCGGGTGGTGGCGGGACGAACGCCGCCGAGCACGGGTTGTAGCTGCTGCCGCCGATCCAGTTCTGAACGGTTCGCAACTTGCCGCCGACCGCTGGGGTCGGGGATCGTTCCATCAGGATCCGATGCACCCCGAGAAGGTCGTCGACGGTGATCGTGCCGGTCGACGAGCCGAGCTCGACCGCTGCTTGCGTCGCCGCGACGTTGGCGAGCACCTCGACGGCGATCCGATCCGCCGCGTCGCCCCCCTGGGCAAGCACGGCCTCGGCGTCGAGCAGCCGGCGCGGGCCCGCGTCCAGCCCTTCGATCTTCGACGAGGCCACTGACTCGGCGCGCAGCAAGAACCTCGCCAGCCCTTCGAGGCTGACGTGCGATGTTCCGGAGGTGTCCAGCCGCCGAATCGCTGCTTCCGCATCGGTGAGATCGGCGACGAGGTCGGCAGCAACGACAAGATCCCAGCTCGCCAGCCGATCGGGGAGGTAGGTGTCGTAGTCGCAGCCCTCACGGTCGCGGCGGCTCATCCCTTCGAACGAGGCCGTCCAACGGCATCGGATCAGCTCTCCCACAACCGTGACCCCTCTCGCTCTAAGTAACGCTTGCACTCTAACCGTTATCCGGGTGCCTCGAAATGCAACACTTCCTTCATTGCGATGACCGCCTGAAATGGAGCGAGCGGAAACACGCCGGCGAGTGCCAGAGCGGCCGGCTACCTGGTGGCGATGGCACTGAGGATGTCGGTGCGGGCAGCGCGTCGGGCGGGCATCAGTGCGGCGCCGACGCCGGCGATTGCGGCGATCGAAGCGACGGTGACGAGCGACCCGACGGGTATGACGAGTCGATCGATGCCCTGAGTGGCGATGGCGTGGACCATGGCCCAGCCGAGGAACGCTCCGACGGCAAGACCGAGGAAGGTACCGAACAGGGCGATGATGGCTGATTCCCAGCGGACCGATGAGCGCACCTGGACGCGGCTCATGCCGACCGCGCGGAGCAGGCCGAGTTCACGCTTGCGTTCATGGATCGACAACGCCAACGTGTTGGCGATGCCGAGCAGTGCAATGATCACGGCCAAGCCCAGCAAGGCGTACATCAGCTTGAGGATGATGTCGATGTTGCCGTTCTGTTGGGTGATGAACGCTTCGGTGGTCAGCACTTTGGCGGTCGGGTAGGTGGCGGCGGCAATGCCGACGACCTCGAGGTTGTCGGCATTGACGTAGATCCGTGAGTCAATGGTCACGGGCAACCTCGCTTCGAACGCACTGAGGTCGACGAACTGATTGCCGAAGAACGCGGCCCGGTGGTCGTAGGTGGCGCGGACCGTGAACGTGGCTGTCCCGGTGGGGAAGGTGATCGTTCGGGTGTCACCAAGTTTGACCGCGTTGGGTCCGGTTTCGGCCTTGACGGCGATGCCGTCGGCCCCGAGGTGGCTGAGGTCGCCTTGGATGTGTCCGAGATCGAACATCGTGGCGATGGTGGTGGTGTCGTACGCACTCAGAACGTCAGGCTGGCCGTTGATCTCGACCGCGGTCGTGCGTTGTTCGGCGATGGTGCGCACGCCGGGCTTGGCCTCGAGGCTGGCGGCGAGCTCGGGGCTGAAGCCGCTGTTGCTGTCGATGGCACCCGAGTCGACGATGGCCGTGCCGCGGAAGTCGTGACGGAACGCTCCGGCACCGGAGGATTTGATCGATGCGGCAAAGATCGTGATGAAGCTGACGAGGGTGACGCCGATCATCAGCGACGCCGCCGTTCCCGCGGTGCGCTTCGGGTTGCGCATCGCGTTCTGGCGAGCGATCACGCCGGCGGTGCCACCCAGTCTCGCGATCGGGGCGCCGAGCACCGCGGCGACCGGGCGAGCGAGCACCGGTCCGAGCACCGAGACGGCGAGGAACAGCGCGACTGCGCCGACTCCGACGATCTTGGCACTTGTAGCGTTGAGTCCGACGAGCAGGGTCGTCACGGCGAGGGCGGTTGCTGCTGCACCGGTCACGATCCTTCGCCTCGACACAGCGGACCGATCCTGGGCGACGTCGCGCAAGGCGGCGATCGGCGGGACCTTCGACGCTCGCCGCGCCGGCATCACAGCCGACACAACCGTGATGACAAGACCGACCACGATCGAGACCGTCACCGTCGCGGTGGTGATGACCGATGTGCCGAGCGGAATGTCGACACCGAGAGCGCTCAGCAGCGATCGGATCCCCTTGGCCACACCGATGCCGGCGACCAGGCCAACGGCTGACGCAACCAGCCCGGTCACCGCGGCTTCGGCAAGCACGGCCATGCGAACCTGGCGCCCACTCGCACCGACTGCGCGGAGCAACGCCATTTCCTTGGTCCGTTGCGACACGATGATCGAGAACGTGTTGTTGATGATGAACGCACCGACGAACAGCGCGATCAGAGCGAACATCGTGAGGAACGTTCCGAACTGGCTGATGGCCTTGCCGATCTGGTCCTGGTGCTCCTTGGTGAGCTGAGCCCCCGAGATGATCTCGTTCGAGGTGCCCACGACGGGAGCGAGCCGCGCCACGAGCGTGTCGGGCGAGACACCGTGGCGGGCGGTGACGGCGATCGCATCGACCTGGCCTGCTTCGTTGAGCACCGCCTCTGCCGTGACGTCGTCGAACAGTACGACCGACAGTGCGCCCGGAGTGTCGAGCGTGCCGAACCGGGCAATCCTGACGATGGTCGCCGGGCGTGGTTGATGCGTCGACAGCACCGTCGTGCGGTCACCGACACGGAGGTGGGCGACGTCGGCGGAATGCTTGTCGATCACGATCTCGTCGGCACCCGCAGGGGCCCGTCCGGAGCTGATCGTGAACGGGTTGAGTTGCGGGACGGTCACCCAGTTCATGCCGACCAGACCCGTGTTGGCGATTCCGACGGCCTTGCCGGCCTTGTCGAGGATCTGGGCGTAGCCCGACACCACGACGCTCGCCTTGTCGACACCGTCGACGTTGCGCACGGTGTGCAACAGGGTTGCGTCGACCGGGCGGCCGCTCTGGCCATACCCGAGGGTCAGTGGGCTGGTGCCGCGGATGTAGGCGTCGGTGCCGGCGTCGGCCTTGGTGAGGGCGTTGTCGAGGGTTCCTTTGATGGTGTCGGTCAGGATGAGAGTTCCGGCGAGGAACGCGACGCCGAGGATGACGGCGAAGGCCGTGGCGAGGAGCCGCAGCTTGTTGGCGGCGAGTTGCTTGATGGTGAGTTTGGTGATCATGGCGATTCAGCTCCCGAAGTTCTTCATGCGGTCGAGGACGGTGATTGCGGTCGGGTCGGCGAGGTCGTCGACGATGTGTCCGTCGGCGAGGAACACGGCCCGGTCGGCGTAAGCGGCCGCGTTCGGGTCGTGGGTGACCATGACGACGGTCTGGTCGAGCTCCCGCACGGCGTTGCGCAGGAAGGTGAGGATCTCGGCTCCGGCGCGGGAGTCGAGGTTGCCCGTGGGCTCATCGGCGAAGATGATCTCGGGGCGAGCGGCAAGAGCGCGGGCGACTGCAACGCGCTGCTGCTGGCCACCGGACAGCTCCGAGGGCCGGTGCGTCAAGCGGCTGCGCAGCCCGACGGTGTCGACAACGTGGTCGAGCCAGGCCTGATCGGGCTTGCGGCGGGCGAGCGACATCGGCAGGGTGATGTTCTCGAGGGCGTTGAGGGTGGGGATGAGGTTGAACGACTGGAACACGAACCCGATGCGATCCCTCCGCAGCAGGGTGAGCTCCTTCTCTCGCAAGGTTGCAAGGTCGACGTCGCCGATTCGGATCGAACCCGACGTCAACGTGTCGAGCCCGGCGAGGCAATGGAGCAGGGTGGACTTCCCGGAGCCGGACGGCCCCATCATCGCCGTGAACCGCCCGGCCTCGAAGCCGACGCTCACGCCGTCGAGGGCGTGCACGACAGCATCGCGTGCTCCGTAGGTCTTGGTTGCCTCGACGGCGCAGGCAACCACGCGGCGCCGCGTCGGCGGCGGTGTTGGTGTGGTCAGGATCTCAGTGGTGGTCATGCCAACCACCATGAGCCCTGACCTCCATCCGCGCATCGGGCCGGGGCCGGTCGTTTGCCCGCGAGAGGATGAAACAAACTGCGTTGCGTGTCGCCCTACAGGTGCACGCGCAACTCATCCTGCGGGCCGATGCGCGCAGCGACCCGGCGAGTTACGGTGACGTGATGAAACCCCTCCACGTTCTGGGGCGCGACGTTAGCGCTCACGTGTGGGATTACGTCGTGGCCGTTGCGATGGTCGCCACCGCGATCGTCGCGCTCGTCACTCGGATCGATGTGCAGGACGCCGATGCGCACCTCTTCCATCCGGACACGTGGTGGAGCTGGGCAGTCACCATCGCGGTCTGCGCCATCCTGGTCGGGCGCCGCCGGTGGCCGTTGCCAACGTTCGCGATCGGCCTCGTGCTGACGATGTCGCTCGAGTTCACCAGGCATCGAGACAGCGTCGCGTTCTTCGCATTGCTGACCGCCTTCTACGCCGTCGCGGCACACCTACCGCTCCGCTCGGCCGTGCGTGGCATCGCCATGTTGGCTGCTGTGTACGCCGTGTTGGGTGTCGGCGGCACGACGATCATCAGGGCGGCGCCCATCACCGGACCCATCTTCTTCATCACGGCGTTCGCGCTCGGCCGCATGCTTCAACTCGGCCGCGCTCGGCAGGTACGCGAGGTCGAAGCGGCAATCCAACGGTCCGCCGCGGCCGTCGAGACCGCCGACTTGCAGGCCGCCGACGAACGCTTGCGGATGGCCCAGGAGCTTCACGATGTGGTCGCCCATTCGTTGAGCGTCATCGCCGTACAGGCAGGCATCGGTGTCCACCTCATCGACCGCCAACCAGCCGAAGCAGCGCACGCACTCGACGCGATCCGGTCCACCAGCACCACTGCGGTAGGCGAGCTCAGTCGCCTTGTCGAGATTCTGCGAGCCGGCGGCTCGACCGACGGCGCACCCGCGCCGGCGCTCGACGACGTGACCGTGATCATCGAGCAGATCCGCAGTGCCGGTGTGCCGATCACGTACACCGTCACGGGCGACCTCGACACGGTGCCGGCCGGGGTTTCCCTGGCGGCGTATCGAATCGTGCAGGAGGCCTTGACCAACGTGGTTCGCCACGCGGGTCGCGCTCAGGCGACCGTGACCGTTCACGTGGCCGACGACCACGTGGATCTGTGCGTTGACGATGACGGACGTGGCGCCACCACGACGCTCGACACCGGGACCGGCAACGGCGGCCACGGGCTCATCGGGATGAGCGAACGTGCGCAGATGTACGGAGGTGAGGTCCGATCGGGCCCGCGACCGGGCGGCGGGTTCAGAGTGCGGGCAACACTGCGCTACTTCGCGTCCGCGATGGCGAACGAAGCGTCCACAAACCCGCCCACTGGCTCGACCGGCGGGCACGGCGCGGCGCCGGGTCGGCGGCGACCTGCCCCGTGGATGTGGGACCTCGTGCTGGCGGGCCTCATGGCCGTGGTGGCGGCGGTCGAACTCATCGCATCTGGCCCGACCCGCCTCGAGCCGCACTACGGACCGGCACACGTCTGGCCGTGGTTGCTCCGAATCGGGTGCTGCCTGGCACTCGTCGTTCGACGTCGGCATCCGACCCTGTCGCTCGCCGCGATCATGATCTTGAGCAGTTCTCTGAAGATCGGTGGCCATCAGTACGGCGTGATGTTGTTCGCGCTCTTGATCGGCCTGTATGCGGTTGCGAGCTACACGACCACGCGACAGCTCGTCTGCGCAGTGGTCGCGAGCTACGCGGACATGGCGATCATCGCCCATTCGAAGCCGTCGGAAGTGACCGCGGCCGGCGCCATTTGGGTGTGCATCTTCGTCACCGCGACGGCGATCGCCGGGTACGTCTCACGACGTGATCGCGAACGCCGCACCACCGATCTGGCCGAACGCGAGAACGCCGTCGATGCCCAGTCGCGGCACGCCCTGCTGGTCATCACCAACGAACGGCTTCGCATCGCTGACGAGCTCAGCACCATCATCACGCGCTCGATCCACACCATCGCCCTCGAGGCCAACGCAGGATCGCAGATGGTCGACATCGACCCCATCGCCGCCCGCAAGACCCTCGAGGTGATCTCGGCGATCAGTCGAGACGCGCTGAACGACCTGCGACGTCTGCTCAAGCGCATACGCACCGAGAGCGAACCTGCCATGTACGCCCCAATTGCATCGACAGCCGACGCCGTCTCCGCCGGTGATGGGCGATGAGTTCGCCAATCCGAGTCGTTGTCGCCGACGATCAAGCACTCGTCCGCAGCGGGTTCCTCGCGCTCCTCCGCTCGGAAACCGGCATCGAAGTGGTCGGCGAAGCCGCCAACGGCTATGAAGCCGTCAAGATCGCCAAGGCCGAACGACCTGACGTGATCCTCATGGACATCCGCATGCCCGAGATGGACGGGCTGGAAGCAACCCGGATCATCACGGCCGACCCGGCTCTGGAATCGGTGCGCATACTCGTCCTCACCACCTTCGACCTCGACGCCTACGTCCACGAAGCGCTTCGAGCGGGCGCCTCCGGGTTCCTTCTCAAAGACACCCTTCCCGATGAACTTCTTGCCGCACTACGCGTCGTCGCGGCTGGCGACGCGCTGCTCGCACCGAGCATCACCCGACGACTCATCGAAGACTTCGTTCGACGACCAATCGCTCCGCTCGCCGACCACCGGCTCGACCAACTCACGGGACGCGAACGCGAGGTGCTCGTCAGCGTGGCCAAAGGGCTGTCCAACGCCGAGCTCGCCGAAGCACTGTTCATGAGTCCCGCCACCGCGAAGACTCACGTCAGCCACCTGCTCACCAAGTTCGCCGCCCGAGACCGAGCCCAACTCGTCGTCGTCGCCTACGAAACCGGACTGATCACACCCGGCCAACTTTGACCGACCGCTGATAGGTTCCAGGCAGCGCCGTGCTGCGCCTCGGGACCGCTGTCCCCGTCAGATCCATCGATCGACCAAGGGGCTGCTGCATGCACATCAAACAAACGCACGTGCGAGAAGACCGTTCCGATTCCGCGCGGCTGTCGGCCGTGGCCGCTTGCGACCAGCCGGTGGTGGTGTGATGGCCGTCTGCGACTGGTGCCACGGCGAAATGGCGACGGCGGCTTCGTGCAGTGTCGACGCCCTCCACCGCAACGGACGCCGCTTTGACATGATTCCGTTCGTTGACGAATCCAACCGGCGAGCGAGCGGTGTGCGATGCGGGGACTGCGGCGTTCTGCGTGGTGGCTGGCACCACCCTGGCTGCGACTTGCAGGACTGCCCGGCGTGCGGTGGCCAGTTGCTGTCGTGTGGCTGTCGGTTCGACGAGGACGGCGCCGACGTGGGCCTTTCGCTCGCCGAGCCGCTGGGAGTCGACGGCAATGGACTGCTCACCGAGCGGACGTGGATCGGTGACACGGAAGTCATCATCCATCGCGACGACGTCCCGGAGACCGACATCACCACGGTTCACGGCTTCCGGTGCACGACCGCGTTGCGCACCGTCATCGACCTGGCACCCGAGGTCGCGGCTCTGCATCTGGAGATGATGGTGCGGGATTGCCTCGAACGCAGGTTGTTCACGGTCGAGCAGGCGTGGCGACGGGTGGCCGAACCCGACATGGTCGACCGGCGAGGCGCCCAGCTGCTTCGTCGAGTGCTACCACCTTCGGCGGCATGACAACGTGCGCTGTGGCGCCCGCGTTCTGACGCTTACGATGCGCCGGTGAGCGCTGGTGGGATTGTCGATTGGGTGTCGTTCGGGGCGGTGCTGTTCGATCTCGACGGGGTGGTCACGCCCACTGCCGAGATCCACGAGCGGGCCTGGGCGGAGCTGTTCGCCCGATGGGGTTTCGACGGCAGCGACTATCTGACCTACGTCGACGGCCGGCCGCGCTACGAGGGGGTGCGCACGTTTCTGACCTCGCGCGGCGTGGAGCTGCCGTGGGGGGATCCTTCTGATCCGCCGGGTGACGACACGATCTGTGCGCTGGGGAACCGCAAGGACGAGACGTTCAATGCCGTGCTGGCCCGCGAGGGGATCAAGCCCTACCCCGGAACGATGAGGGTGATGGACGTGCTCGACCGTGCCGGTGTTCCGAGCGCGATCGTGTCGTCGTCGAAGAATGCCGGCCCGGTGCTGCGGGCGGCGGGTATCACCGATCGCTTCGTCGCCGTCGTCGACGGTGTCGTCGCTGTCGAGCAGCATCTCGCGGGAAAGCCCGACGCGGCGATGTTCGTCTATGCCGCCGAGTGCCTCGGCGTCACAGCGGCTCGGGCGGTCGTCGTCGAGGACGCCACCTCGGGCGTGGCCGCCGGGCGTGCTGGCGACTTCGCGTTGGTGCTCGGTGTTGATCGGGGCGGCAACCGCGAAGCACTGGTCGCGGCGGGGGCCGACATGGTCGTCGACGACCTCGACGAGACGCTGCCATGACTCGCAGGAGCAGCACGATCACCATCGATCGCGAGCGGTTCCCGATCGACCCGTGGCGGTTGGTGGAGACCGGTCTCGGTGATGACGACGGTGGGCTGACCGGCACGCTGTTCGCGATCGGTAACGGCTATCTCGGGTTGCGTGGCGATTGGGCGCCCGATCCGGAATCGGCGGGCAGCTACGTGAACGGCTTCCACGAGACGTTCCCGATCGTGTACCCGGAAACAGCGTTTGCGTTGGCTCGCACCGGTCAGTCGATGCTCCACGCGCCCGAGGCCAAGTCGATCGAGGTCGCGGTCGGCGGAGAGGTGTTGCGTCTGGCGCCTGATCATCCCGAGCGGTCGCGGGTGACGGACTTCCGCCGTGAGATCGACTTTCGCACCGGGGTGTTGCGTTCAGAGCTGACCTGGCACACCCGCGCCGGCGGGAGAGTGCGGGTGGTCTCGCAGCGGCTCGTCAGTCTGGAACATCGGCATCTGGCGGTGCTGCGCCTGTCGCTCGAACTGCTCGACGCGCTGGGCGCGGTCACGATCAACTCCGAGCTCGTCAACCGCCAGGACGTTGCCGCGCGCAGCGCCGGGCGGGCGAAGGCCGACCCGCGCGGCGGGCGAATCTTCGATCGGCGCGTCCTCGAACCGGTGCTGCAGACCCACGCCGACGCCGGCTCGCCGGGTGGAGGCACCGTCACGCTCGGCTACCGCTGCGTCGGCAGCGGGATGACGATCGCCGGCGCCTACCGCCATGCCGTCGCGGCCGGCGGCGATGTTGTCTTCGACACGGAGCTCGCCGGCGATCGCGCCGCTACGACGATGCGCCTCGACGCCGCGTCTGGCGACACGGTCACGCTCACCAAGTACGTCGCCTACCACAGCTCGAGCCAGGTCCCCGAGGCATCCGGCGACGTGTCGATCGAGGAGCTCGCCGCTCGATGCCGCAGCACACTCGATGCCGCTGAGGCGGCCGGCTGGCAGCATGCGCTCGCCGAGCAGCAGGCCTGGCTCGACCGGTTCTGGGCACGCACCGACATCGCCGTCGACGGCGACGATGCGGCCCAGCAGGCGATCCGCTGGAACCTGTTCCACATGGCTCAGGCCTCGGCGCAGATCGGCGGACGCGGCATCGCCGCCAAGGCGGTCACCGCCTCCGGCTACGACGGTCACTACTTCTGGGACACCGAGGTCTACATGGTGCCGCTGCTGGCGTACACCAACCCCGACGCCGCCCGCGACCTGCTCCACTTCCGCCACCGCACCCTTCCCACGGCGCGCCAGCGGGCGATCGAGATGTCGCAGCGCGGGGCGTTGTACCCGTGGCGGACGATCAACGGCGAGGAGGCCTCGGCGTACTACCCGGCGGGCACCGCCCAGTACCACATCGACGCCGACGTCGCCCACGCGATCGAGCGCTACGTCACCGCCACCGGCGACACCGAGTTCCTCCGCGGCGAGGGCGCCGAGATGCTCGTCGAGCTGGCCCGGCTGTTTGCCGACCTCGGGTTCTACGACCACGCCGACCCGGCCGTGTTCCACATCCACGGGGTGACGGGACCCGACGAGTACAACGCGGTCGTCGACGACAACCTCTACACCAACGTGATGGCCCGCTTCACGCTGCGGTTCGCGGCCGACGTCGTGACCCGGCTGCGGTCCGAGGACTCCGACGCCCACCGCTCGCTCGTCGCCGCCACCGGTCTCGCCGACGACGAGGTCGCCGAGTGGACGCGCGCCGCCGACTCGATGTGCGTGCTGTACGACGCCGAGCTCGGTATCAACCCCCAGGACGACGCCTTCCTCGGCCACGAGGCGTGGGACTGGGAGGGCACGCCCGACGACAAGTACCCGCTGCTGCTCAACTTCCACCCACTGGTGATCTACCGCCACCAAGCGCTCAAGCAGGCCGACGTGGTACTGGCGATGTTCCTGCGCGGCGACGAGTTCGCGCCCGACGTGCAACGCCGCAACTTCGACTACTACGACCCGATCACCACCGGCGATTCGTCACTGTCGGCCTGCGTGCAATCGATCATCGCCGCCGAGGTCGGGCACGCCGACCTGGCGATGCGCTACTTCCGCGAGTCGTTGTACCTCGACATCGCCAACACCCACGGCAACACGGTCGACGGCGCCCACATCGCCAACGTTGGCGGGGTGTGGGCATGCCTGGTGCACGGGTTCGCCGGTGTCCGCGACTCGGGAACCCACGTGCGGATCGCGCCGCGCCTCCCGGCCGGCTGGCAAGCGATGCGCTTCCACCTGCACCGCCACGGCGGCGACATCGCGATCGCGGTCGATCCCACCGGCGCGACGGTCACCGTCGAGTCGGGCGACCCGGTACCCATCCTCGCCGACGGAGTGATCACCGAAGTCGCGCCCGGCGGCTCGCTGCGGGTCCCTGTGGAGTGCTTCGACGCACCCAGATGCCCGTGAAACACTCCACTCCACTCCACAGGGGGACGCGTCGATTTCTCATTGTGCTGCGATCCGGGCTGGAATGTGGCGATGACCGATGAGTGGTCCGACGAACAGTGGGAGGCGTGCGACGTGGCCATCCGCTCGGCCGCGCACGAGATCCTCGCCGATGGGCCGATGGCGATGGATGAGCTCACGGTCGCCTTGGCTGAACGTGGTGCGCTGGTGGCATTCGACGAATGCGAACTCGACGAGCTCGTGGAGATCGTCGATGTGGCGTTGCTCGAGACCGACGACACGTGGGTGTCGAGCCGGGGCACGGTCGTCCTCGTTGAGGAACTGCTGCGTGGTGTGGTCCTGACCCACCGCGTGACGGCGGGCGAGCTCGATCGAGGCGTGCTCGACTCGACACCTGATCTCGGCACGATCACGTGGGGGCCACGCCACAGCTGGAGCCTGGCGGGCGGTGGCGAGGTCACCCATGCATACCCGTTCGACGGTGAACAGCATCTGTCGGAGCACGGCTCCTACGTGGGCCAGCGTGGTTGGCTCGACGGAATCGAACCGGGCGAACTCATCGGTGCAACGTGCGACGGCGAACGATTCCAACTCGTCCGCAACATCAGTCCTATTGATGTCGAACAGGCCGTCGAGTTGGTGCGTGATGTGTTCGACGAAGTGTGCGACCCCGAATCGGCGATGGAGTGCGAAGCGCTGATCGTGGAGGCGTTGCTTCGAGACCTTCGGGTCTTTCGCACACCGACGGCGCCATTTGCCGAGCTGATCGAACAAGCAGGTCTGCGCCTTCGGGGCGCGTGGGTCGGTCATGCCGATCGTGAGTTCGCGACGCCGGGTGAGCAGTTTCACAACTCGCGGCTCGAGCGCCTCGCCTCGAGGTACCAACTGGATACGTGTTGCCGCGACGCCCTCGAGCGATTGATGGAGGACTGGTCGGACTTCGTGCTCGCTCAGCCTGATCGCAAACAGGAGGTCGCCGACTCGTGGAAACCTCGACGTCTTCGTGACGACTTCCACCACGGCGCCGTCTCGCCGGCCTTCGTCGATGCCATCTTGGAGCCCTACGACGACCGCCTGACGCTGCTCGACGACTTCGCGGCGCTGTTGTCGCCGTCTGGCGAGCTCGAACCGATCGCGTTGTACCTCGTGGCGCACAACGCGCTTCGAGGAGGCGCAGCCCAAGAAGCGCTCGATTCGATTCGGCGGTCGACCACGCTCGACGGCGAGTTCGGTCCCGCCCTGGATCTTCATGCCACTCTGCTCGCCGACGCCGGCCAGCCGGCCGACGCGCTCTCGGCGCGTCGTAGGTCAGTGGCGCTCGACGGTTCGGACCACGACGTCGCGCTGCTCGTCGACCTGTTGAAACCATTTGCAGGAGCCGGTCGCAACGACCCGTGCCCGTGCGGCTCCGGGCGCAAGTTCAAGCAGTGTTGCCAGCGGGATCCGAAGTTGTCGCAGGCCGATCGCCGTCGCCTCGCACTCCAACAGGCGATCTGGTCGCTCGACGAACCACAACGGCGGAGCGCATTGTTCTCGTTGGCCCTCGAGGCATTCGAGGCAAGTGGCGCGCCATCGTCCGCGATGCAGCAGCGGATGACTGAGTTGGTGACGGATCCGTTCCTTCGTGATGTCGCGTTGTTCGACGAGGGTGGAATTGGTGAGTACCTTCACGAACGCGGCGAGATCATCCGCTCACCCGAGCTGCAGTGGTTGCGCTCGTTGGCCGAGAACCGCAGATCGCTCTGGGAGTATCGACGCCTCGGCGCCAACCGATACGAGGTCCGCGACATCCGGACCGGCGACGTCCGCGAATCGATCACGCTCGAAGACCCGTCGCTCAGTGATCAGGGATACCTGTTCGCACGAATCGTCGACGATGCCACCAGTGGCACAGCCGGACTGGTTGGAATGGCTGTCGAGATCTCGCTGTCTCGGCGGGCCGGGTTGATCGAGTTGCTCGATGCCGACGCCGACGGTCTCCAACTGGCCGCGTGGTATGGCTCAACGATGGCCCCGCCGGTGCTTCAGAATCGAGAAGGCGACTCGCTGAGGCTCAGCACCTCACACTTCTCGCCGATTGCCGGAATCGACTGGCTAGCGATCGAGGCCAAACTCGGCGAGTTGTACGAGCGAGACGGCGATGGCTGGACTCAGTACCTCGAGCTCGACGGTGAACGCATTGTCCGCGCGGGCATGCGCCGTGACGGTGATGAGCTGGCCGTGTTCACCAACTCGGTCGCTCGATTCGAACGAGTCCGTGACACGCTTGCCGTTGTCGGCCTCGAGTACCAACGACTCGAACTTCCCGATGAATCTCTTTCGGAGGCTGACCCGCCGGCGGATGGACCCGAGATCCCAGAAAGCGATCTGGACATGATTCGCAACCAGATGGAAGACCGCTGGATGAGAGAACATGTCCCCGCCTTCGACGGAATGACCCCTCGCCAAGCCCTCGACGATCCGACCCGTCGCGATGACGTGATCAAGTTGATCGAGGATTTCGAGCGCCGTCCGGTGATCGGCTTCGGCCCGTACAACTGGGATCGGCTGCGAACCAAACTCGGGCTGCCGCCGCGACTCGGGGATACGTAGAACGTCTCCCTCGCCCCGGCAAATGCGCCAGACACTTTGAATTGCAGCCTCGTAATTCAAAGCCGCGAGCCGGTGTGCTTTAAACTGCGAGTCGTTCGAGTGCCCGATCGAGATCGTCTGCCATCTCGTCATGGTACGCAGCGGTGGCGACGACGTTCCCTGGATCTACTCGCGCGGGCCGTTTAGAGTAGGGCGCGAGTAGGAGCAAACGTGCAGCTGAGCGGGGTTATCAACCGTTTAGAGACATTGAACTCAGTCGAAATCGAGTCCTTGACTGAACTCACGGATCTGGACCTCAGGTGGGACGGGACTCTATTGGCGAGCTGCCTTCTCGATGTCCTTCACGAGCAGTATGAGCTGTAGCGAATCAAGTGGGCTTTCCTCGAACTGCGCGAGTTTTAGGTAGAACTGTTTCGCTTCGTCGTCTTCGGCGTGGATAAAGAGGGCTCGAAAGCCGACGACCTCGGCGACCTTCATTATCGTTCGCAAGGAATCAACCACGAGGGCCCGTCCAAGCCCGTTACGTTGCTCGGATAAATCAACCCCGAGGCGTGTCAGGATGATGACGCCGATATCGGCGTAGCCACCCCCGCCTTTCGTGAGTCGCACCGGGGCGTCACCTCGCAGGACACTGCCGGTCCGCAGGGCGTAGTATCCGACGACGAGGTCGTCCTCAAGCCTACGAACGACACGTACTCGATTGTCGTGACCATTGTGCGACTGAAGCGCGTGCTTACGCAGCCAGATCGTTTGAGCGTCCGACCCGCAATCGAACCGATCGAGGACGTGACTCGCAGTAAGTTCTTCGACCCCGCTGTAGCGGGACATTGTTCGAGTGTTCAGCTCTCGTCCAAAACCGTTGGACTCGTCATCAGATCGCGGAGCTTCGGAATCTCAGTAGCTGGAAGCTCCAGCCTCGCGGCGAACGAGTCGAACCGGTCGCTGGACAGAACAAACAGACGGCGATCAGCAAGACCGTCCTCAGCAGCTCGGAGTGCATAGCGAAGCACGAAGTCGGTCACACTCGTACCTTCCGCCTCGCTGGCCGCGCGCAGAATGGCGTTTTGGGACGCGCTGACACGCAGACCCAATCTCTCTGTCTTTTTGGCTTCTCGGACCATCGTCACGGCAGGTGCTCCATTACTGCTCGATTGCGTTCTCAACATCGTATGCCCGGAACTCTGTACATACAACAGGCGTACAGTCAAGCGGCTTGAGGAATGTTTCGAGGAAACTCTGCTTCGTCAAAGCCGTCTCGCAGCTTGCGCCGAGATGGCGTCGGGAGCCGCCCGCCTACCGTTTGTCTGCGGCGACTCGGTCTCGGACAGCGGGCAGGTCGAGCAGAACAGAGTCTGTGACTGATGGTGTTCCGTCGGCGCCACGCTCGCTTGGAAGGAGGGTGTCGAGGCGGTCGAAGAACTGCTCGGTGAAGCGGACCTGGCGTTCAGGCACGCTGGCGACGTTGCTGTCCGAACTCTTTGGCCGTGGCCAGCACCTCTGACCGAAACGGCTCTGGCACTTCATCCCAGCCCCGTGCCGTGGCCGCAGCGACGGCATCAGCGCGTTCCTGCGGACTCATCTTGTCCATGTCAGCGGCTGTGATGATGGTCTTGGCGTTGTCGGCCACGAAGCGACTTTACTGTGCCTGCGCTGGTCCGACAGCTCGCTTCCCTCGATAGAGCCTCGGCGTCGAGTCAGAACAGCGATCCCTGCACCTTCGGCTCGGTGGGCCGCTGGGTGACGTCGAACACGTGGTTGACATCGGTGATGGATGTGCCGCCGAGCGCGACCAACGCCGCGTTGCCAGGCCCCTCGCCACCGCCTGTCCAAACTGCGACCGGGCCGAAGCCTCGGCGAATGGCTTCCTTCGCACCCTCCCAGGTGCCACCAGAGCCGTTGTCGGAACATACGACGAGCGTGACATCGGACAGGCCGTACACGATCTTGTTGCGACCCATCGCGTTGCCGGCGGTGAACCGCATCGCCGGTGCGTAGGGGCTGGCGATGCACAACTCACCGTTGTGAACCCTGCGCCGCACCTCCGGGCTGCGAGCGGCAACCCTCAGTCCTTCTGCAGGGACGCCGACGACAGCGCCGCCACCGTCGAGTGCGGCGGCCATCGACTCCTGGTCGATCCCTCTTGCGAGCCCGCTGACCACGGGGACTCCCGCATCGACGGCGACCTGTGCCGCCGATCGCGCAACCTCGAGCGCCGCGGGACTCGCATCGCGGGAACCCACGACACCGAGCCCTCCGGCGGAGAGCCACTCGACTGGGCCGGCCACAGTGAGGAATGCCGGGCACGTGGTGTCCAGACGGTTGATCAACCGTGCGGGGAACGCGGGGTCGAAGGTCGACAGCAGAGTGATGCCTTCTTCTTCCAGACGTTCGCGCTCGTAGGCGAAGGCCGTCGTGGCAGCCAGCAGGGTAGTGATGCGCTGGGCCTCGATGGTGTCGCCGCCGAGCAACTCGACCACTGATTGCTCGTCGATGTCGAGCAGGACGCCCACGTCGGGAACCTTGGCGACGAGGGCCCAGTACTCACCCGCGCTGAGCGGCTTGGCCGCAACATCGACCAGACGATTCGTCATCAAGAGCGCAGCGAGCGAGGTCTCCGACACGATCACGAGTCTCGCCCCATCGTCGACGCGAGGGCAAGCGGGAACACCTGCCCCGCACCGGCGAGCCGCAGTCGTTTGGCGACCTCGGTGAACGTCCAGCGAGAGTCGACCAGATCGTCGACCAGGAGGACGGGACCGGGTGGTATGACGCCGCTGACACTGAATGCTCCATCGACGTTGGCGTGCTGATGTGCGCTGTTCTGCATCCCCTTCTGCTGAGGCGTGTTGCGGGCCTTCCGGACGACGTCGAGTACAGGCAGCGCGAGTGCCGCACCGATTCGACGGGCAAGGTCGGCCACGAGCACGGGATGGCGAAGCGATGGGACGTAGGCGACCCATGTGGGCATCGGCTCCGGCGACCACTCGCGGATCATGTCGACGGCGGCACTGACAAGACGATCATCGAACCGAGTTCCCTCGTGCTTGCCGGCCATTACCAAGGTGCCCCAACCCCGGTCACCCCAGGCGCAGAGAGCCCGGCCAGTCTCGAACCGCTGTTCTACAGGGAGGGCGTGGCCTACCAGTCGCTTGCGCGGCTCGATGGTGATGAAGCCCTGGCGAAGGTACAACCTCGCGGCTGCAACCTCGGAAGGGTCGAGCGGACCCCGGAACCGTTGCTCGGCGCACACGTCGCAGACACCGCATGGCACCGACGATGCGTCATCGAGCAGACGAGTGAGGAAACGCATGCGACACGAATCGGTGGTTGCGTACTCGACCATCTGCTGCTGCTCTTCGCGCCTCGCCGCGGTGACCGCTTGCACTCGCTCGGTCGGGTACTTCCACGGCTTCAAGGTGCGTTCGTAGGTCTGCGAACGCAACCGCGTGAGCGCCCCTTCGACCGTGAGTTGCTTCAGCACCGACTCGAGCGTCGAATGCCGCATGTTGACGTCTGCTTCGACACCCGCCAGCGTGACCGGTCCCCTGACGTTCTCGAAGACAGCGAGCACCTCGTCGACGTGCCGTTCATCGGGGAAGGCTTGCTGGATGAACCAATCCTGGATCTGGGCATCTTCGGTTCCACGTAACAGCACGGCCACCGACGAGTCGAGTGCCCGTCCCGCTCGGCCGACCTGCTGGTAGTAGGCGATCGGCGACCCAGGCGCCTGGAAGTGGACGACGAAACCGAGATCGGGTTTGTCGTAGCCCATCCCCAGCGCAGTGGTCGCGACCAACGCCTTGATCTCGTTCGACTGCAGCGCAGCCTCGGCTTCGAGGCGATGTTCGTTCTCGAGGTCACCGGAGTAGGCCATCACCGAGTGCCCGCGTTGCGACAGCCAGTCAGCGACGCGGCGAGTGTCGTCGACGGTGAGGCAATAGATGATGCCCGAGCCCGGAAGCTCGCCGAGGTGGTGATCGAGCCAGCACAGGCGCTCGGCCGCATCGGGCAGATCGATGACCTGCAATGAGAGGCCGTCTCGTGTCAACGGACCGCGAAGCACGTTCATGGTGACGCCCAGCTGTGTGGCCACATCGTCGACGACACGGTTGTTGGCTGTGGCCGTGCAACCGAGCACGGGGAACCGTCCGGGCAGTCCATCGATCATCTGGCCGAGGCGCCGATAATCGGGACGGAAGTCGTGGCCCCAGTCGGAGATGCAATGCGCCTCGTCGATCACGATCAGTCCCGGCCTGCGACCCACCAACGGCATCACCTTGTCGCCGAACTCCGGGTTGGCGAGCCGCTCGGGGGAGATGAGCAACAGATCGACCTCGTCGCGCTCTAACAGGTCGGCGATCTCGCTGACCTTCGTGTCGGATGCCGAGTTGACGGTGTATGCCCGCAAGCCGAGCCGAGCCGCTGCCTCCAACTGGTTGCGCATGAGAGCCAGCAGCGGTGAGATCAGCAGGGTCGGACCGAAGCCGGCATCGCGAAGTAGCCGTGTGGCCAGGAAGTAGACCGCACTCTTGCCCCAGCCGGTGCGCTGCACGAGCAGCACCCGCTCACGCCGGATCGCCAGCGCCTCGACAGCCTCTCGCTGACCGTCACGAAACGCGACACCGGGACGCCCGGTGAGCCGTTCGAGTGCTCGATCAAGATCGTCTGCCACCTCGTCAGGGTACGCAGTGGGTGCGACAAGGTTCCCCGGCTACTTCGATGACGCAGCCCTTCTGCCAGACACTTGAATTGCACGCTCGCAATTCAAAGCCCTGACGTGGTGTGCTGTAGTTCGGAGGCCAACAGCGCCGTCGCTCGTCTGTAGAAATTGGGCCTGGTCCGCGAGACAACTGGCGGCAACTGCGGCCGGGTGTTCGCGCTCGACGACGTATTCGGCGTCCTCGAACGCTGACGACAGGGTCGGTGTCGCTGAATCCGACCGCGTCACCTGCAGGCGACGTCCGAGGGCGTTTCACACCGCGCATTCGCAAAGATGTGACTACGAGAACGCCAAGAACAATCGCAGCAGGAGATCCTCGCTGTCACGGAACGGCCACACCTCTCGAGCTCACTAACATCGGCGTCGGGGACCCAACTGTGGGGTGAGAAATGCTTCGGAAGCTCAAGGAAGCTCGGGCAGCCAGGGTCGAGGAGAAGAACCATCTCGCCAATCGTCAGATGCTGGATGGCCTCAACCTGGAGGTCAACCGAGCCTACGCGGCCTGGAATGCCTCCCGTCTTCTTGAGGCCGATACCCATGTCCAGGGTGTCCCGCTCAAGAAAGACGAGGTTGCCTACCTGATTCTCGATGGTGTCGGGTTGGTGGAGCCTCGCCGTGATCCGGGCAAATGGGTAGGAGCCTCACAGGGTGTCTCGTTCAAGGTGGCGAAGGGAGTCCGCTATCGAGTCGGGCAGAGCCGTGGCACGTTCCAGCAAGGCGAGGAACGCCCGCAGGTGATCGACAGCGGTCGTGGGATCGTCACCAACCAACGCATGCTGTTTGTGGGACCCAAGCGGACCACTGAATGGGCATTCTCCAAGCTCGTGGGCTTCTCGCTGGAGGAAGATGGCATGGCTATCTTCAACGTCTCCAATCGGCAAAAGGCATCAGGGTTCGCCTATCAGCCCGATGTCGACCACATCGTGGACGCCGTCGTGGCCGCAGCCATCGCCCAATACCACAGCTCCGAAGACCGCGCTGCCGTGTCGGACGAACTGCTCACCATTTACACCGAAGCCCGAGCAGCGTGGTCCGCGGCGGGCGGCGAGCAGCCGAGTTTGGGAGCGTGGGGTCCGCCGAGACTCGAAGCCGGTCCAGAGACTTCATAGATCCGTCCGAACTCAAGTTGCGGCTTCTTCTGCTCTGCCAAGGAAACTCCGGCGCGTCTACTCGCAGCCGATCCCGTCCCCGTTGCGATCCAGGCCATAGATATCGCGGCCGATCACCCGCACTGGCCCACGCACATAGGATGGTCCATTTCCGCTTCCGCCGGCACAATCGACATCAGAATCGATCGGAACACAGGGCGTGTAGTTCGGATCACACTCGTTCGGCGGCGCAGCAGTCGGAGGAGTCTTTGGCACAGTAGGTCGAGGAATCGTCGGGGCGACGGTCGGAGGGATCGTGGGAGCTGCTGTCGGAGGGATCGTGGGAGCCGCAGTTGGAGGAACTGCGGGAGCGGCCGTTGGAGGCACCGTTGAAGCCACGGTTGGAGGAACCGTCGCCGTCGCTTCGGTCGCGAGCGGCATCGCCGGTAAGGTCGCCGCTTGCGTTGCCGCCACCGTGGTAGTGGGAGAATCCGTCTGTACTGCAGCGACGGTTTGCTTGTCGCTCTTCTGTGGAGCGGCGGCGGCGCCGATCGCACCGATCGCGAAGACGCCAGCGGCGATCCAGGCCAACAATGGCAGCTTGAGCCACTTCTTCTTGGGCCAGGACACGTGGTGAGAGCGCACCACCGGAGTAAACGGGGTACCGTCCACCCCAGGTGGTGTCGGCCGCCACGCTCGTTGAGCACGAAGGCGACGTGTTCGGTGAGCATCAGTTGGTGGACGTGTTGTCGCCGTGATGACGATCGGCGGCGTGATGGTCAGGCGGTTGGCGTCGGGGCGGTCACTCGGTCGTCA
>JANYKU010000114.1 GCA_025358075.1 Ilumatobacteraceae bacterium
GAAATTATTGGTTCCTGGGTGGGTGTCGGGTGTTGACAGTGACGTCGTTGACGAACGCCGAGTATCTGTTGGGGTCGGTAGCGTTGGGGATCGACGAGTACTACATGGGTGTCGGTGAGGCGCCTGGGGTGTGGATGGGACCGCGACCATCGAACACGCCCGACCAGCCCCGCAACACGAACCCGAACTCGGTCTCGGCCTCTAACTTCAGCATCCAGCCGGCGGGGGTGAGCGATCCAGGCCGAGCACAAGATGTCGGCACGGCCCACGCCGTCAACTCACCTCGGGCCGCGTAACCTGCTGGAGCAGCCCGCATGCCGGCTCACGAAGCTCGGCGCTGAACGGGCGATCCCATCTTGGGTGGAGAGACGGCGAACTCGACGGTGAGGTCAACGCGCCCTTCTCGAGCGAGGCATTCGAAACCCGACTGGATGTTCGGGCTGAGGGGAGGCGTACGGGCGGCAGCAACCGCTTCAATGTCGTCCGTCATTCGGCAACCATCGAGCGAGAGGAACGGTTTAGGAATGAGCGCGAGCACGTCTCCTTGAGTCGCTTCTGGCCGCATCTGGCCCGCTCACTTCCGCCTTTCATCTCATCTGGTCTCGTCCGACATCGTGCAGTAGCGCGGCGTGGATGGACAAGTGGATGGACAACTTTCATCTCCGGCTCGGTCAGCGACTCCATCGGCTCGGGCGGCCTCGATGGACTGTGAGCGTGGGTTTGGTAAACCGTTGCTCATGCGCGATCGTCGGCTGAATCGTCGGCTATGCGACAGGTGATCCAAATGTCACGAGCGGTTCGTTACATCTCGTTCCATTTCGTCGGAGCATTTCCTTGCGCCCCGGCCGCGGATCGTTACGCTCAGCGGGTGTACGCGATCGCCCTCAGTGTCGCCGCTTGCCTCCGGGCGCGGACCCGAGTTGATGTCGCCTGGGTCGTCGATGCCCAAGGCCTCCCTCCACTCGCGAGATCCGACGCGTTGGCGATCACGCCAGGCGGAGGCCGTATCGGTTCATTGTGCTCCGGGGCCATCGACGGCCAACTTTTCGACCTCGCCGGCAGACGGAGTGCCACCGGTCGCCTCGTCGATATCGAGGTGAGCACCGTCGATGCCCTCGTCGCTGGCCTGCCCGACGGGGGTCGGGTTCGTTGCGTGCTCACACCGGCATCGGAACTTCCCGAAGCGCTGTGGCAGCACCTGATCGCTCGCGACCCCGTCTGTCTCGTCAGTCAACTCGACGGTGACACCATCACCGACACCACGCTGTACACCTCCGCCACGATCGACGCCGCAGACGATGATGTCGCGCTCAGGTTCAGACGCGGGGCGAGCGACACGGTCGTCGAGGGCCGCAAGATGGTTACCGTGCTGTGGCCATCGACGAGGATTTTGATCGTGGGGGCCGGCCCGACAGCGGATTCCCTCGCCGGCGCGGCCGCACTGCTGGGATGGCAGCCGGTCGTCACGACCGAGGCCGGCACGGCAACGGGCATCGTCGCCGGCATGTCGGCGATGGACATGGTGGTGGTAATGGGGCACGACCTCGAGACCGTCGGCGCAGTCCTCGCCGCGGCTCTGTCGAGTGAGGTCGGCTACATCGGCGCCCTCGGTTCACCGCAGATGCAGCAGACCCGCGCCGACTGGCTCGCCTACCGCGGAATCACCGACCTCGATCGGATTCACGGCCCGGCCGGGCTGAACATCGGTGCGAGCACGCCTGCCGAGATCGCCATCGCGATCGTCGCCCAGGCGGTGGCGGTCAGGAACCTGTAGACCGTGGGTTCGCAGGTCTGTGGTAAACTCGCTTCGTTCATTTGCGACCTCTCGAAGGAACCAGACCATGACCCAGCAGCACAGTGAGGCCCGCGAGGTGCTCCGTGCGGTGTGGGCTGCCCAGGGTGAAAGCGTCCCGGTGGTCGACGAAGACTGCAGCCCGACCAAGTCATGCAAGAACATGAAAGACATCACCTTCGACGGGTTCGCCGAGCCGGGCACCGATCTTCGCGCCGCCTGGCGCGACCGGCTTGCCCGTGAGGGGAAACTCGCCGCCTCCGGCGACAGCATCCGCGACTTGGTGTTCCGCGCGGAGCAGCACTGATCGCGTTGCCGCTCTCGCACAGTTCGGTCGCACGATGACGAGCGAAGTCGCCGATCACCTACCCGGCAACGTCGCCGAGTTGACCGAAGTCCTGCGCAGTGGCGGATACCTCGCCGACCGGGGGCTCGCCACCGCGATGTTCGTGGCGCTCACCCTTGGTCGTCCGATTCTGCTCGAGGGCGAAGTCGGGGTCGGCAAGACCGAGGTGGCCAAGGTGCTCGCCGATGTCTTCGGTCGACGGCTGGTGAGGCTGCAGTGCTACGAAGGCATCGACACCAACCAGGCCCTGTACGAATGGGACTACGCGCGCCAGATGCTGCAGATCCGTGCGCTGTCCGAGCGACAGATCGACGACGACGACGCCGTCGACAGGCTGTTCAGTGCGAAGTTCCTGCTCGAGCGCCCGCTCCTCGAGGCAGTTCGCGCCGGCGATCAGTGCGTGCTCCTGATCGATGAGATCGATCGCGCCGACGACGAGTTCGAGGCGTTCCTTCTCGAACTGCTCTCCGACTTCCAGATCACGATCCCAGAAGTCGGCACGATCAAGGCCGACACGCGACCGCTGGTCATCCTCACCTCGAACCGCACCCGCGAGTTGCACGACGCGCTCAAGCGGCGCTGTCTCTACCACTGGATCGGCTATCCCACGGCAGAGCGTGAGGTCGAGATCGTCAAGGTTCGCGCCCCCGGGGTGCCCGAGGCGCTGGCGCGCAAGGTTGTGGCCGCAGTACATCGCCTGCGCGAGCTCGACCTCGCCAAGCCCCCCGGTGTGGCAGAGACGCTGGATTGGGTTGCGTCGCTCGACGTGGTCGGCAACGGCGAGTTCGATCTCGCCAGCGCCGACGACACCCTCGGTACGGTCATCAAGGATCGCGACGACCTCGAACTCGTACGCAACAGCCTGGACAGCATCGTTTCCGGTGCCTGACGAGGCGGCGTTTCTCGAACTGCTCGTCGATTTCGGCCACGAGCTGCGCGCCGCCGGCGTCCCCCTCGGCTCGGGCGACGTGCTGACCTATTGCGCTGCTGCCGCCGCCCTCGACCCGAGCGACATCCTCGACTTGTATTGGGCGGGGCGCACCGCGCTGATCACCCGCCGCGAACAGATCGTGCTCTACGACGCGGTGTTCCGGCGATACTTCCTGGAAGAGGGCGATGGCCCGCCCGACCCGCGCCGCGCCCACATCAAGATGGTGTCGGGCGTACAGGCGGCGCTGGAGATCGCTGCGGCCGACCCGGGCCAGGAGTGCCCCGAGGAGCACGAAACCAAGCTCGGCCTGATGGCATCCGACGCCGAGATCGTCCGCAACAAGTCGTTCTCCGCCTGCACTCCCGAGGAACTTGCCGCGCTGCGGCGCATCATGACCCGGGTGCGCCTGACCCCGCCACGTCGTCGCACTCGCCGCAAGATCGCCGCTCGCGGTGGTCAACGACTCGATCTGCGGCGGACGATCCGCGAAACGATGCGCACCCACGGCGAGCCCGCACAGCTGTTGTGGCTGCGCCGGCAGCTCCGCATCAGACCGCTCATCTTGATCCTCGACGTGTCGGGATCGATGTCGGATTATTCGCGCAACCTGCTGCAGTTCGCCTTCTCGGCCAAGCGGGCCTCCGACCGCGTCGAGGTCTTCTGTTTCGGGACCAGGCTCACTCGGATAACGCGGGCGCTCGAACGTAGGCGCCCGGATGAGGCGATGGAGCGTGCGGCTCGCAGCGTGTTCGACTGGGACGGCGGCACTCGTATCGGCGCTTCGATCGACGAGTTCGTGCGCAAATGGGGCCGGCGAGGAATGAGCCGCGGTGCCATCGTCGTCATCTGCTCCGACGGACTCGATCGCGGCGACCCAGCGGTATTGGAGTCGGCGATGGAACACCTGGCGCGGCTGTGTCACCGAATCGTGTGGATGAACCCGCACAAGGGAAACGATGCTCATTTCCAACCAACCACGCTGGGCATGATGGTTGCGGCCCCGTACGTCGACAACGTGCTGTCAGGCCACAGCCTGCGCAGCCTCGAAGAGTTCGCGGCGATGCTGCCCGCGTTGCGCTAGGAATCGTCGTGAGGCCGTGGGTGCGATGAACTGGAGCGTTTCGCTGATCGCCGAGGGAGACCGGGTGATGACCCGCGAGGAGATCGTCGCGCTCGCCGACGCGATCGCCGGTCGGAGCGGCATCGCCAGTGGAATCGGAACGATGAGTTACGGCGCACAGATGACCATCGAAGCGGCAACAGCCGACGAAGCCGTCGAGATCGCCATACCCGCATTCACCGGTGCGGCAGAGATCGCCAAGCTGCCGGCATGGCCGGTCACATGGGCAGACGCGATCAGTCAGGAAGACGCCGACGACTATCCCGACGGCGACGACGACGAGAACCACCGATGATCCGCCTCGGCTCGCTCGCCGGCTACCCCTTCGAAGGTCCGCGGGTGCTCGGGGGATGGACGCCACCCAGCACGGCGGCGGTGTACTCCATCTTGATCAGGCCGGCTCCCGACAACAAGCCCCAGCAGTTCGCCGTCATCTACGTCGGCCACTGCGACGACCTGTCACGTGAGGGGTTTCCGTTCAAGCACCGGCAGGCAGCATGCTGGGTGAAGCGAGCGAGCGACCGCTGGAACCTGCACATCTGCACCTACGAGGTGCCAGGAGGGCTGCCGTCACACCGCGAGCAGATCGTCCACGAACTGATGGCGGTCTACAAGCCCGGCTGCAACACCGAGAAGTACGACCAGGCATGGAAAGACGAGTGGATCGGCGCCTATAACGCACCGACCACCGGCCCGCTCACGACCGACCGAGACCCCTCGGTAGGGCCCCGATCAGTGAGTGAACTGCGCGAACCCCGCTGAGGTAGTCGGGGATCTACTCAGGTCGGTTGGAGCACGCCTTCGTCACGGTTGGTGCGGCGTGGCGCGGCAGCTGGGGTGAGGATGAGCATGGCGACGCCGTAGATGATCACCAGGAGCCCGACGATCAGCAGCAGTGGCGGGAACAGGTCGACCGGTGGCGCAGTCGTGTCGAGTGTTCGGTAGTCGGCAGCAACTGCTCGTACCCCGGGGACGACGTCTTTGCCGAAGTAGTCGCGCAGTTCCGGAATGGATCGGACCGGCGAGCCATCGAACCTCGTGAGTGGTGCGATTCCCGGAATTTCTCGGAAGCCCTTGGTTACGACAAGAAGATTGGTGATCGCTTGGGCGAGGTGCGGGGTGTTCTTGGCGACTGCTGCGAGCACTGCGTTGGCATCGCCGAGTTGGGAGTGGTCGGCCACGAAGCTCAACAAGCCCGGGATCTCGGCGCTCACCTGATCGAGTGGCAGTGCCAGGAGCAGGTTGTAGACGTGCGGAAAGTTGGCTTGGAGAGCAGCGAGTACATCGGCAGGTGCGAGCCCGGTGGCTCCGGCGACCAGCTTCACCAAGGCATCAACTTCGCCGGCAGCGCCACCTTGAGCATCGACGATCGGGTCGGCCATGTCGGAGATGTTGCTGACGATGCCCACACCGGCTTCCATACCGGCGAGACGCTGTTCGACGAATGCCGGCCGCAGATCATCGATGGTGCGCTGCCCGCCGGCGAGCCGCGGGAACAGGCCGAGCACCAACACCCCTCCGGCGACAACGATGCCGACCAGGGTGACAACCGACCAGCCGAGCGTGTGTTCGCGCGGGCCGTAGACCTTGGTCCGGGTGAGTCCCATCATCACCAGCCCGAAGACGACAACGATGCTGCCGATGAGCGTCAGAATCGTGGCGATCAACCCGACCCCTGGCCACGGGTGGTCCAGGCCACGGAAATCGGAAGCGCTGGTCTCGACGGCTGTCACCACATCGTGTTCGAAGAACGAGCGGATCTCGGGAACGGAGTTGACCGGTGTCACCCCGTCGAAGCGCGTGACCCCATCAGTGCCCGCGACGTCTCGCCAGTTCTTGGTGACGGCAAGGAGATTGGTGATCGCTTGGGCAAGGTGTGGGGTGGTCGCGGCGACTGCTGCGAGCACTGCGTTGGCATCGCCGACTTGGGAGTGCTCGGACACGAAGGTCAACAAACCCGGAATTTCGGCGCTGACCTGATCGAGGGGTATGGCCAGGAGCAGATGATAGGTGTGTGGAAAGTTGGCTTGGAGAGCGGCGAGAACATCGGCAGGAGCGAGTCCGGTGGCCCCGGCGACCAGCTTCACCAACGGACCGACCTCGCCGGCCGCCCCACCTTGAGTGTCGACGATCGGGTCGACCATGTCGGCGACATTGCCGATCATCGTGATCCCGACTCGGTCGCCGACCACCCGCTCTTTGGTGAAGAGCGGTCGAGCACCATCCAAGACGTTCTGGCCGGCATCGAGACGAGACGACAGCTGCAGCCCCCAGACAACGGCGAGAACCACCACACCAGCGACGACGACGACGAACCATGCAAGAGAATTGGTGTTGCGAGTTGCGGATTTCGACGGGTCGCTGCTCACGAGTGTGCTTCCGGGGTGTATCCCACGGCCTCGTTCAGTCGCGTCCGCCGTCGCTTCATGGCCGGTCGGGCCGGAGGCCGGTCACCTGGCGGTGCCGGCTCGTAAGTTGCGCCGACGATGATGCCTTCGGCCATTCCGTAGAGCAGCGGTAGCGCTCCGGCGATCACCTTGCCGGTGCTGTTGATGCGCTCGACCCCCTGCTTGATCGGCTCGGCATTGTGCTTGATGTCCCAGACCACCTCTGCACAACCTTCCAATCGGCTCGCCACTCGGGCCAGTTGTGAACCGACCACGAACAGGTAGATGGCGAGCTCGGCAATGAGCAATGCGATCGCGACAACCGTCAACACTGCCAAGAGCGTCATGACCGCACCTTGTCGAGAACACGGCCGAGGAACAGGTGGTGCTCGAGGCCCTCCGACAGCACGGCATCGACGCAGTCACCCGTCTTGGCGATCAGTGCCGAGTCGGAAGTGTTGGATGCCGCTTGATCGAGCGTCGCACGGATGAGGTCGACACGCTTCTCGATCGTGCGCACGAGACTCACGAGCATCGTCAGGAACGCTGCGACAGCGACCAGAACGATCAACCCGAGTCCGAGCGTGACCCACCAGAGGCGCTCTTGAGTTGACGTCAAACCGAGTAGATACATGGTCAGCCTCCCAGCCGCTTTCGACCTCGGGCCAAACCCGCGACTATGGCCTCGGCCGACTCGTTCGTGATGATCAGCTTGTGAAGCCCTGCCGTGTTGTGCACCGACTTCACCAGAGAATCGTCGATGTCGGTCGCCTGATCGCCGATCTGGTGCGCCAGGCGCAGGATCGGTACCACGAGCGCGACCACCGCGAGGACGACGGCAAGGCCGACTGCCCATCCGATCGTCCATCCGGCTGTCGATGCGAGAAGAACTGCCTTCATGTCGTCCCCCTGTCAGACCGTGTCACAGAACTCACGCACTGGTCGCAAGCTCTCGTTAACGGATGAGAGCACGGCAGGCACAGAGCTGGTCTTGGCGGCAATGACCTCGACTCCGCCGAAGACTTGTGCCAGCGTTTTGCTGATGGCCACCAGATGAAGGATGACCCGGACGAGTCCGAGGGCGGCGGCAGCGATGATCAGTGCTGCGAGCACCAGGGTCATCCAAGCGACAGTTTGCATGGTTGGTTCCTTCTCCTTCAGCCGAGCAGCTTGCCGACGGACCCGGCGTATCGAACGGCACCGGTGGCGACGTCTTTGATGGCCGCGTCAGTGGTTGCCAAGAGTTGCGGGACGTCGTCGACCTCACCGATGAGTGCGACACCTCCGGCAAGGATGTCGGCAGAAGCTGCACGAATCCGTTCGAGCGCTGCCAAGACGCGATTGAGTAATGCGACCAGGATGGGTACCACTGCCACCAGCAGCACCAGATTGCCAATTGCCCACAGCGACATCAGAACTCCTTGTCAGCTTGTCCGTGGTTGATAGGGCATGAAGAAACGGCGGAAGACTCGCGCCAACGCCATTCGTACCGCTCGCAGACCGATCGCCAGGCCACTCGCAGGCTTGGCGGATGCAACCTGATCGGGGGAGAGACCGCGCTGGATGGCAACGAGGCGACTCTGCATGTTGGTCGCGAAGTCGGCCATCAGCACCGCCGCCACGTCGCCGATCATGCCCCGGCCGTACTGGGCCGCGGCGCCGGAGAGCTGCAAGTTCTGGGTGACGTCGACCTTCGTGCCGCCCGGCGTGGAGCTGAGGGTGGCAGTGAGCAGCAGGGCTGCCTGGCCACGACCCTTGGAATCGGCGCCGGCGGCGTTGACCACGATCCGCTTGGCCGCCTCGTTGCGCTCGGTGATGTCGGCCGATCCGGCGAATTGCATCTTCACCGGGCCGAGACGCACCAGCACGCCACCGACGAACTTGTCGTCGCCGACCTGCTCGGACAGCTCGGCACCGGGCAAGCACTTGGCCACCTGCGGAATGTCGCCGAAGAACTTCCACACGGCATCGATCGGTTGGTTGACCTCGAAGTCGCTCTTGATCAGCATGTCGCCCCCTGGGTGAGGTAAGCCGCCGGGTCCTTCTCGAAGGCTGCCCGACAGCCGGAGCAGCAGAAGTAGTACGTCGTTCCGGCGTGTTCGAACGGCCGGTGCTCTCTGTCGGCAGCGACAGTCATGCCACAAACCGGATCGATCGCCTCGGCGGCCGCGGCCGGCACCTGGTCGGCTGGGCGGTCGACGACGAGCGAACCGGCGGCGCGCAACTTCACCAGTTCGGCCAACACCGCCACCGCGACCTCGCGATGGGTGGTGTGACCGAGGTCGAGTCCGACCGGTACCCGCACCTTGTCGAGCATCTCTTGCGAGAGCCCTCGATCGGCGAGGAGAGCGAGTACGGCTTCGCCCCTCCGGCGCGATGCCACAAGGCCCAGGTACACCGGGTTGCCGGCGAGTGCCTGTTCGATCACTTCCTCGTCGCCGTGACCCTGGGTCGCCACCACGACGATGGCCCGCGCATCGATGTCGTTGACAGAGAAGTCGGCGCCATCGACGAGATCGACGAGCCAGTCAAGAGCGCCAGCCAACTGAGCAAGCGTGTGCGCCATCGGCGAACGGCCGACGACGACCAGGTGGGGCGTGGAAAGCACTGGTTCGATGTAGATCTGCAAGGCGCCGTCGCTCTGGCACGAGATGGCGATGGCCGTCATTCCCTGGGGCACGTGACCGAACTGTTCGGCTGTCCCGAGCAGGAGCAGACGGGGTTCGCGGTCGGCGAGTGCCCGCTGGGCCTCCCGGATGAGCACCGGTTCGGCGCACGCGCCGCCGATCCAACCGTGGAGCTCGCCTGACGCCGTCACGATGGCCCGCGAGCCGTGCTGGCCCGACGAGGGACCCTGACGCCACACGACCGTGGCAAGGGCGAACTCCTCGCCACGGCGGGCAAGTTCGACGGATCGCTCGACGATGCTCCAGCCATCGGAACCGGGCTCGTTCAGGGACGGCTCGTTCATCGATCGTCCATCTTCACCGGCGGAGCACCAGAGACGTCGTGGCGTTCGGTCAGCGCCTCGTACACCCTGTCGGGTAACAGCGGCATGTCGATGTTGCGCACGCCGATGCCCTTGATCGCATCCATAACCGCGTTGACGAACGCCGCCGGGCCGCCGACAGTGGCGCACTCGCCGATGCCCTTGGCACCGATCGGATGGTGTGGACACGGCGTGACCACCTCGTGCAGCTCGAAGCCGGGGGTCTCCCACGCGGTGGGCAGCAGGTAGTCCATGAAGTTGGACCCCACGCAGTTGCCCTCGGCGTCGAACGTGATGAACTGCATGCTCGCCATCGCGTAGGCCTCGGTGAGGCCACCCATGATCTGTCCCTCGACGATCATCGGGTTGATGCGCACGCCGCAGTCGTCGACCGCCACCATGTTGAGCACGTCCCATACGCCGGTGCCGGGGTCGACCTCGACGGTCGCGATGTAGCAGGCGAACGGCCAGGTGAGGTTCGGCGGGTCGTAGTAGGCGTTGTTCTCGAGGCCCGGCTCGAGTCCGTCGGGCACGTTGGAGTACGCAGCCATCGCACACTCCTGGATGGTCACACCACGATCAGGTGAACTACGGACGTAGAAGCGCCCGAGCTCCCACTCGATGTCCTCCTCGGACACTTCCAAAAGATGAGCCGCCAACTTTCGTGCCTTGGCCCGGATCTTGCGCGACACCATTGCCACCGCAGCACCGGCAACAGGGGTGCTGCGAGACGCGTAGGTGCCCATGCCGAACGGAGCCGTGTCGGTGTCGCCCTCCTCGACGGTCACGTCGTCGGCGGGGATGCCCAGTTCGTGGGCGACGATCTGCGCCCACGTGGTCTCGTGGCCTTGCCCCTGCGACTTCGCACCGGTGCGAAGGATGGCCTTGCCCGTCATGTGGACGCGTAACTCGGCGGAGTCGAACATCTTGATGCCGAGGATGTCGTATTCGCGACTGTTGCCCGCGCCGAGCGGCTCGGTCATCGTCGAGATACCGATCCCGAGCAGACGGCCCTGCTTGGCGGCCTCGGCCTTCTGGCGAAGGAAGTCCTGGTATCCGATGGCCTCGAGACCGACGTCGAGGCACTTGCCGTACTGGCCGGAGTCGGTGAGAAAACCGAACGCGGTACGGTGCGGGAAGTCGTCGTCGCGGACGAAGTTGATGCGCCGGAACTCGGCCTGATCGATGCCGAGATCATCGGCAGCGGCCTGCACCATGCGTTCCTGGAAGAACATCGCCTCGGTGACCCGGAACGAGCAGCGATAGGCGACCCCACCCGGTGCCTTGTTGGTGTACACCCCACGCGCCGTGAGGTGCGCCGCCGGAATGTCGTAGCAGGCGAAAGTGGAGTGCATCAGACCGATCTTGAACTTGCTCGGCTGCGCATCGGAGAAGAACGCGCCGTGGTCGGAGTCGGTGTGCATGCGCACCCCGAGGATCTTGCCGTCCTTGCGCAGCGCCATCTCGCCGTGGAGGTAGATGTCGCGGGCGAACCCGGTGGAGATGAGGTTGCCGGTCTTGTCCTCGATCCACTTGACCGGTCGTTCGAGCAGGATCGAAGCGAGGATCGAAGCGACGTAGCCCGGATACACGGGAACCTTGTTGCCGAAGCCGCCACCGAGATCGGGGGAGATGATCCGGATCATGTGCTCGGGCAACTCGGCGACCAGTGCTACGGCGGCACGGATGATGTGCGGCGCCTGGGTGGTCATGTACACCGTCAGCTTCGACGTAGCCCGGTCGAAGTCGGCGATCGAGCCGCATGACTCGAGAGGCGAAGGGTGGGACCGCGGATAGTGCAGCTCGAGCTTGGAAACGACGTCGGCGGCAGCGAAGGCCCGGTCGGTACCATCTTTGTCGCCGACCGCCCAATCGAACACCACGTTGTCGAGCTGGTTCTCCTTGTCGTCGCGGATGAGCGGGGCGCCGGGTGCCAGCGCCTGCTGCGGGTTGACGATCACAGGCAGCGGTTCGTACTCGACGACGATCGCCTCGCAGGCGTCCTTGGCGATGTACGGGTCGTCGGCGATGACGCAGGCCACCTCCTGGCCCTGGAAACGCACCTTGTCGGTGGCGAGCACGGCCTGGGTGTCGTACGAGAGCGTCGGCATCCACGCCAAGTTGCGACTGGCCATCGTCTCGCCGGTCATCACCAGCCTGACGCCGGGGATCGCCCACGCCTTGGTGGTGTCGATCGACTTGATGCGGGCATGGGCAAGCGGGCTACGCAGGATTTCCATGTGGAGCATGCCGGGCAACACGATGTCGTCGACATAGTTGCCCTTGCCGCGGATGAACCGGTTGTCTTCCACCCGGCGGCGGCTGGCCCCGAGCCCGCCGATCTTGATCTCGTCAAGCTGCATGTCGCCCGACCCCTCTCAGTTCCCGGCCTGGCCGCGGAGCTTTTCAGCAGCGGCAAGCACCGACTTGACGATGTTCTGGTAGCCGGTACACCGACAGAGGTTGCCCGAGAGCGCCCACCGGACCTCGTCCTCGGTCGGGTCGGGGTTGGTCTCGAGAAACGCCTTGGCCGTCAGCATCATCCCCGGTGTGCAGAAACCACACTGCAACCCGTGTTCGTCCTTGAACGCCTCCTGGACCGGATGCAGTTCGCTGGCACCGGCCAGACCTTCGACGGTGAGGATGTTGTGTCCGTCGGCCTGCACGGCGAGCATCGTGCAACTCTTGATCGGTGTTCCGTCGAAGAGCACCGTGCAAACGCCGCAGTTGGTCGTGTCGCAACCGGTGTGTGTGCCGGTGAGGCCGAAGCCCTGCCGCAGCAGATGAGCGAGCAGGAGGCGGGGTTCGATGACGGCGGTACGCGCCTCACCGTTGACGTTGATCGTGACCCGTCGCACCGGGACGTCGCTCGCCGGTTCGGGCGGGACCTCTGCGAACAGACTGCTCATCAGGCTGCCTTGCCCTTCGAATCGGGAACACTCGTCAGAATGCGCGTCACGAATGTGCTGACGATGTGTCGCTTGTACGTCGCGCTGCCGCGATGGTCGCTGCGTGGCTGCGCCGCTTGCGCCGCGAGTTCGCTTGCGCGGGCGATGGTGTCGGCGGTCAGCGGCCCACCGAGGAGTGCGCCGGCGGCATCGACGGCGTTGATCGTCGAGCCGCCCACACCGGTGAGGCCGATTCCGGCGCGGATGACCGAACCGGCAGACGTCTCGATGGCAATGGCAACACCGACCGTCGCGAAGTCACCCACTCGGCGCTCCAACTTGAGGTAGCCGCCGCCCGCAACCCCTTTCGGCGCCGGCACGACAGCCTCGATTGCCAGCTCGTCGTAGGCGAGCACGGTCTGGAACGGCCCCTTCATCAGATCGGCGACCGCAATCTTGCGACGCCCCTTGGGCCCCTGGGCCACGATGTGACCTCCGAGGGCGATCATCACCGATGCCCAATCCCCCTGCGGGTCGGCATGGCACAGCGAGCCGACGAGCGTGCCGCGGTTGCGGACTATGGGGTCGGCCACCAACGGAGCCGCGGCGGCCATTGTCGGCTGGTGAGCAGCGAGCAAAGTCGACTTCTCGAGATCCGCGTGCCGGCACAGGGCACCGATCCGGATCGTTCCGTCGGCGTCGACGCGGAGATAGTCGAGACCGGGGAGATTGTTGATGTCGACGAGCATCTCGGGTGAGGCGAACCTCAGTTTGAGCATCGGTACGAGGCTCTGGCCGCCGGCGAGCACTTTGGCTTCACCGCCGCCTTGATGCAGCAGCGCGATCGCTTCCTCGACGGACCGAGGGGCTTCGTACCGAAACCGTGATGGGTACATGATCTCTGTCCTTCGTGAGGTGGCTTCGGTTATTCCCGGGGTCCAGGGTCTGCGATCGCCACCGGCAACGAATCGGCGTCGGGGTCGGGTCGGCGCTCCTGGTGCGGCGGCCACGGGCCCTGTACAGGCTGGCCAGCCACCTTGAGATGGTCGATCAACTGTGGCCAAGCCCACATGGTGGGACTCTTGCCGGTTTTCGGGGTGTCCTCGACCAGTTCGTACAGTCGCGGATTGCCATCGCTGTGACCAGTCGACTCGATTGCCACTACAAGACCCCTTCTGTCGTCACCCACCCCCCGGTGAGCAACCCCGAACGCAGCGTGACCGTAACAGACCCGCCCTGTCGGCATCGCACCGTGTGTTTCGTCGTGGATGGTCTCGTCGCGCGTGCACACCTGACACATGGTCAATCACAACGAGAAATGGCGGTCATTGGTGGGCAATCACGGTCAACCGCTCGCCCACTTCGTGCTGGCGTGGTGGTCGCCCTCGGACCGAGCAGCGGGGATCCTGCGGGATTGGAATGGGTGTCGGTCTTCGGCACTGCAATAGTCCTCGGCGCGGTCACGTACGGGCTCGTCAGCGTGTTGCACATCCAGATCATCGTGCCGGCTTACGGGTGAGCTCCAACCTGCGGGAACTTTTCCCTCAGGTCCGGTCGGCAAGGTCTACGACATTGTTGGTGACGCGGTCGGCCGGTGCAACACGCGGGTGGTCGGTGCTCTGCGATGGCGTGTTCACCGGCGGGGCGACCGTCAGCTGTGTGCAGGTCTAGCCATACGAGCCTGCAGGCACTCGTCGAGTGAAGGGTTGTGCCGGCCGAGGGAATGAAACAACGGCCCGTCCGCCACTGTCACCCTCGGCCGACACGTCACACGGCGCCGAACGGCAACGAACTGTCCTTTGACAAGCAGTTCTCTGGCAAGTCGCCCATCCGGGTGGCAATGTCGCAAGCCAGATGTCTGACCGCGAATATTTGGCTGAATCTTGGATTGACGCAATGGTCTTAAGCCTTCACTATGTGGCGCCTCGGTGGACCTTGGCGGGTCTCCGACAGACCGGAAAGACCGGGGCTCAACCTAAGTGGCCAGCCCGATCCGGGCAAGATCTCATCTCCGCCAGCCATTTCGGCGTCGAGGTGACGCACCGTGAGCGCCGTCCCGCTCACGGTGCAACCCCTCCCCCCAGGCGATGGCTCCGCCGATCTGCCGGCGTCATGGGCGAATGTCCGCAAGCTGCTCAACGAGCCGCAGGCGATCGTCGGGTGACGCGACGTAGGCCGTTCGCCCGATGCAGTGAGCGCATCAACGACAGGGCGGCACCGAGCCGCTCATGCGCCAGAGAAATTCTTGTTCTTCGGGCCGTAGGGTCGACTGCATGAAAGTCGAAATGCGGACGACTCTCCCCGACACCGAACACGATGCGCTCGAGGTGTGGGTCAATGCACATGGCGCCGAGTTCGACTCCGTCGCTGTATACAAGAGCGGACTCACCATGTATCGCGCTGGTGTGCCGCCAACGACCGTCGTGCATCGCCCCGGCAGCATCACCGAAGCCTTGGCCGAAGCGCTCGAATCATCAATTCGCAGGGGTTCCAGCTAGCAGGGTGCTGAAAATTGGCGTTTGAGGCGTGGTGCGGGTGGTGGCGGTGTGAAGTGGGTCCCGGCATCGGGCGCCGCGGTCGGCTTGGTCACCACTTCGGTGACCTCGCGGATCGAGGCTTTGTTCGAGGTGGCGCTGTCGGTCTCGTTGTCGGCGATCAGGTGGTCGCGGTGTCGAGTGTGGTGATGCGGATCAGATTGTAGACGGCGGTGGTCATCTTGAACCAGGCCCGGTTGCGTTGTTGGCCGATGTAGCGGAGCTTGCGTCCTTGCCCGACGGTCTTGACCCAGCCGAAGGGTTCCTCGACCCGTTTGCGGATCCGTTGACTGACGTCGTAGCCGGCGTGGCGGGTGGTGCGCCCATCGATCGCCGATCTTCGGTTTGTGGTGTTCTGCGTGACGTGCGGGCTGAACCCTGCGGCTCGCACGTCGGCAACGAAGCCTTTGGTGTCGTAGTTCTTGTCACCGGCCACGGTTCGTCGCCGTCGATGCTTCGGGAGTCGCTTCAACATCTCCGTCGCACAGTCCCGCTCGGCGTAACCGGTCGCTGTCGTGAGCTCGGCGTCAACGATCAACGCCGATCGGTGCTCGATCAGCAGGTGCCCGGCATAGCACAGCTGCGCGGCGGTGTTGTTCGACTTGCGATACAACCGGGCCTCAGGATCCGTGGTCGAGGCATGGGTGTCGTTCGACCGCTTCTGACCATGCCATTGCACGTCGGCATTGCGGCCCGCCGGGCCGTCACCGGAAGAGTCGTGGACTTTGGGCTTGAAACTCTTGTGCGATGCCCACGCCTCCAACAACGTCCCGTCCACACTGAAATGATCCGACGAGATGTAGCGGCGCAGCTTCGCTTGACGGACCACGGCGGCGAAGAACTCGTCCGCGACATCGGCATCGAGAAGACGCCGACGGTTCTTCGAGAACGTCGACGCATCGAACGATGCCGCATCGATCGGCAGATCGAGGAACCATTTGAACAACATGTCGTAGTTCAACCGTTCGCAGAACGCCCGCTCCGAACGCATCGAGTACATCGCCATCAACACCGTTGCCTTCAACAACATCTCCGGCGGCACCGACGGCCGACCCTGAACGGAGTACATCGCCTCGAACGTGTCATCGAGATCGGCCAGCACCGTGTCAACCACGACCCGGATCCGACGAATCGGATGCCCAGCCGGGATCAGATCCACCGTGCTCAACGAGCTCAACAACGCCAACTGCCGATCCGGGATTCCACGCATACCCCATTCCTTTCCATCCCAGCGCAAAACGCGAGCACCAATCAAAGGTTTTTCAGCACCCTGCTAGCCG
>JANYKU010000116.1 GCA_025358075.1 Ilumatobacteraceae bacterium
ACCAACAAGAACACCCTTGGTGGTGGCCTTCCGATCAACACCGGCCCTGGCTTCGTTGACAAGAGCAACGCTGCCGCCGTCAAGGGTCTGGTTGCGAAGGGCGCCCAACACTCGTTGTTCAATCAAACTCAGCGTGTGCCCTTTGCAACCAGACCCTTGACGGCGGCAGCGTTGCTCTTGTCAACGAAGCCAGGGCCGGTGTTGATCGGAAGGCCACCACCAAGGGTGTTCTTGTTGGTGATGTTGAGGTAGAGCGCCAACACCGAGACATAACCCTGCAGGTACTGCTGCTGGTCGATGGTGAACAGCACGTTGCCGGCGGCGATGTCGTCGAGGATGTCAGACGAGAGGTCGACAGCACCGATCGTCACCTTGCGGCCGAGCTCCTTGGCGGCTGCCGAGGCGTCGTGACCGACAACCGGGCCGGTTCCGAACACGCCGTCGATCGTCGGGTCTGCATCAAGAGCTGCCTTGATGTCGGCCTGCTGCTTGCCAGAGGCATCGCCCGAGGTGGTGATCGGCGTGTTGAACTTGCCCTTGAAGGTGCTCTTGGCGCCGTCACAACGGGCGTCGAGACCGGTGTTGGTCTGCTCCTGCTTGAAGCACTGCAGCACCTTGACGCCAGCTTCGTTGAACTTCTCACCAGCACCTGCGCCGGCCGTGAACTCGTCCTGGCCGATGTGGGTGAATGCCCCGAACTGCTTGTACAGGTTAGACCCGGAGTTGGTCGTGACGACCGGAAGACCAGCCTTCTCGGCCGCAGCGACAGCGTCCTTCACAGCACCCGGGTCAGCCAACGAAACGGCCAAGCCCTTGGCGCCGTCGGCGACGGCCTGGTTGATCATGTCGGACTGCTTGGTACCGGTGTTGTTCGACTCCTGGTAGTTCACGGTGATGCCCAGGTCCTTGCCGGCCTGCAGCGCACCCTTCTTGAACACCGACCAGAACACGCCACCGTCGCCGTGGGTAACGACTGCGATGGTGATGTCTTGGCCGGCTGTCACGTTGACGGTGTCGCCACTTGCGGTGCTAGCTGGTGCCGGTGTGGTTGCGGCAGCCGACGTGCCACCGGTAGTAGCTGCCGGTGTTGTAGCCGCAGCGTTGGTTGCGCCAGGCGCGGCCGTGGGTGTTGACGTCTTGCTGCTGCCGCAGGCGGTCGCCACCATGGCGAGCGCCGCAAGCGATGCGAAGGCGTAGCGGGTCTTCTTCATGTGTTCTCTTTCCCCCTCTAGGAGTGTTGATAAGCGCCGGCCGAGCCGGCTGTGTTCCACTGCCTGGATTAGCCAGCCAGCGACCTGAGGTACTCGATGCTCCTGCGAACACCGTGTACCGGGCCCTCACCGAGCGGCGGTTCACCGTCGGTCAGAGCTACATCCTGTTCCAATACGTACCATCCGGCATAGCCAGACCGCTCGAGTGTTCGCACCGTATCAGCGATCGGCGCGTCGCCGGCACCGGCCGACGGGAACAAACCGTGCTGGATGGCGCCCATCCAGTCGAACTCACCGGCCCGAAAGCGCGCCGACACCGCGGCGTCGACATCCTTGATGTGCACGAGGCCAACGCGGTCGCCGTCGTGCTCGGCGATCGCCACGGGATCTGCGCCGCCGATGAACAGATGACCGGTATCGAGGGTGAACAACGACGCGGAGTTGACGAGGAAACGATCGAACTCGTCGGCGGTCTCGATCAACGTGTTGACGTGCGGATGAACCACTTGAACGAGGCCGTACTCGGCGACGATCTTGTCGGTCTCGGCGAGGCCTTCGAACAGCGCCGTCCATTCCGCCGTGTCGAGCGTCGGACGATCCCATGACTGCATGCTGGAGATGACCGCGGCAACGAAGTACCGGCCCCCGGCGGCCGCGAGCGTGCTTGCTGCGGCATGGGCGGCCTCGAGGGACCCGGGATGAGATGTGCCGTGATGCAGCACCAGCGGAACGAAGCCTCCGAGAACCGACATGTCGAACTGGTCGAGCAAGCCGTGCAGCGCAGTCGTGTCGTCGGGAAGCCAGCCAAGGGCGCCGAGCTCGGTCTTGGTGATGCCCAAACCGGCCATCTCGCCCAGCACGCGGCTCGGTGACATCTGCAGTCCCCAATCCGGAACCTCACAAATCCCCCACGAAATCGGTGCCGCGGCAATGCGGTCGATCATCTTGTCCCCATTCTTGGTAGAGCGCTCCAACTGTAGACGGCTCAGCGACGGTGTCAAGTGGACTAACTTGGCCGTGATGTCGAACGCCAGGCGGAGCAGCGCACCGACCTTGGAAGATGTCGCTCAGATCGCCGGCGTTTCGCGTGCGTTGGTGTCGCTGGTCATGCGCAACTCTCCGCGCGTCAGCAGCGAATCGCGCCGCCGGGTCACCGATGCCGCTACCAAGCTCGGCTACCGGCCGAACCTGATGGCCAGGAATCTCGCAGCACGCAAGACCATGACGATCGGCGTGCTGCTGAACGACCTCCACAACCCGTGGTTCGCCGAGGTCACGGATGGGATTCACGATGCCGCGGAGGGGCATGGATACCAGCTCATCCTGGCCAGCGGCCGACGCACACCACGGCTCGAGTCACGGGCGCTCGACACGTTCCTCGCATCGCGCGTCGACGGCATCATCGTGGCCGGCTGCCGGCTGCCCGCCGCCCGGCTCGACGCCGTCGCCACGGAGGTGGCAGTCGTCTCGGTCGGTCGCGCATTGCCCAAGACGAGCGTCGGGTCCGTCACCACCGACGACGCATTCGGGGCCCGGCTCGCAGTCGAACATCTCTACGAACTCGGTCACCGGCGCATCGCCCACATCGATGGCGGCAAGGGCGCGGGCGCGTTGCCACGGCGCAGCGGCTACCTCCGCACCATGCGCACGCTCGGTCTCAGCGACAAAGCCCAGGTCGTCGCTGGCGACTTCACCGAAGAGGCCGGCGCACGCGGCGCCGAGCGGTTGTTTCGCGGTCAGGTGCTTCCCACGGCGATCTTCACAGCCAACGACCTCTCAGCAGTCGGGGCAATCGACGTGGTCGAGCGTCGCGGCCTCGACGTGCCCGACGACATCTCCGTCGTCGGCTTCGACAACACATCGCTCGCTGCGTTGAATCACATCGGGCTGACCACGATTGATCAGCCGCGCTACGAGATGGGCGCCGCCGCGGCGACGATGCTCATCGACGCGATCAACGATCGCGGCGCGCTGAGCGATGTGTCGATGGCTCCCAGCCTGATCGTGCGGCGCACCACGGCTCGCGCCGCGAAAGCGCAGCAGCCGGCTACACGGTCGCGTCAGCGCAGCTCGGTCATCAGGGCAGCGCCGACGGCACCGGCGCGCTCGCCGAGCGAAGCGAAGACCAGCTGAGGGTGCGGTCGGAGATCCGGCGCGTACAACAGTTCGGTGAACCACTTCTGGATCGGTCCGAGATAGAGATCGCCTGACGCGGCCAACCCACCGCCGAGCACGAACATCTGCGGGTCGAGCACGTTGGTGAGGTTCACCAGCCCGAGCGCGACCCAACGACCGAACAGGTCGATCACGTTCAGCGCTTCGACGTCACCCTCGCGCGCCGCCGCCTGCACGTTCTCTCCGCGAACGTTGTCGGGGTCTCCCCCGGCCAGCTGCACGACGCGACGAAGACGCTTGCCGATAGCAGCCACGCGCGCCAGCTGCGCCAGCCCCGACCCAGATGCATAACGCTCCCAGCATCCACGGCGGCCACACGGGCAGGGCAGACCTTCCGGATCGACGACCATGTGCCCGATCTCGCCGGTGAACCCGTTGGCACCACGAATCAGTTGGCCGCCGGCGATGACGCCACCACCAATGCCCGTGCCGAGGGTGACCATGACCATCTCGGTCGCGCCACGCGCCGCGCCTACCTGCCATTCGGCGGCCGCTGCACAGGTCGCGTCGTTGCCGACCTCGACCAGGAAGCCGAGTCGTTCCGACAACATTCGCCCGACCTCGAAGTCGGTGATGTCGATCAGGTTGGGTGACGCCTTGATCACGCCGGAGCGAGTGACCATCCCGGGCACACCGATGCCGAGCGAATCGGTGACTCCGAGCGCCGTCGCCAGTTCAGCAAGGGTGTCGACGAACGCTTCTGTGCCGGGAGGCGTCGGCCGGCGCTGCTCCTCGATGACGACGCCCGCATCGTCGAGCACCACGCCGAGGCACTTCGTTCCCCCGACATCGATACCGATGCGACGGCGGCTCACGATTCAGCGCGGATTTTGAGCTCGCGCACGGTGTTGAGGATCCGAACCTCGGCGCGCCGCTTCACGAAACCAGGGAGGGGCACGACAAGATCGATGATCAAGTCGTAGCGAACTTCCGTACCACCATCGCTGGTCGGCGAGAAGTGGTAAGCACCATCGATGGTGCGCATGATGTCGCCGCGCAGCATGCTCCAGGCCAGCACCGTGGGCGCGGCGCTGTAGTCGTAGCTCAACGTGTAGTGGGTGCTGCGGCCGAGCGCCGACGCCCTGAATTCGACCTCGGTCGGCCGACCCTGCTCGTCGCGGGCACGCACGACGACATCTTTGACATCCCTTGCCCACTCGGGATAGTGCTCGAGGTCGACGGCGATCTCCCACACGCGATCTGGTGGAGCAGCAATCGTCGTGGTCTGTGACGCCGTTTCAGCCATGGCTCTGTTCTAGTCGATCTTGTGATCTGGCGGTAACACCGCGTTCTTGATTCGTGGCCCGTAGGAGCCGTGCCGTGACGCCCACACTCCATTCATCCCGATACCGAACATCGGCACGAGAACACCGAATGCGAGGGCATTGAGGTCGCCTTGGTCGAGACCGACGACACCGATCCACGCACCGGCGATGGCAGCGACGATCTGCACACCGAGTGCCCACGACATCACCCGCCCGACATGCCGCGGCGCCGTGTGCCCGGTGAGGAGGTACAGGTTGGCGACGCCGACCTCTTCCACACGCGAGCGATCCAGGGCACGCGTATAGGCCCACAGGGTCGTCGCAACTCCGATGGCGAACAGCAACATCGACACACCGCCGATCAGGAACTGCGCGAAGCGGTGTGATCGCAGCGGGATGGCAACGGCCAGTGCACCGAGGAACACCGCGGTACCGGCAACGTCGACGCGGACCACACCCTGGCCGGGTCGGTCTGCCTGTTCGTCACTCATCGGCCCGCCATCATGGCAGGGGCTGGAACGAGGCGCCCAGTCGCTTGGCGAGCCCGTCGTAGGAGAACTCGGCGACGGCCCGTGCCCGACCGGCGCGACCCATGCTGCGCCGCAACTCGGGATCGTCGAGCAGTCGCACGAATGCCGCCGCGGCTTCGCCCGCGTCGTCGGGGTGGCGCACCATCAGGCCGGTGACGCCATCGACGACCGCATCCTCGGCCCCGCCTGAGTCGCCGGCAACCTGGGGAACTTCGCACGAAGCTGCCTCGAGGAAGACGATGCCGAAACCTTCTTGTTCGAGCCCACCCCAACGGTTGCGGCACAACATGGTGTACAGATCGGCGCAGCCATACAGCATCGGCAGCTCGACGTTGTCGACTCGGCCGAGGAACCGCACCGGGGCGCGCAGCTCGGCGGCGAGCTTGCGCAGGCGATGCTCGTCACGACCGCCGCCCGAGATGGCCAGCACCAGGTTGGGCCGAGAGCTGCGTAGCAACGCGGCGGCACGAATGGCCGTGTCGAAGCCTTTACGCGGCACCAGCCGGCTGATGCTGACGATCAATTCGGCGTCGGCGGGCACGCCGAATCGGGCGCGCGCGGCCACCCGCTCGTCGTGTGTCAACGGCCGAAACCGATCGGTGTCGACGCCGGGCGGCACGACGGTGATCGGCAGGCTGCGGCCGGCGGCACGTTGCGCCTCGCGGGCCGGGTAGCTGCCCGCGGCGACGATGTGTCGGGCGCCACGCAACACGTGGGCGAGTGTCTGCCTCGTGCCCGGCAGTCGACCTGGCACGGTGACCTCGGCGCCGTGCAACACCACGTCGTACGGCAACCGCAGCGACGGGCCGACGAGACCGAGGGGCACCGCAGGGTCGAGCACGATCAGCTCGGCGCCGACCCGATCCGCCATCTCGTTGATGCGCGACACCATCCACGGATGCGGCAGCAGCACCGGCTCGCGAGTGCGCTCGATGTGGAACGGTTGCTCGGCGTCGAACGCCGCCGAACCGTGGTACGGGCTCGTGAGGACAGCGAACGATTCCGGTGGCAAGCGACGCCACCACTCCCACAGCAGCGACTGGATGCCGCCGATCTTGGGCGGAAAGTCGTTGGTGACCAGCAGGTGCTTCACAGCACGGCCTGCAGTTCCTCGACAACCAGCGGATCGACATCGCCGACGGGTAGCAGCGAGTCGAGCCCAAGACGGCGAGCGGCCCACACGGCGTGGACGCGCAGCATCGAATCGTCGTGAGCAAGGTACGCGGCGAGGCAGCGGCGCACAGCGGCGTCGTCGGGTCGTCCGACGTTGCCGAGCGCGACCAATGCGTTGCGGCGGACCCAGCGCGGATCACGGTCGGCGATGTACCAGCGGCCCCATCGCCGAAGCAGCTCGGCATCGGTGGCATCGAGGACTTCGATCAGCGACACCCACGGCTCGATGTCGCGCTCGGGCGACTGATGCTTCGCCGCGAAACGAACGGTCGGCGGGCACACCGTCTGGCAGTCGTCGCAGCCGTAGATCCGGTCGCCAAGCACGGCCCGCCATCGCCGGTCGATGATCCCCGGCTTCTGGATGATCCAGGCCAGGCAACGACCGGCATCGATCACGCCAGGAGCGACGATCGCGCCGGTCGGGCAGGCGTCGATGCAGCGGCGGCACGAGCCGCAGCCATCGGGCACCGGCCGGTCGGCGGTCGGCAGCGGGGCCGTGGTGATCACGCAGCCGAGTACGAACCAACTGCCGGCCCCAGGCAGGAGGAGGTTGGCGTTCTTTCCGAACCAACCGACATTGGCGCGGTAGGCCACTTCTCGATCGACGATCGAGTTGTCGTCGGCGAACACGACCGCCCGCCATCCGTCGCGCCGCAATCGACGGGCGACAGCCCGAAGGCCTTCGCGCAACGGTTGATAGTGATCGGTCCAGGCGTAGCGAGCCACGCGCCCGTGTGGCCCTTCCGGCGCCGCCGGTTCATCGGTGTAGTACGAGCGTGCGCCGACCAAGATCGAGCGGGCATCGGCGACCGATCGCCGCGGATCCGTCGAGCGGATCGGGTTCTTGTAGGTGAACTGCAAACCGTCGTGCAGGCCGGCGTCCTTCCGACGGATCAGCTCGGCTCGGGCTCGCTCGAGGATCTCGGCGTCGCAGACCCCGAGGTGGGAGACGCCGTGCAATTCGGCGATGTCGACCAGTTGTTGCACGTACGCGCTGTCAACAGAAGGCGGTGACAGCGTCGGTCTCACTGTGTCGCAGCGTAGGCATCATTCCCGCCCGCACCAGCAAACGCACGACCCGCACTTCCTCATCGTCGAACGCCACCGACTCGGTGGTCGCCGGGGCCAGTATGTGCGTCACGATGCAATCTGCGCACGTCGCCGTTGCCCGCATGCAGCAGGTGTCGCAGGAGATGATCAGTGATGTCGTATGCGTCGTCATGACGGTTCCTCGCTCGTGTGAATCTCTCGGGCTCCACCCACGAGGATCATCCCAAAGGGGTGTGACACGGCTGCCCGACGAGCGGCGTGGAGTTCTTCAACGCACCCAGGTCGGCCCGAAACACTCCACAGGGGAGGCGGTCAGCGGCGGGTCAGGGCGAGGAAGGCGTCCGACGCCACGGTGTTGGCGCCGGCAGCAACGACGTCGGTGATGATCGCCCGGTCGTTGGTGACGACGATCACCGGCTGGTCGCGACTCACGCCCGCCAACTCGGCGCGCAACACGTCGTCGGCCGACACTCCCTCGGGCGAATAGAGGACCCGCACGCGTCGACGGGCTGAAGCGTGGGCTCCCTCGATCGTGGCACCGTCGAAGACGATGCTCATGGTGATGTTCCAGCGCTTCGCCAGATTCTCGGTGGCCGTGATGCACTGCTCGCGTTGCTGGTCGAGATCGAGCGACGGCCACCCGAGTTTGGCAACGTTGTACCCATCGATCAGGGTTAGCGCGCCGGCAGTGCGCAGCAGGTACTCGGCACTCTCGACGGAGCCGGAGAGCACGCCGCCCGGAAGGCGAATCGGGATGCGTCGCACGGGTCGGCTGTGGCGAGCCGGGGCGGCGTGCTCGGCGGGACGAGCATCGACCGGACCAAGCTCGGCGAGGACTGCATTCAGCAAGCGCGCCACCTCGCTCGTCGCCGACGCGGCCGAGTCGATCAAGTTGCGCACCACTGCAGGATCGACAGCAGGCGATGGCGGACTTGGCGGGCTCGGCACGCCGACAGGGCGGCGCGCCTCGATCAACTCTGCCTCGATCTTGGCGAGCGTCTGGGTCGTTTCGTGCTCGGTGCGCTGGGCCTCACGGAGCCGCTGGCGAAGGTCGTCGAGCTCGGCACGCAACCGATCGGCGTCGGCCACCATGACGACCTTTGCTGCCCGCTCGCGCTCCAGCTCGCTGCCGACGTTCAACAACTCTGCACGGGCCCGAGTCGCTGACTCTTCTGCGGCCTGCCGGCGGCGCTCGGCGCGTCGTACGACCGTCTCGTGATCGTCGGCCTTCTCGGGGAGAACACCGACGATCGTCTCGGCCCAACCATCGGGGCGTGACAACCACAGCATCCCGACCGGATCGACCAGTTCTGCCGTGGCGACCGATGCCAATCGGAGCCGGAACTCATCATCGCCGTCGACCGCTGCGCGAACCTGGGCAAGCGCGGCCGGAGGGAGTTTGTGGAACCGGAGGAAGCGCCGCAGCTCGACCGGGAAGTTCAGCGGCGGGCGAAGCTTCACGCCGGCGGCAGCAATGCCGACGGCAAACTCGAGCGCCGATCGCAGTGCCTGATCCGGCACGTCGGCCGCGTGTTCGCCACTCACCGAGCCAACTGTAGCGAGTCGCTCCGCAACGCAAATCGAACGCCTGTTCTTGACTTCGAACACTTGTTCGTGGTGGACTTCGCGAATGCGCATTGCAGCCGGCGGGCAGCGTTCCCTCGACGATCTCGGCACGCCGCTGTGCGATGTCACCTTCTGCGTGCTCGACATCGAGACCACCGGCAGCGACCGCGGTACCGACCTCATCACCGAGATCGGCATGGTCAAGGTTCGCGCCGGCGAGTGCCTCGGCACGCTGCAGAGCCTAGTCAACCCGGGCAGGGCGATCCCACCGATGATCACGGTGCTCACCGGCATCACAGAATCGATGGTCGTGCGCGCCCCACCGATCGAGGCGGTGCTCCCGTCGATGATCGAGTTCCTCGCCGATGCGGTTGTGGTCGGCCACAACGTCGGGTTCGACCTTGCGTTCATCAACGCCGCACTGTCACGCCGCGGCGACCCCGAGCTCGACAACCCCGTTGTCGACACGCTGCCGCTGGCTCGGCGGTTGATCCGCGACGAGGTCCCCGACTGCCGCCTCGGCACGTTGGCAGCACGGTTTCGCCTCGATCACAAGCCGTCGCACCGAGCCCTCGACGATGCGCTCGCCACGACCGATCTGCTCCACTTCCTCCTCGAGCGGGCTTCCGGCCTCGGCGTGCTCGGCCTCGATGACCTCATTGCACTCCCCCGCATCGGCGCCCACCCGCAGGTAGCAAAGCTCCGCATGACTGCGTCGTTGCCGCGCAGTCCTGGCGTCTACCTGTTTCGGGGGGCCAACGATCAAGTCATCTACGTCGGCAAGGCGACCAATCTCCGCCAGCGCGTCCGCAGCTACTTCGGAGGCGACGACCGCCGCAAGATCGGCTCGCTACTACGCGAGGCGCAACGCATCAGCCACGTCGTCACCCCCAACGTGCTGGCCGCCGAAGTGCTCGAGCTGCGCTACCTCCGCGAGCTCGCACCGCGGTACAACAAGGTCGGCACCGCGCCGCAGAAGTATCGCTACGTTCGGTTGAGCATCGACGAGGCGTGGCCGCGCCTGTCGGTCGTCGGCGACGCCAATGGCGCCGGCGTCCACCTCGGGCCGTTGCAGTCCAAGGCAACTGCCGACCTCGTCGTCGAGGCAATGCAGTCGGTCTTCCCACTTCGCCGATGTACGGCGCGCCTGGGGCGCCAGTTCCAGCCGCATTCCGACGCTGCGCTGTGCACCGCGGCGCAGTTGGGTGTGGCGATGTGCCCGTGCGCTGGGGCCGCCGACGCCCGGCGCTACGAGGTCGCCGTCGGCCACGCCGCCCAGGCCATGACGACATCGCCCGAACTGGTCATCGCGCCGCTCCAGGCCAGGTTGTCCACGCTGTCGGCCGAGCGCCGCTACGAAGAAGCTGCCCAAGTCCGCGACCGGGCAATGGCGTTCACCAATGCCGTGCGCCGGCAGCGGCTCACCGATCGACTCCGCGAGGCGGGCGATGTCGGCCTGCAACTCGGCGACACGACGTTGCATTTGCAACATGGTGTATTGGTGGGCACCGCGCAAGAGGGGCAGATCGAGATCGGTCTACCTCTGCCGGCCCCCGACGTACCGCCCGCGCCGCAGATGCTGCCGCGACACGTCGTCGACGAAGTTCTCTGTCTGGCCCGCGCGGTCGAACGACTCGCTCATCGCCTCACCGTTGTGTGGTGCGACGGTCGCTGGCAATGGCCGATCGACGAGGTGCCCGAGGTCGTCGGCCGGGCGATGCGGCAACCCGAGTCTCAGGCCGCCTGATCGTCGGCTTCGATCGATGCCCCGGCATGATCGATGCGCAACACCTTGGTATGACCTCCGCCGGGCATCTGCGCGGCGAGATCGTCGGCCTCGTCCAACGGGCACATCGCTGCGATCGTCGGGCCCGAGCCCGATAGCCATGCGCACCACGCACCGGCAGCGAGCGCAGCCTCGAGTGCGGCCCTCGACGGTTCGGCAGCTGCCAGTCGACGATCCTGATGGAGACGATCCTGCGTGGCGCTGCGCAGCGCGTCGACGTCGCCCGCCGCCAGTGCAGCCACGAGCAGCGCGGTGCGACCGATGTTGAACACAGCGTCGCTGAGTGCCACGTCGCGTCCGAGCTTGGATCGCGACTCATCGGTCGAGGTGGTAGATACAGGGATCCACACCACGATCGCCGGATCGAATGCCAACGGGATCTGTACGGCCCGCCCGTCGGCGGTGGCCACGATGCCACCGAACAACGATGCGGCAACGTTGTCGGCATGTCCTTCCAACTCAGTCCCGAGGGCGAGCATGGCCGAGGCGTTGTGCGTGAGCTTTGCCGGGTCGTTGCCGTGTTGCTGGGCGTGCGCCGCAACGATTCCGGCCACGCGGACCGCGCCGCTGAAACCAAGGCCGCGTCCGACCGGGATGGGCGAGCACACCCACAGGTCGCCTTCTCCACCGGCCCGACGAAAGGCGATTCCGGCGGGATGGAACTGATCGATGCGATATGAGCCGGTTGGCGGCTCGCCATCGATGACACCGGCTTCGACGTACAGCGACAATGCCATGCCGAGCGTGTCGAACCCGGGACCCAAGTTTGCCGACGAAGCCGGCACGCGCACGATCACGACTCGTCAGACCGCCAGATCCGCCGCGGCGGCTTGAGATTCGTGGATCCAATGATCGAGGGTGCGCGCTGCATGCCCTTCATCGATCGATGACGTGGCAATGATGACGCCTTCCTCCATTGTCTCGGCGACACCGGCAACGACGAGTCCGGCGGCGGCGTTGAGCAACACGATGTTGCGATGGGCGCCATGCTCGCCCTTCAGCACCCGTCGCACGGCGTCGGCATTTTGCGGCGGTGTCCCGCCGGTCAACTCGTCGGGAATGGCAGGTGCGAACCCGAGCGCAACCGGGTCGACGGTGAACGTTCGAACGTTGTCGTCGTCGAGGGCCAGCACGGTGGACGTACCGGTGGTGGTCAATTCGTCGAGGCCGCCGCCGTGTACCACCCAGGCACGCTCGGAGCCGTGCAGGCGCAACGAGGCCAGCATGCGCTCGGCGACCGCCGGATTGGCGACACCGATCAATTGGCGGCGCACCCGGCCCGGGTTGGCCATCGGACCGAGGAGGTTGAACACCGTGGCGATTCCGATCTCGCGTCGGCTTGGCGCGGCGAAACGAAACGCGGGGTGGAACTTCGGTGCCAGGCAGAAACCGATGCCGACCTCTTCCACGCAGCGCAACACGCCGTTGGGCGACAGCTCGATAGCGACGCCAAGCTCTTCGAGCACGTCGGCGGCGCCGCATTGCGACGACGCGGCGCGAGCGCCGTGTTTGCAGACCGGCACGCCTGCGCCGGCGACGACGATTGCCGCCATCGTGCTGACGTTGATCGAGTGGCTGCGGTCTCCCCCGGTACCGACGATGTCGACCGCCCGTGATCGGAGCTCTTCGCCAAGTGGCACCAACGAGGCCGCATCGAGCACGGCGTCGAGCAGGCCACTGAGCTCTTCAGGCGATTCGCCCTTGGCCCGCAGTGCGACCACGAACCCGATCAGCTGCGCGGGGGTCGCGTCGCCCGACAAGATGGTCGCCATCGCCGCTCGGGCGTGCGATGCGGGCAGGTCACGACCCTCGACGAGCTCGGTCAAGAGCGCGGGCCAGCCGCCCAAGTCCTCGAGTGCATTCATCCAGTCAGGCTATGCGGTGCGGCGGCGCTGACGGATCATCCGTCGTCGCTCGCGCTCGGTCGCCCCACCCCAGATTCCAGACTTCTCCCTCGCCTGTAAGGCATGTTCGAGGCAAGCGATACGCACATCGCACCCAGCACAAACCGCTTTAGCCTCCAATGCCAAATCGTCATCGTCCGGGTAGAACATGGCCGCCTCTAGCCCCCGGCATGCCCCCAACTCTCGCCATACGATCTCTTTGACCGACACGACTGATGTTCTCCTGAGTCTTGGCCCGCTGATGGTAGAGCACCGTTCAGCGCGCGTGAATCTAGGTTCATCAGCTAGCGCTTGACCAGACCCTTTTTCAGGAATTTCTCAAGACTGTGTAACAGTTGTGCGCGCTCGGCCGTCGCCCAGGTCGGTCGCGAGCTCTCCAAGCGTGGCGGCGGAGAGCTCAGTCTCCTCCCGATACTGCGGATGATCGATGGCCAGGACCGTGCCGTCGCCGAACGCCGCGCACTGCTCGGGCGAGAGCTCGAAGGTGATGTAGTGCACGGCGGCGGTGATGTTGTCTCGAGTGAGCTGCGCCGCATGCGCCGGATCCACGGCGCAGCGCACCTGGTCGCGGTCAGGAAGCCGCAGGACGACCGATTGTTCGATCCCGACCAGCTTGGGGAGCCATTCGCGCATGGACTCGTCGGAGGTCAGCTCGATGAACAGGGTCGCGCACAGCTGGCCGAGCTCGGGAATGAGCGGGTTGTAGGTGTTGAGCTCTTCCTTCACACCCTCGTCGGTCGTGATCTTCTCGGCTCTGACCATCTCTTGGATCTGGAACTTGATGGTGGCCCGATTTTCGAACGCCAGGCTGACGATGGTTCCGATGTCAACTCGTCGTCGATGACGCAGCTCGATCATTTCGGCTCGGAACGAGTCGCGCACGCGTTCGTAGGCGCGGATGTCGTCGATGTCGCCGAGTGTCAGCTTTCGGCTCACTGTGGCGTTCATTGCGTCGGAGGCTCCTCGGGAATGCCATAGGCCCGAGCGATCAGTTGCAATGGATGCAACGGTTGACGACCGGTCTGTTCGGTGATGGCGGTGTTGGCGAGGTGGCAATCGCCGGCGACGACCTCGCCATTGGCCTTGTTGATCTGATCGGCCAGCTTCTTGGCGATCGGCACGCTGATCCCGGTGTTCTCGGCACGCAGGCCCCACATGCCGTCAATGCCGCTGCACTGTTGCACCAGCGTGACCTTGGCACCGGTGAGCTTGATCAGATCGCGGCTCTTCAAGCCAATGTTCTGGGCCCTGAGGTGGCAGGGGGTGTGATATGTGACTGTGGCCGGAACATCGCCGGTGAAATCGGTGTCGAGCGTGGTCCCCTCGGCCTTGTGCACCTTCATGAGGTACTCGGCAGCGTCGAAGGTGTGCTCGGCGACGAGTTGGGCGTCGGCGCCCCCGACATAGTCGACGTAGTCCTTCTTCAAGACGTAGCCGCAGGTGGGTTGGGGCACAACGATGTCGTAGCCGCGGCGAACGGATGTGGCGAGGGCCTTCACGTTCTTCTCGGCAACCTTCGTGAACTGCTTGATGTCACCCGTGTGCAGCCACGGAGCGCCGCAACAGCCGGCACCGTCGACGAGCGTGCATTCGATGCCGTTGCGTTCGTAGACCTTGATCAGGTCGTGTCCGATCGACGGCTGTTGGTACTCGACCAGGCAGGTTGGGAACACTGCGACTCGACCCTGCCGCTTGGCGATGCGCACCCGCGGACGGCGGCTGAACCACGTCGTGAAACGCTGCCGGGCATACGGCGGAAGGAGACGAACGCTCGAGACACCGGTGACCTTCTCCATCGCCTTGCGAACCACGGAGCCCTGCTTGGCGCCGATGACTGCGTTGGCCGCCGGGGCAACGAGCGTTGCCGCCTTGCCCAACAGGTCGGTGTGGCCCATGACCGTGTCGGTGAGCCGCGACTTGAGGCTGACCTGGCCGTTGGCGTGGCGCATAGCGTCGGTGCGCAGCATCAGACGCGGAAAATCGATCGCCCACTCATGCAGGTCAGGGGTGTATGGGCAGTTGATGTAGCACAGCTTGCACTGAAAGCATTCGTCGACAACCTGATCCTGCTGGGCCGGCGTCAAGCGGCCGGCGTCTTGGTCGTCGTGGCGGTCGATCATCTCGAACAGCGTCGGGAACGACGTGCAGAACTTGAAACACAGCCGGCACCCGTGGCAGAGGTCGTACACCCGGGTGAGCTCGTGGCGAACGTCGGCCTCGTCGAGGTACTTCGAGTTGTGTGGATCGTAGGTGGTAGTCATGAGGACGCGGCGGGCTCACAGGGGCGGACGAGTGCCGAGCGGCATCGTAGTGCCACTCGGCATCCCCACGCTTCGCTCAGCTGAGGGTGTCGAGACCTTGCTGGAATCGACCGGCGTGGCTCTTCTCGGCGCGTGCGAGCGTCTCGAACCAGTCGGCGACTTCGTTGAAGCCCTCATCGCGGGCAGTCTTGGCAAACCCCGGGTACATCTGGGTGTACTCGTAGGTCTCGCCGGCGACCGCCGACTTGAGGTTGTCGGCCGAATCGCCGATCGGCTCGCCGGTGACCGGGTCGCCGACCTGAGCCAGGTATTCGAGATGACCATGGGCATGACCCGTCTCGCCCTCGGCGACCGAGCGGAACAGCGCAGAGGTGTCGGGGTACCCCTCGACGTCGGCCTTTTGGGCGAACCACAGGTAGCGCCGATTGGCTTGGCTCTCGCCGGCGAAGGCCTCTTTCAGGTTGTCATGGGTCTTGGTGCCTTCGAGGCTCATGGTGATTGCTCCTTGTTGATGGGGACGTTGCTTGATCTGGCGGTTGCCGACGGCGAGACGGCGGCACATCGCTGGCAGGTACCAGAGAAGACGAGCCGTGTGGACCTCGGACGAAAGCCCTGGAGCCCTTCGACCTCGAGCGCTGCCAGGTTGGTGACGTAGACGTCGGCGACCTCTCCGCACTGATCGCACACCGCGTGGTGATGAACGTCGGTGTTGGGGTCGAACCGCGTCGGGCCCGAACCGACCGACACCTGTTGCAGTTCGCCCATGGCCGCCAGATCGTTGAGCGTTTGGTAGATCGTTCGCAGCGAGATCCCTGGCATCAGCTCGCTGGCCTGGGCGTACAGCACCTCGGCCGAGGGATGGGCCGCATTGGCATGCAGCAGCCGGAACAGCAGCTGGCGCTGCGGGGTGACCTTCAGGTTCTGCCGCCGAAACGCCTCGGTGAGCTCGGCAGGGCTGCGCATGACGGGCAATGTATTGCATCTCATGCTAATTAGCAACTTATGCAGATAGAGCACGATGGTGCGGGCCGCGGGCCGGTAGCCGCAAGTCCCTAGGATGTCGTCAATGCCCCCAGCCATCCCCTTTCGACGTGCTGACATGCTCGACCGGCTGGAGAGCGAGTCGTTCGACGTCTTGGTGATCGGCGGAGGCATCACCGGCACCGGGGTCGCCCTCGATGCCGCGTCCCGCGGACTGCGCACAGCGTTGGTCGAGCGCCACGACTTCGCCTCCGGCACGTCGTCGAAGAGCTCCAAGCTGGTGCACGGCGGCATTCGCTACCTGCAGCAAGGTGAGGTACGGCTCGTCTACGAAGCGCTGCGCGAACGGCAGCGGCTGCGCCGCAACGCGCCACATCTGGTGAAGGTGCTGCCCTTCATGATCCCCATCCTCACCAAAGAGGGCGTCGTGTCGCGCAAGATCGCCCGTGCGCTCGGCTCGGCGATGTGGATGTACGACCTCACTGGTGGTTGGCGGATCGGCAAGTTCCATCGTCGGTTGAAGAAGGACGCCGCCTTCGCTCACCTGCCGACCATGCCGAAAGAACGCCTCGCTTCCGCATACCTCTACTTCGACGCCACCGTCGACGACGCACGCCTGTGCCTCACCGTGGCTCGCACCGCGGCAACGCATGGTGCGGTCGTGGTCAATCGTTGTCGCGTCGTCGAACTCACCAAGAGCGACGACGGTCGGGCCACGGGTGCGGTGGTCGAAGCAGACGGACGACTGGTCACGGTTCGAGCCGCGGCAATCGTCAACGCCGCAGGCGTGTGGTCCGACGAGGTCCGCACCCTCGACGAGGGTGCGGATCCCGACTCGATTCGTCCCGCCAAAGGTGTGCACATCACGGTGCCGTGGAGCAAGGTGCGCAACGACATCGCCGTGGTCATCCCCGTGCCGAAAGACAAACGCAGCCTGTTCGTGGTGCCGTGGGGACCCCTCCCCGACGGCACGTTCGAGCACACGTACGTCGGCACGACCGATACCGATTACAACGGTCCGCTCGACGATCCGCAATGTTCGAAGGACGACATCGACTACGTGCTCAAGGCACTCAATGCGTCGATCACGACAGGGATCACCGAGGCCGACATCACGGGGGTCTGGGCAGGGCTGCGCCCGTTGGTGAAGAGCGCGTCGTCCGGACGCACTGCCGACCTGTCTCGGCGACACAAGGTCAACCGCAGTACGAGCAACGTCATCAGCGTCACCGGCGGCAAGCTGACCACATATCGGGAGATGGCCGAAGACACCGTCGACGCTGTGTGCGAGGTGCTCGGCAAGCGTCTCAAGTCGACGACCAAACGGCTGCCGCTCGTTGGCGCCGAGGGCTTTCGGCTGCCCACCGATCGATCGGCCGCACATCTTGCCAATCGCTACGGCTCGGGCGCGGCAGAGGTCGCAGCATTGAGCAAGTCCGACCCGCGCCTCGTCGAGCCACTCGTACCCGGACTCCCCTACACCAAGGCCGAGGCGATGCATGCCGCCCGATCCGAGATGTGTGTCACGTTGGACGATGTGTTGTCGCGCCGCACGCGCGCTCGGTTGTTCGACCGGCCGGCGACGCTTGCTGCTGCCGGCGACGTGGCCCGATTGATCGCCTCGGAGATGGGTTGGGACGAGGCCGAGGTCGAGCGGCAGGTCGCCGAGTTTCGCAAGTTGTGCGCATCGGAGCAGGCCGCCGCGGTGACCTCGGAGAGCGATCTGCTGGGGGTCAATCAGTGACGGAGCCGACGGCGCCTATCGAGCTGACGGGAACTTCATCACGATTCACCTCTCCGACTCGGCAACCCGACATCGACTTGCTCGCTCGCCTCGAAGGGATCTGCGAGACGATCACCTCGCCCATCGCGACCGCCGAGGCGAGCCGTGACTGGTGGCCGCTGGCGATGCACTGGTCGCTGGTTGGCGACGTGCCACAGCGAGCCGCAGCGATCTGCCGGCCGACGACCACGGACCATGTTGCCGATGTGCTCGTGCAGTGTTCGGCTGCGGGCGTGCCCGTCACGGCTGCAGGTGGACGCAGCGGCGTGTCAGGGGCATCGATCCCAGCATTCGGTGGCGTCATCCTCGATCTCACGGCGATGCAGGGGATCATCGAGATCGACGCAGTTGCCGGTGTGGTGGAAGTTTGGGCGGGGACGTTCGGGCCCGATCTCGAAACCGAACTGCGCCGGCGTTGCGCGATGACGGTCGGCCACTTCCCGCAGAGCTTCGACATCGCCACCGTTGGAGGTTGGGTCGCCTGCCGAGGTGCCGGGCAGTACAGCACGCGCTACGGCAAGATCGACGACATGGTCGTCGGCCTCGAGGTCGTGCTTGCCGATGGCACGGTGCTACGCACCGGGCACGGTCCGGCGGCGGCGATGGGACCCGACCTCACCCACCTCTTCCTCGGCAGCGAAGGCACCCTCGGCGTCGTCACGCGAGTTTGGCTGCGCGCTCATCCGGTTCCCACCCACGAGCGCCGCGCGGCCTACACGTTCGCCGATTTCGAATCGGGCATCGAGGCGTGCAGGCTCATCTTGCGTCGCGGCGCGACGCCCGCCGTACTGCGCCTGTACGACGCGGTCGAGACGCAGCGCAGTCATGGTGGCGACGGAACGCAATGCGCGCTGTTGGTGCTCGACGAGGGTGACATCGGCCTTGTCGAGGCGGCGATCGGCGTTGTCGAAGACGAATGCGCGGCGGCGGTTCGGGTCTCCGACGACCTCGTCGAGCAATGGCTCGAGCACCGCAACGACACCCACGCCCTTCAGGACCTGACCCGCAAAGGGTTCGTCGTCGACACGATGGAGATCGCCGCACCGTGGTCGCGACTCCCCGCGATCTTCGTCGCGGCTCGCGCCGCGTTGATGGCGGTGCCGCATGCCCGCGTCGCCAGCTGTCACCTGTCGCACAGCTATCTCGACGGGGCGTGCTTGTACTTCACCTTCGCCGCTGCTCCCCCGCCTGACGAGATCGACACTACGTACGTCGCGATGTGGGACGCCGGTCAGCGCGCCGTGTTGGTGGCCGGCGGCAACTTGTCGCACCACCACGGCATTGGTCTCAATCGCGCCCGCTTCATGGCCGAATCACTCGGCTCGTCGCTCGGGGTGTTGCAAGCGGTGAAAGACGCCCTCGACCCACGCGGCATCCTCAACCCCGGCAAGCTCGGGCTGTCGTCGCCATTCGGTACGGTCTCCTGGCCATGAGCACACTCGACTGGAACGCGCTGCGCGCCGGAGGAAGCGTCGCCCTCGTCTTCGCCGTGCCGTTCTCGATCGCCGCGCGCATCGTCGGCGATGGCCACAAGCACCCGGGCCTGGCGTCGCTACTCAGCCTTGCCGCCCTGATCGGCTTCGTCCTCGGTGCCGGCGTCGCCGCGTGGGTGCAGCCTCTGCGACTGCCGCTCAAGCACGGCATCATCTGCGCGGTGGGCACCTATGTCATCGCTCAAGCCGTCTTCATCATCGTCCGGGCGATTCGTGGCAACGACATCCGTTGGCTCGCGGCAATCTTCAACCTGACTGCGGTCGCGGTCGCCGGTCTCATCGGCGGCGGGCTCGGTAGCGCGCTGCAGCGCCGCGGCATGTTCCCTTCCACCAGCAGAGGTTCGTCATGAGCACCCTCGTCGTCGATGTCGGTACCTCAGGCCTGCGCGCCGCCGTGGTCGACGGCGACGGGGTGGTGCACGGTCTCGAGTACCGCCCATGTCCGCCGTCGAGACCCTTTCCCGGACTCGTCGAGTTCGACGGCGCGGCGATGGCCGACGCGGTCCTCGACGTGGCCACCAGATCTCTGGCCGCCGCCGGGCCGGTGGCCGCCGTTGGGATCACCAATCAACGAGCGTCGACACTGGTGTGGGATCGCTCCACGGGGCAACCGATCGGACCCGGCCTCGGTTGGCAGGACCTGCGCACCGTGTTCGATTGCATCAACGCCAAGTCCGAACACGGGTTGGCGCTGGCTCCCAATCAATCGGCGACGAAGGTCGCCTGGCTGTTGAACAACATCGAGGGCGCTCGCGATCGCGATCTGTGCTTCGGCACGGTCGACACGTGGATCGCCTGGGTGCTCTCGCAGGGTGCCGTGCACGTCACCGACTCGTCGAATGCGGCCGTCACCGGCTTGCTCGCGACCGACAGCACGAGTTGGTCGGTCGACGCTTGCGCAGCGCTCGGCGTGCCGATCGGCATGCTGCCCGCCGTCGTCGATTCGACCGGGGTGTTCGGGGAAGCCACGGCCCTGCCGGGCTCGCCGCCGCTTGCGTCGCTGATCGGCGATCAGCAAGCCAGTCTGGTCGGCCAAGGCTGCGTGCGTCCTGGCCTGGCGAAGATCACCTTCGGAACTGGCGGCATGCTCGACGTGTGCGTCGGGCCCACCCCGCCGCTCCATCATCAGCGCAGCGAGCACGGCACCTTCCCGATCGTGGCGTGGAGCCGGGCCGGCCAGCGAACGTGGGGTGCCGAGGCGATCATGTTGTCTGCAGGCACCAACGTCGAATGGTTGCGTGACGATCTCGGCATCATCGCCACCGCGGCAGAAAGCCACGATGTCGCTGCGCAGTGCGACCACACCGACGGGGTCGTGTACGTACCGGCCCTGATGGGTCTCGGCACACCTCATTGGGACTACGGGGCGCGAGGCACGCTGCTCGGGCTCACTCGCGGTTCTGGTCGGCCGCAACTCGTCCGAGCCGTGCTAGAAGGGATCGCCCATCGAGGCGCCGACCTGCTCGAGGCCGCAGAGGCCGACTACGGCGACTCGATCGGGGTGATCCGCATCGATGGTGGGATGAGCCAGAACCCAACCTTCGTTCAGGCGTTGGCGAATGCGACCGGTCGCACGATCGAGGTTTCGCGCGAGACCGAGGCAACGACCATCGGAGCGGCGTACCTGGCCGGGTTGGCCGTCGGCACTTGGGGTTCGTTCGACGACATCGCGGCTGCCTGGCGGCCGCGATCCGTCGTCGAGCCGACTGCACGGCTCGATCGCCAGCAGTGGGCCAGCGCAATCGAGCGAGCTCGCGGATGGATACCAGCCCTGTCGGCTCTCGACTTCTAGAATTGCTCCGCTCACCCCCGGCAAGGAAGGCTGGCGGGTGAGTATCTCGAAAGGATTTCTTCGTGGACATCGATGTGATGGAGCCGGCACCGGACGACAAGGCGTTACTGCGCCGTCGCCTGCTCGGCATCGGGCTGGGCGGGGCCGCTGTCTCGCTCCTTCCATTCCTCAGTGGTCGGGCGAGTGCGACCACTCCGCCAACCACGCCGCCAACCACGACGTCCGACACCACGGCCGCAACGACGACGACGGCGCCGCCCTTGCGGCCCACCGACGGCGACGTGCCGCTGCTGGGGTTTGCCCAATCGGTCGAGCTGGCCGCGCGTCAACTGTACGACGTCGCCCTCGGCACCAACGGATTGTTCGACGACACCCAGCGAGCAGTGATAGCTGCGATCCGTGAATCACACAGCGCCTATGTCGCGGCGCTGTCGGGCCTGCTCGGCCGTCTCGCTCCACAAACAGCCGACAGTGCTGTGGTCGACGACCTCAAGTCGTCGTTCAGCGGCAAGCTCGCCGACGTGTTGCAAGCCGCGTATGGGCTCGAGTCGATCGCAGTGGCAACGCACACCGACATCTTGGGGCAGTTGCAGAGCATCGATGGTGCTGCGCTGATCGCTTCGATCCTCGTCGTCGAAGCACGGCACGGCACGGTGCTCGCCAGCCTGAATGGCTCCACCAAGCTCGATGATCTGCTCGTCGCCAAAGAGGCCGCCGCGCTGGCGCCGGCGAAAGGGTGAAGCCGGTGAGCCGTCACGACACCAGCAACGATGCCCCCCGCTCGGCGAGCCGCCGCGATGTGCTGCGCATCGGCGGGCTCAGCGTCGCCAGCGCAGCGGTCATCAGCGCATGCGTCGAGCATGTGCGTGGCGAGGTCGGCCGGGTCGGCGCGGTACCGACCACGGCGAAGCTGCCCGACGCCATCGTCACCAACGTCACGCTGCTGCGCACTGCCTCGTCACTCGAGCATTCGATCGTCAATGTGTACGACCAGATCATCGGCAAGAGCAATCTGCTCGACCCGAAGCACAACGACATGTTCACGCGGTTCAGGGATGATCACGTCAGCGACGCGAAGGTCTTCGAAGATCTCACCACCGCTGCCGGCGGCACCGCGTGGACATGCGGCAACCCGAAGCTCGACGACGTGATCATGAACCCGGTGCTGAACCGCGTCACGAAGGCGACGCCGGCGACGACGATCTCGAAGGCGATCCAACCCAGCGACGATCCTCACCGCGACATGCTCAACTTCGCTCACGGCTTGGAGTCGTTGGGTGCCGCCACGCAGCAGGCGTTCGTCAGCATGTTCACCGATCCGGCGCTGCGTGCCAAGGCGATGACAGTTGGGGCACGCGAAGCTCGTCACGCCGCGCTGCTCGCGCTGACCATCAATCCCGATCGTCCGGGTGGCCTCGTCAACTTCACCGACGCGGTCAACGCCGAGCCGGCTTCGCCGCCGACGACGGTGGCGCCCACGACCACAACGCAGAACATCGCCGCGCCCGCTGGCGGCGGGAAGCCTGCGCCAGCCGTTCAACTGACCGAGATCCCCAGCCTCACCGCCATCCCGTCGCAGTTCGGCGGCCTCGCCGCCATCCAGATCGTGGTCGGCGCGGGCGACGAGAACGGCACCAGGCTAAAGCTTAACCTCGAGACCCCGAGTCTCAACTCGTTCGTCTACGAGTACGTGAAGCCCAGCTGCTGAGTCGACTGTGTTTCGGCTCGCTCGAGCCGGATGAGTCCGGCGAGTCACGAATGTTCCGGCATGACCGGAGAATCGGTGACTGGCTTGGCGAGTCGGCCCGTCGGCGGCTCCAGCTCGCACGAGGAACTGGGCGATCTTCGCCGTGACCAACGCGAAGGTCGATATCCCGACGATCATCGTGAATCCGCCGATGATCCTTCCCGCCGCGGTCACCGGATAGATATCTCCGTACCCGACGGTCGTGATCGTCGACAGCGACCACCACAACGCATCGAAGAACGAATGAACGCGGCCGCCAACCCCGACATCCTCGGCGATCGTGAATGCGGCCGCCGACGTCAACCACGTCACGGCTGCCATTCCGAATGCGAAGCTCGTTGCATGCTTGCGGATCATCGCTCGCCCATCGCGCGACGCCGTGCCGCCGATTGCCGCGGCTCGGATGGCGATCGCAACGACTCGTAGCAGTCGAACTGCCCGAAGGGTTCGAAGAATGCCGAATGCAGCCAGGCTCGGCACCAGAGTGAATGCCTGGCCCACGACGACCAGGAGACTCAGGAACTCCGAACGCACGTAGAGCCCCCGCCGAGCCGCGAAGCACAGCTCCACGATGTAGTCGACGGCGAATGCGACGAGAACGACGACGTTGACGATGTCGATGAAAACGCCGTCGGCGTGCGGCAGCCGGTGGCGTTCGACCTCGAGCAGAAGAATCGGAAGGCTACCGACCGCCAGCGCCATCAGCGGCCAATCTGTCAGTTTCCGCCAACGCGCGAGCGGCGCTGTCATGTACGCGGACTCGGCCCTCGGTGCTGAGATCATCGGACCAGTCGGACGAGGCCGGCGTGCCACTGCAGCCGAGCCGTCGTAGCTGCTCGTACACTGACCGGCGACGGTGAGTTGGCCGGGTGACCGCGGCATGGCACTTCGGTGACCATGTCGAGGAAAGTCGGGACTCCGTAGGGCAGAGTGCTGGCGCGAGCCAGGTCGGGGTGACCTGACGGAAAGTGCAACAGAGAGAGACCGCCGATGGGCCAGTTCGCTGGCCACAGGTAAGGGTGCAACGGTGCGGTAAGAGCGCACCAGCGTGCAGGGTGACCTGCACGGCTGGCAAACCCCATTCGGAGCAAGGCCAAGCAGAGAGGATGGACTGCCCGTCCAGTCGGTTCGCCGGCTACCTCTCGGGTAGGCCGCCTAGAGGGATGGTCACCGACGCTTCGGCGTCACAGAATCCCGCTTATAGGCCAACTCACCGTCACCACCTGCTTCGGCGAGCTGATAGAGTGCCTCTGATCAGGTCTTTTACATGTTAATGCGTGTCAGGCTGTGCCAGACTGTATCGCCTTGTAGTCCTCAATTCTGAGGACTTTTTGAGGACCTGAGGACTGATTGAGGACTGAACGGCCCGATTCGAGGGCCCTCGTGGAGGGCAGATGGCGAGCATCGACAAGCGTCCGAACGGCGGGTATCGCGCTCGCTCGCGGGAGCACCCCGGCGGTCCACAGCAGACGCGCCAGTTCGCTCGGAAGGTCGACGCCGTGCGATTCCTCGACGGCATCCGAGGCGACATCGCCCATGGCCTCTATGTCGACCCGAACGGTGGCCGGACGCCGTTCCGGGAGTACGCGGAGCGGTGGCGAGCGGGTCAGCTCCATCGTCCGTCGACCGCAACGCAGGCCGAGACGTACCTTCGGGTGCACGCCTACCCCACCCTTGGGCGCCGGCAGCTCGGCGCCATTCGGCGCAGCGACATCCAGGCGTGGGTCAAGGAACGGACCGAGGTCCTCTCCCCCGGCTCGGTCGAGCTCGTGTATCGCTGGGTAGCGACGATCTTCAAGGCCGCCGTGAGCGACCGATTGATCGCCGTGTCGCCCTGCCAGCGAATCGCGCTGCCAAAACGAGATCGCCACGAAGTTGTGCCACCGGCCGTCGACGCTGTCGAGCGGCTCGTCGCCACTATGCCCGAGCGCTTCAGGGCCCTCATCGTGGTCGCGGCAGGCACTGGTTTGCGCCAAGGTGAGTGCTTCGGGCTCACGGTGGACCGTGTCGATTTCCTTCGACGTCAGCTCCGAGTCGACCGCTAGCTCACCTCGGCCCGCGGCGGCATCCCGGAGTTCGGGCCGCCGAAGACGCCAGCCGGCTTCCGCACGGTTCCCCTCGCCGCCACCGTGACAGATGTCCTCGCCGCGCATCTGGCGCAGTATCGGCCGGGAGAACATGCACTCGTCTTCACCAACTCACATGGTCGCCCGCTGCAGCGCAGTCCGTTCGGCGACATGTGGCGCCGGGTCGCCCCAGCGGCCGACCTACCCGACTGGGAGACCTTCCATGATCTTCGGCACTTCTATGCGTCGCTGCTCATCGCTCGAGGTTGCTCGGTCAAGTCGGTACAGAATCGACTCGGTCACCAATCGGCAGTCGAGACGCTGGACACGTACAGTCATCTTTGGCCCGACAGTGATGACGAGACCCGAGACGCCGTCGACAGCGTGCTCCGGCAGCTCGCTGTGTGAGTGCCACGACGGTCGTTCCTATAACTCACTCGGTCGTCTTCGGGTGGCCGACGTGGGCGCCGGTCATCCAAACGGTCCTCCGATCGTCGTCGATGCAGTACCAGATGCGGCCGCCGGCAGTGACCTCGTACTGCCATTGCTCGAGCACCTGACCGTTCACGCTGCGGGAATCGAGCGAACCCTTCAACGGATGCTGACGGTTGTCGCGCTGTCGTGGATCGTTGGTGATCCGCTCCCAGGCCACCCGCGCGTTGGCCGGTGCAGCCGAGCACACCTGCTCCCAACCGGTGACCGCGTCGCTCGTCGCGTAGCGAAACTCCCATCCCCCCGGAGCGGGTGGCGGCGCCACCCGTTCCTTGCGCTTCGGCACGACGGTCAGGCTTCCGGAACTCGAACCAACACACCGTCGGCGACAATTGCGGCTCGCAGACGGCGCGCCAGTCGCGGGTCAGCGTGGACCTCCGCGGTGGCCCTCCACTCACGCAGCAACTGCGCGACGGGCCCGTAGTTGTCGAGGACCGACGCTGCCATCAGAGTGCGACTGAGCTCGTCGACGAACGCGATCCGATCGCGTTTGGGCAGCAGCATGGCCCACGGGAAGACATCGTCCACCGCCCCGGCAAGGCCGACTGGGCTGTGGGCGAGCAGGTTGCGCAATAGGCGAGTGACCGCCTCGAAGGCCTGTGCTCGTTCGTCGTCGCGGCTCGCGTCGCTGAGCCGGAGCGGAGGTGCGTTGCGGCGACGAAGCACGACGTCGTGCTCCTCGAGTTCGGCGACGACCTCGTTGGGCTGACGAAGGAACTCGGAGAAGGGATGTTCGACAACTCGCACACGAACCAAGATATCTGAACTAACTCAGAAGTCAAGCGCAGGACCCGCTCGTCGTGTGTCGACTGCGCTAGTTGGCTTGTTTCGTCGGTCGGTAGCGGGTGGACACTGCGGGTCGCTCGCCTCCCACGATGCCGCCGGCAACCTGTACGCGTTGGACGGAGACGCGATTGTTGAGGTAGCCGAATGGGTCGTCGGGCTTGGGAGTGTGCGCGGCGGCGTGACCGTC
>JANYKU010000121.1 GCA_025358075.1 Ilumatobacteraceae bacterium
ATCTTTCAAACTGCCGGCGCCGCAATGGAGGCCATCTGCGCGGCACTTGCCTCGCTCGAGGTCCAGCCGTCGGCACTGGTCGTCGCCGACGACCGCCGCATCGCAGCAGACGCCTACGTCACCTCAGTCCTGGAGCAGTCACCGTGACGTCGTTCGCCACCACCTCGAGCGGAACCCGCATCGCCTACGAAACCGCCGGTCGCCCATGGCGTCCCGCACTGGTCCTCACCCATTCGCTGGGCAGCGATCATCGAATGTGGGAGTCGCAGATCCAGACGCTGAAGAGCCAGTACTTCATTGCCGCGATCGACAATGTCGGCCACGGTGAGAGCGATGTTCCTTCCGGCGACTACTCCGTCCTCGATTTCGCCGATGCCGTGTTGGCAGTCGCAGCGGCAGCGGAGTTGGAGCGCTTCCACTACTGTGGGCTCTCGGTCGGAGGGCTGACCGGGCAGTGGCTCGGTGTGCACCATGCCGACCGCTTGCTGTCACTCACGCTCAGCAACACCTCGGCCAAGATCGGCACGGCCGAGCTGTGGGACGAGCGGATCAACATTGCCCGTATGCAAGGCATGGGCGCGCTCGTCGATGGTGTGATCGCCAGATGGTTCTCGCCCGAGTTCGCCGAGAGCCACCCCGAGCAGTACGCCCGCGCCCGAGCCACGCTGCTGGCGACCGACCCGGTCGGCTATGCGGGCGTCAGCGCCGCGCTGCGCGACAGCGATCTACGCGATTCGGTCGGCTCGATCAGCGTGCCGACAATGGTGATCGGCGGGGTCAACGACCTGGCAACGCCCATCGAACAGGCCCGGTGGCTGCACGAACAGATCAGCGGTAGCCGTCTCGTCGAGTTGGAGGCCGCGCATCTCAGCAACCTCGACCGCGAGTCCGAGTTCACCGAAGCACTCGATCGATTCCTGGGCGAGACCACGCCCTGAGAACCGCAGCGTTCAGAAGCTGCCTTCGGCGACTCGGTCGATGCCCTGGGTCAGCAGCAAGTCCTCGTGCAGCTCCATCCAGACGTCGTGATACGAGCCGCACATCACGCCCGTGAACATCCGCTGATCGCCGCCTTCCAAGGCCGTACGGCTGCCAGCGAGGCGTGCGGCGTATCCGTCGAAGCGCTTGGCCACCTCGGCGAACGTATGACAGATGGGCTGGGCTTCGTCGTCGAGCACGCCAAGACGCTTGATGCACGCCCCGTCGTACGCCGCGTCGGCATGGTCGTTCGTCTCGCCGTCGCGGAGCTGCCAGTCCGCGCAGAGCGCCTTGAACACCTCGTTCATCTCGAGGAAGCGGTGGTACTTCTCGGCAAGTCCCTCCCTGAAGCCAGGTCGGCTGACGTCTTCCTCGAGGGCGATCACATATGCCTCGCGCCCGTCGGGGGTGAGCTGCCACAAGCCCCGGTTCTCGCGGAAGTTGGTTTGACCCTCCTGCTGCATTGCCTGCAGGTGGGACCGCACCTCTTCTTCGGGCAATCCGGCCAACTCGGCAAGGTTCTCGACTTTGACAAAGCCCTTGATGCGCAACGCGTGATGGACCCTGAACCGAGGGTGGGACTCGTGTGCCATGCGTCGCACAATACTCACCACCTGCCGGAAGAGTCCCAACGCGGTGTTCGCCGTGGCCGAACCGCACCACGACGGCTCCACGGCCGCTGATCTACAGTCCGCTCATGAGCCCAACCGATCCGCCGTTCCGATCCGACCAGGTCGGCAGTCTGCTACGTCCCCAGGTGGTGCTCGACGCACGCGAGCATTTTGCCAACGGCACGATCACTGCCGCGGAGAAGCGAGCGGTCGAAGACGCTGCGATTGCCCGCGCCGTCAAGCAGGTCGAGGCGGTCGGCATGCGCGCCGTCACCGACGGCGAGTTCCGACGCACGTGGTTCCATCTCGACTTCCTCGAACAGCTCGCCGGGGTCGAAGTCAGCGGAGCGATCGCCGCAAGTTCCAACGCGGCGGAGACGGTCCACTTCACGCCACCGCGCCTGACCGTGACCGGCCCGCTGCGCCACATGCGCGACATCCAGGTCGACGACTTCACCTACTTGGCCGGAGTCGCGACGCAGACGCCGAAGGTCTCGATCCCGTCTCCGACGATGGTCCACTTCCGTGGTGGGCGCGCCGCCATCGACATCGAGTCGTACCCGGATCTCGACATCTTCTTCGCCGATCTCGCCCAGTGCTATCGCGACGAGATCGCCGCGCTGTACGCGGCAGGTTGTCGCTACATCCAGCTCGACGACACCAACCTCGCCTACCTGTGCGACCCGAAGATGCGCGCCGGCGCAGTCGAACGCGGTGACGACCCCAACGAGTTGCCGCGAACGTACGCAGCCCTGATCAACGAGGCGTTGAAGGGTCGTCCAGCCGACCTGACGGTCGGAATCCATTTGTGCCGCGGCAACTTCCGCAGCACGTGGTTCGCCGAGGGCGGCTACGAACCCGTCGCCGAGGTGTTGTTCGGCGATCTCGATGTCGACACCTACTTCCTTGAATACGACGACGAGCGTTCCGGCGATTTCGCGCCGCTTCGATTCGTTCCCGCCAACAAGACTGTCGTGCTCGGGCTGATCAGCTCGAAGATCTCCGAGTTGGAATCGATCGACCTCCTCGCCGCGCGCGTCGACGAAGCTGCGAAGTACGTCCCCCTCGACCAGCTGTGCCTCAGCCCGCAGTGCGGCTTCAGCAGCACCGTGCACGGCAACGACATCACCGAAGACGTGCAGTGGGCGAAGCTGCGTTTGACCGTCGACGCAGCCAACCACATCTGGCGCTGACGTCGTCTCGCCGGGTGGACTCGGGTCGACCGACGCATCTCTTGGCGTTCTACGCGAGCGCCCAGACGATCCGCGCCTCTATCCGGACATGTAGAGAACCTGATCTGGTTTGGCCAAGCACTCGCTGTCGACCGCGGCCGGATCGTCTCGCGTGGACCCGTCGACCTTTCGCCCGCCAACGTCAGAACTGGCGATCGGTCCGCCGGCACCATTGGTCCATATCTCGCGCCATAACTGCCAGTCGATTTGATCCCGCCGCACCAACCCGGCGCTGGGGGCGAATTCAGATTCGCTCGAGGGCGTCACCGTCGAAGAGGGAGGTGATGCCGAAGGTGTCGATGTCGGCGCGGAGCTCGTCGGGTGACGGCATCGCGAAGTCGGCAGCCTCGGCCACGGATGCCAGCACGGCGGGCAACAGGGTTGCGTCGCTCGAGGTGTTGAGAAAGAGCTGCGGGTTGCCGAGCACGTATCGCACCGCCCGGGCGATCGCGGCAGGATCCGTCAGCGGTTCGTACCAGCTGAACTTGCCCTCGCGGCTGCCCGACCAGCGGCCTCGGGCGATCGACTTGATCGTTTGCACTGCGACTTGCCGCTCGGCGCACAGGTCGAACAGCGCTTCGACATCGGCGCGGTAATCCGGTCGCTCGAGCAGAACGAAGTTGTACGGCAGCAACACCGAGTCGAAGTCGAAAGCCTGCAAGCTGCGCAAGTGCATCGCCGGAATCCGCAGGCCGTGGCCGGTGACTCCGATGAATCGGCACAGACCTTCGTCGCGCGCCTTCGCCAGGGCCTGCACGGCGCCGCCCGGCGCAAACGCGGTCTCCCATTCCTCGGGCTCGACGAGGTTGTGCAGCTGAATGAGGTCGACCTGGTCGACAGCCATTCGAGTGAGCGAGGCCTCCAGCTGGGCGCGCGCCTCGGCACCCGACCGATGACCGGTCTTCGTCGCCAGGAACACCTTGTGCCGGTTGCCGGCAAGCCACGGGGCGAGGCGCAGCTCCGAATCGCCATAGTCGGCGGCGGTGTCGATGTGGTTGATCCCGCCGGCGTCGACGACGGCCATGGTCTCGTCGGCACGCTCCTGGGTCATTCGCCCCAGCGCGGCAGCGCCGAAGATGGCCCGACTCGATTGATGACCGGTACGTCCGAAGGGTTGTGTTGGCAGCATCTCCGAAGAGTACGCCTACCCGTTCAAGAACCGGTCGCGCAGCACGCGCTTGAGGATCTTGCCGGGCCCCGACTTCGGCAGCGGTTCGCTGGAGACGTCGATCGCTTTGGGCACCTTGTAACCGGCGATCAGTTCCCGGCAGTGGGCCCGCAACTCCTCTTGGGTCACCGACATTCCCGGATGCGGAACGACGATGGCATGCACGGCCTCGCCCCACTTCTCGTCGGGTACGCCGAACACGGCCGCCTCGGCAACAGCTGCATGGCGGTACAGCGCGTCTTCGACCTCGACCGAATAAACGTTCTCTCCGCCGGAGACAATCATGTCCTTGGCCCGATCGACGACGAAGAGGTACCTGCTGTCGTCGAGGTAGCCGAGATCGCCGGTGTGGTACCAACCGTCGCGCAGCGCAGCAGCCGTTGCCGCTGCGTCGTTCCAATAGCCGATCGTCACGGCATTCGAGCGGACGATGACCTCGCCCACCTCTCCGACGTCGCACTCCTGACCGTCAGGCCTGATCGTACGAATCGCAACCCCTACGGCGGGCTGGCCGCACGAGCCGGCAAGCGCGGTGCCGAGTGTGGCCTCCTCGTGGCGAAGACGAGTGACGACCGACGACGTCTCCGTGGCTCCGTAGAACTGTGCCAACTCGGTATCGGGGAAGACCTCGTGTGCTTGGCGGATCAGCTCCACGGCGATCGCGGACCCGGCATGGCCAAGCAACCGCAGCGACGACACGTCGCGCGGCTGGCGCCGCTGCTCGGCAACGAGCGCGGCCAACATGGTGGGAACCGGCAGGAAGATCGTGACGCCGTGCAGCGCAATGACATCGAGGCACAGTGCCGGATCGAACATCGGCACGGTCACCGTTCGTCCCCCCAACCACGCCAGCCCGGTCAGTGGGGCGATGCCGGCAACGTGGAACATCGCCGGCGCGCCGAGGAAGACGTCAGTGCCGTCGAGCGAGCACGCGATGATCTTGTTGAAGGCGTTGGCGATGAGGTTGCCGTGCGTCAACATGACACCCTTGGGTAACCCGGTTGTGCCACCGGTGTAGTAGAGGGCAGCGACGTCGGTCGGCGAGAGCTCGACGGCCAGCGGTTGCGGCGGCGATTCCTCGATGAGCCGTTCGTAGTCGTCGGCGATCATGATCACGTGCCTGACGAGACCTGCCAAGGATTCAGCAGGTCGATCGGTGATCAGCACACGAGCCCCGCTGTGCTCAACGATGTGAGCCAGCTCGGTCGGCGCCAATCGCGTGTTCAGCGGTACCAGCACCATTCCAGCCGCAGGAAGCCCGAAGTAGGCCTCCATGTAGCGATGCCCGTTCGCCGAAAGCAATGCAACTCGGTCGCCGCGCTGCACACCCAGGGCGGTAAGGCCGGCCGCGAGGCGAGCGCAGCGCTCGGCGAACTCGGCGTACGTGATCGAGCATTCGCCATCGATGACGGCGACGCGCGCCCCGAAGCAACTGTGGGCATGCTCCAGCGGATCGGCCAACGTGATCATCGGTTCACGCCGGCCGAGCAAGCCTGAAGTCGCTGGGAAGTTGTGGCAACGACCTCATCCATTCCCACAACCCGAGGATCTGGCGGGCCAGATCCTCGACCGAGCCGGAGTTGTCGATCACGTAGTCGGCGTTCTTCAGCCGGTCTTCCCGGCTGGCCTGACGGGCGATCCGGGCGCGGGCGTCGTCGACGGTGAAGCCGCGATAACGAACGAGTCGCTCGACCTGCACCTCCAACGGCACATCGACCACGATCTTGGCCTGCAGCCCGCGGCGGGGGTTCTCCGTCAGCAGCGGGATGTCGAGCACGACCACCTTGTCGGTCGCGGCAAGCATTGTCACGCGGCGGTCGATCTCCGCGCCCACCACCGGATGGACGATGGCGTTGAGATCACGCAAGGCCGCCGGATCGGCGAACACGACGTCGGCCAGCTTGGCGCGGATCAACCCTCGCTCTGCGTCGATGACGCTGTCGCCGAATCGTTCGGCGATCGCTTCGACAACCGCCGACCCGGGCTGTTGGACCTCGCGGGTGATGTCGTCAGCATCGATGATCTCGGCGCCGCGGGCGGCCAACAACGAACTGACCGTCGACTTTCCCGAGCCGATGCCACCCGTGAGCCCGACAAGGATCATCGCGGCAATGTAGCTTGCACCGGTTCACCAGGCATGCTGTCGGTAGCATCCTCTGTGATGGGAGAGGACGTCGAGCAGCGTTCGCGCGGCACCGAGGCCTCTCAGCGCGATCAGATGCCGCTCAGCTGGCCGCTGGTCGAACGCCGACGGTTGCACGCCGCACCGCCGGGAGGCGTCGAACGGCGAGCCGCCGCCCGCACGCCACCACCCGCACCGATCCCAAGTCTCGCCGCGGCACCTCTTTGGCCGTTCCGGATTGCGGCAGTCGCCGGCGCCATCTACCAATCCCGTGAGCACTACAGCTGGGACAACTGGAAGCTGATCGCCGCGTCGGTGATCGTCGGTCTCTACGCGATCGTCACGTGCATCCGGCCGGTGCCATATCGCGACGATTCCAAGACCCGCATGAGGATCATCGGCGAGCAGGCGCTTCACCTCATCGTTGTGCTCGCAACCGGGGCCTGGGCATCGCCATTCGCACTGTGCCTCATCCCGTCCGGCATGCTCGCCGGGTTCGCCGCGGGCGCGTTCTTCAGTGCTGAACTGACCATCGCCGCGATCGCTGCGGTCACCGCCAAGCACGTCACCGAGGTTGGCTTCCGCCACGGCTTCCGCGACGGTCTCGTCTGGGCCGGCCTGCTCGGGCTCGTGGCGTTCACGAGTGGCCTCACCCACCGCGCCGGCCTCGAGGCGGCCCGCCAGCAACAGCTTGCACTCGATCGTGTCAGCCGCCTCGCCGAAGCCAACTCGCTGTTGTTCTCCCTTCAGCGCGTCGCCCAGACGCTGCCGGCCTCACTCGACCTCGACGACGTGCTCGACTCGACGGTGCAACGCATGCAGGCCATGGTCCGCCATGACGCGCTGTCGGTCTTCCTCGTCAACGCCACCGATCGCGCCGTCGAGCCGATCCGCGCCCTCGGCTTCACACCCCCACCGTCGTTCCAACTCGATCGTCTTCCCGAGGGCCTGCGCGCCGCGATGGACTCGCCGCGCACTGTCCGCATCGACGATCTCAGCTTCCGCGGCGGCGTGTCGGCGTCGGCCCGCAGCGGGTTGTACGCGGCCCTGCGAGCACGGGGAGCGCTGGTCGGCCTGATCGCCGTGGAGGCGGATCAGCCCGACAACTTCGGCGAGCAGCAGGCCGAGATCGTCCACGGATTGACCGAACCGTTTGGCATCGCCATCGACAATGCTCGTATGTTCGGTCGCATCCGAACCCTCGCCGCCGACGAAGAGCGCTCACGCATTGCCCGAGATCTTCACGACCACATCGGCTCCTCGCTGGCAATGATCGGCTTCGAGATCGACCGGGCCCGTTCGATCGCAGCTGACGGCGGCGAGATCGTCCCGGTGCTGGAGGACCTGCGCACCCAGGTCACGGCAGTCGTCTCCGATGTGCGCGACACCTTGTTCGACCTGCGAACCGAGGTCACCGACAGCTACGACCTGGCCAGCATCGTCCGCGATTTCCTGACCAGGGTCCAACAGCGCACCGGCATCATCACCGACCACGAGGTGCACATCACCGGTCGCCTTCCGCTCATGCAAGAGCGCGAATTGTGGCAGATCGCACGCGAGGCAATCACCAATGTCGAGCGGCACTCGCAGGCCAAACACCTCACGGTGACGGCCAACGAGACCACGACCAGCGCGTCCATCACCGTTCGCGACGATGGCGTCGGTCTTGGGGTGCACACCAGCCGCGCCGATAGTTATGGCATCATTGGGATGCGCGAACGTGCCGCCCGAATCGGGGCCGAGCTCTCCATCCGCCCATCTGTGCGTGGTGGTACGGAGATCCAAGTGCATCTTCGCTCTGATGACAGGAGACAACGTTGGGACTCTCGGTAATCCTGGTCGATGACCACACCATGCTCCGCCAAGGCATTCGGCGGGCTTTGGAAAGCGAAGGCATCAAGGTCGTCGCCGAAGCGAGCGACGGGGCGACGGCGATCAAATTGGCGCTGGAACACAAACCAGACGTCGTGTTGATGGACGTCTCGATGCCCGGAATGGACGGAGTCGAAGCCGCCAGGCGGCTCGTCGAGGCCGACGGTCGCCAGCGCGTCGTCATGCTCACCATGCACATCGACCGCGACGTGATCGATCGGGCCATTCGTGCCGGCGCGGTCGGTTACCTCACGAAGGACTCGTCGATCAGCGAAGTCATCCTCGCCATCCAATTGGCCGCCAATGGCGATCGCCCGATGTCGCCCCGACTCGCCGCGGCAATGCTCGACGAAGCCCGCCGCGACGACGCGTTGATCTCAGCTCGCGAAGAAGAGGTCTTGCAACTTGTCGCCGACGGCTTCGGCACGAATGAGATCGCTGAGCGCCTGTACATCAGCGGCAAGACGGTCAAGAACCACTTGGCGTCGATCTATGAGAAGTTGAATGCCCGTGACCGCACTCAGGCAGTGCTGATGGCCGTGAAGATGGGCATCGTCAAGCTGACCTAGGTTCGGCAACAAGGTGGGTTCCGATGGGTACAACCCATCGGAACCCGTTGTGCTGTCGTACTGGTCGTCGTTGCCGGCGACCCGTCCGAGTCTGACACCACACAGTTTGAGGGTGTGGCTGCTCGGTTCTGCCTTCAAGCAGCCACTGCCGCTCGTGCCGGAGCACGGGTGGTCTTATGTGGCCTCGGGTCAGCGTTTCGTGTCTCCGGTCGTAGCCCGGCGACGTGTTGGTGTTCGAGGTTGCGTGCTGCGTTGACGTCTGTGTCGAGGATGCTCTTGCAGTGGTCGCAGTCGAAGACTCGGGTTCCGAGGGGCAGTTTGGCTTTCACTGCTGTACAGGCCGAGCATGTCTTCGACGACGGATAGAAACGGTCGACCGTGACCAGACGTGTGCCACGGTCGTCGCATTCGGTGGTCAGGATCTGGCGGAACTGGCCGAGCGCGACGTCGGCGAGAGCGCGGGCCAGCGGCCGATTGTGGGTCATCCCGGCAACATTGAGGTCTTCGATGACCACGGTGTCGAACCGGCAAGCGAGCTGGTTGGCCAACATGTGGTGGGCCATCTTGCGCGTCGCGGCGACACGACCGTGAACTCGTGCCCGCCGAGCCAGGAGCCGGGCCCGGTTCTTCGATCCCGGCCGGCAGCGGGCAACGCCACGGTCAAGCTGTTGTAGCCGGGCGAGTTGGGCGGCGAGCGGACGAGGGTTTGGCACATGCCCGAACTCATCAGTGACCCCGTCGATCGGACGGGAGAGCGTGGCCAGATGGGTGATCCCGACATCGACACCAACCGTGCCACCCACACGCTGCAGCGGCTGTTTGACCGGCCGGGCTGCAATCGCGTAGCGGACAAGAAACGAGACCTGCCAACGGCCACCGGTGTGACTGATCGTCACCTGTTGGATCGACGCCCGACCGTCCTCGACAACCTGGAACAGACGACGAGTCGACTCGACCGTGTGCAACCAGACCAGCTGCTGCATCATTCGCCGGACGTGAGCGTCCTTCGAGTGCAGCAGCGCCTGGGGGAGCATCAGCCGGACCCCATGCCGTGACGGGTTCAGCCACGACAACTGATGATTGAGCTCGACGAAGGTCACCGACAGCTTGGCCTTGTCTCGAGACTTGAAGCCAGGGAATCCGACACGGCGCCCGGCCCGGGAACCGGCCTTCGATGCTGACCAGTTGGTCAACGCCTGGGCGGCCTGGGTGATACCGGCGTCGAAGCAATGTTTGGCAACCTCACCAGCCCACGGCGCCACGGTCGCCTTCTCGGTGTTGAACTGCTTGCGTAACGAGAACTTCGACCATGACACCGCCGGCGTCAACGTCATGTCGCTGACACCGGCGTCGCGCTCGGCTGCTCGTACCGCAAGGTTCCCGGTCACCTCGGCGATCGTCCAGTTGAACGCAAAACGGGCCGCACCACAATACGAACGCAACAACCGTTCCTGAGCAGGTGACGGATCAAGCGCGAACACCACCGCCCGCGTCACGTGTCCCGACTCTGCGCCCATCTCCTTGACTGTGCCACAAGGGTGTGACACCACCGCCAGACGTTACCCAATTTCGTCTCACCTTGCTGCCGAACTCGAACTGACCTGAATCGCACGTCAGTGCGTAGCGAAGATCAACAATGACGCATCGGGACTACGCACTTCCCGGTGGCGGACCGCGGAATCGGGTCAGTCGTCGCTTTCCGCATCGGCTTCCGCGGCCGGAGCGGCCTCGGCTTCCGCAGCGGGTGCAGCGGGTGCAGCGGCCGCTGCCGCGGCAGCGGCGGCGGCAGCAGCTGCTGCTGCCTCGACGGCAGCCTCGGCCTCACCGCGCGTGGCGTCGGGGTTGTTCTCGTAGTACTCAGCCCATGCTGCTTCGCGCTCGGCGTCGTCGCCGCCAGCAGTCCAGTTGCCGTGCTCGTCGATCTCGAAGTGCTGGCGATACTCCTCGGCCAGTTCGCCGCCCTCAGCCGCCTGCTTGATCGACAGGCTGATGCGCCGACGAGCGAGGTCGAGATCGATGATCTTGACCCACAGCTCTTCGCCGGGGGTGACCACTTGCTCTGGCGCCTCGACGTGATGCGTGCTCATCTCGGAGATGTGCACGAGACCTTCGATTCCGTCGCCGACCTGCACGAAGCCGCCGAACGGTACGAGCTTGGTGACCCGGCCATAGACCAGCTGACCGACCTCGTGGGTGCTGGCGAACTCTTGCCACGGGTCTTGCTGCGTGGCCTTGAGTGACAGGCTGATGCGCTCGCGATCGAAATCGACGTCGAGCACCTGCACAGTGACAGGGTCGCCGACGGCAACCACGGCACCCGGGTGATCGACGTGCTTCCACGACAACTCGCTGACGTGGATGAGGCCATCCATGCCACCGAGGTCGACGAACGCACCGAAGCTGACGACGCTGGAGACCACGCCTTGGCGAATCTCGCCAGGCTTCAAGTTGGTGAGGAAGCTGTCGCGAGATTCCTTCTGCGTCTCTTCCAGGAAGGCGCGACGGCTGAGGACGACGTTGTTGCGGTTCTTGTCGAGCTCGATGATCTTGGCCTGCACGGTCTTGCCGATGTAGGGGGCGAGATCGCGCACACGGCGCAGCTCGACCAGCGATGCGGGGAGGAAGCCACGCAGACCGATGTCGACGATCAGACCGCCCTTGACGACCTCGATCACCGGACCCTCGACCATGCCGTCGGCTTCCTTGATCTTCTCGATCGTGCCCCACGCCCGCTCGTACTGCGCCCGCTTCTTGGACAGCAGCAGCCGGCCTTCTTTGTCTTCCTTCTGCAGGACGAGTGCTTCGATCTTCTCGCCGAGCTTGACGATCTCGTGCGGATTGACATCGTTACGGATGCTCAGCTCGCGGGCGAGGATGACACCTTCGCTCTTGTACCCGATATCGAGCAGGACTTCGTCCTTGTCGATCTTGACGACGATGCCGTTGACGAGTTGACCGTCTTCGACTTCGACCATGGTGCCGGCGATTGCGTCGGCGAAGGACATTCCGAGATCATCGGCGATGACCTCGCGGGGCTGGTAATTACCCTCCTCATCGAAGGTGCCCATGGCACCGCTGGCAACGGAGAAGGTCGTGGTATCGGACAAGGGACGATCGCTTTCGAAGAGAAACTCAGTGAATGGCCCGGCGAATTCCGGACCGTGTGAGGATACCAGCGCCGACCGTGGCTGCCATCAGCGACAACAGGCGATGACCAAGAATTCGGGCGTCTCGACCGAGGGCGGACTGCGCCGATAGTCACCCGGCTCGACGCTCCATACATCGAGAACGGCAAGTCCCGCCTGCGCACACATCAGCCCGAGCTCTCCGGGAGTGAAGCAGGCCGTCCACAGATCGACCTCGATGGCCCGGCCGTCTTGATCACGAACCTCGGTGCGTTCGTGGCTGACCCCAGCGGCTGCATCGAAGGTGGCCGACTCGTGGTACTTGACCACGAAGTAGCTGCTGAACGCCGACAGAGCCAGTTGGCCGCCGGGTTTCAGCGCCGCGGCGATTCCCGTGAGCACCGCCTGATTCTCTCCCTCGGCGGTCATCAACCCGAACGCTCCCTGGCACAGGCACACAGCAGCGTCGAACTCGGCCCGAAATGGCAGGGAGCGGGCATCGAGGCGCTCGAACGTGGCTCCGGGTGGTGCGCCTTCGATCGCCAGGTCGACGAATCGCTGACTGATGTCGACGCCATGAACGACCATGCCACGGCGGGCGAGCTCGTTTGCGTGGCGCCCGGGCCCGCAGCCGACATCCAGCACTCGATCCCCCGCGCTGAGACCTAACGCATCGACGAGAAAGTCGACTTCCTGCACGGTGCCCTTGGTGAACGAATATCGCAAGTATGCCGGCCCGAGGTGCTCGGCGATGGGCTCAAACCAGTGACTCATCTTCTCCAACTTTGGCACGATTGCTGGTGGGCCTCAACCCTTTGCCGATGCCCAACTCGTGCCCCAGGAGACGTTGACCTCCAGGGGAACATCGAGCTCGGCGGCGTGTCGCATGATGTCGATCACCAGGGGTCCGACTGCTTCTCGCTCCGCCTCCGGCACCTCGATCAACACTTCGTCGTGAACCTGCAGGATCAATCGGCTGGCTACGTGTGAGTCGGAGAGCGCGTCGTGGATTCGGACCAGCGCGACCTTGAAGATGTCGGCCGCCAGCCCCTGGATCCCGGCGTTCATCGCCTGCCGCTCGCCGGCTTGGCGGATGCGGAAGTTCGAGTTCGACAGTTCGGGGATCGGACGGCGACGGCCGAACAACGTCTCGGTGTACCCACGCATGCGGGCCTCGACGACCGTGCGATCCATGTACGCCTTCACGTTCGGGAAGGCGACGAAGTAAGCGTCGAGGATCACGGCTGCTTCGGCCGTCGGGATCCCCAGTCGCTGCCCGAGGCCGAAGGACTCCATGCCGTACGCCAGGCCATAGCTGACCATCTTGGCTTTCGACCGCTGCTCGATCGTCACATCGGCGGGGGCGACGCCGAACACCCGCGAGGCCGTCGCGTTGTGGATGTCGACACCCGTGCGGAACGCCTCGATCAAGCCCGGGTCGGCGGCCAGATGGGCGATGCAGCGCAGTTCGATCTGGTTGTAGTCGGCGACGAGCAGCACGTTGCCGGGGCCTGGTACGAACACTCGGCGGAACAGACGACCTTCCTCACTGCGAACCGGGATGTTGTGCAGGTTCGGGCGGTCGCTGCTGAGACGACCGGTGCGTGCAACGGTCTGGTTGAAGGTGGCGTGGATGCGGCCGTCGGGCGCGACCTCGGCGAGCAGCCCGATGCCGTAGGTACCCCGCAGCTTCTCGACCTCGCGGTACTGCAGCAGCGGATCGATGAACTCGGGCCACTCGTCGCGCAGCTTCTCCAACGTCGCCGCATCGGTCGAGAACCCCGTCTTGGTGCGCTTCTGCGGAGCCAACTGCTTCTCGGTGTAGAGGAGCTCGCGCAGCTGTACCGGCGAGTTGAAGTTGAACGGTCGCCCGACGACGCGCTGCAGCTCGGCGGCAAGTCGCTCGCTGTCTGCCGTGAGGCGCTCGTTGAGTCGACGCAACTCGGTGATATCGACAGCGATGCCGACGTGCTCCATCTCGGCGAGGACCCCGACCAACGGGTTCTCGATCGTCGCGTACAGCTGGGCCATGCCTTGCTTGTCGAGCGCAGCCAGCAGTGCCGACGACAGATGGGCAACGGCCAGCGCCTCGCGGCCGGCGAGTCGCCGCTCGTCGCCGCCGTCGTCGCTGAAATCGAGCTGACCGGCCGACGCGGCGTCGGTGCCGGGCAATTGGTACTGCGTGTAGCGGCGCAAGAGGTCGGCCATGGCATAGCGCACGTCGGCCGGGTCGATCAGGTAGGCGGCGATGGCAACGTCGAGTTGCAAGCCGGCGATCGACACACCACGGGCGAGCGACCAACGCATCAGCGCCTTCACGTTGTGGCCGCGCAGCGACGGGTGCGCGGCGATTGCTGCGAGCACCTGTGCATCGGCGACCACCGACGCGGGAATCCACATCACCTCGCAGGTGTCGAGGTCCATCACCACCGCGAGACCGATCAGGTCGCTACTCCCCGGCTCACCCGACCACGAAGCGGCGACGTCGAGATGGTCGAGCGCGGTGATTGCCGCGGCAGCGATCGGAGCATCGGTGAGATCGACGATCTCTGCTTCCAGCACCTGAGCCTCGGTCGTTGGCTGTTGGGCGCCGGGGGTGCCGATGGCCTCGAAGACGCGGTCGGTCAGCGCTCGGAACTCGAGGAAGTCGAACAGCCGCCGCGCCTCTTCGACGTTGGGCTCGATCTTCAGCGATGCAAAGTCGATTTCGATCGGCGCATTGCGAAGTAGCACCATCAGGCTCGCATTGCCACGAACCCGATCTTCGTGCTCGGCCAACGAGGCGCGCAGCTTGGGGGTCTGGGCGTCGACGTTGGCGAAGATCCCGTCGAGGCCGCCATAGGTGTTGATCAGCTTCGCCGCGGTCTTCTCGCCGACGCCGGGCACACCGGCGAGGTTGTCGCTCGGGTCGCCGCGCAGCGCCGCATACTCGGGGTACTGCGCCGGCGTGACCCCGGTCTTCTCCTTGATCCCCGCTTCGTCGTACAACGCGTAGTCGGTGACACCGCGGCGGTTGTAGAGCACCTTGACACCCGGATCCTCGACGAGCTGATAGCTGTCGCGATCCCCGGTGACGATGATCACCTCGTGACCCTCTGCCTTGGCCATTTCGGCGACCGTGGCCAAGATGTCGTCGGCCTCCCAACCGGCCAAGTCGACGACGTGCACCCGCAGCGCATCGAGCACTTCGCGAACAAGGCCCATCTGCTGCCGGAGGATGTCGGGTGCCGCTTCGCGCTGCGCCTTGTACAGCGGATTGGCCACGTGCCGGAACGTGGGTTCGGGGCGGTCGAACGCCACCATCACCCCATCGGGATGCTGCTCTTTGAGGAGATACGCGAACATCGACGTGAACCCGAAGACGGCATTGGTGACCTGGCCCGATGCCGTGGCCATATCAGTAGGAAGGGCATAGAACGCGCGATAGGTCAACGAGTTGCCATCGAGCAAGAGCAGCTTCACGGGCGCAGCGTGCCGGCCAGCACCCGCTCGGCAACTTCACGCATCCGCGAGCGCTCACTCATGGCGGTGCGCTGGATGAAGGTGAACGCCTCACCTTCCTTCATCCCACACTCGTCGATCAGCACTCCCTTGGCGCGGTCGATGATCTTGCGCGACTCGAGTTGCTCGCCGAGGGCATCGACCTCGCCGGTGAGGTGCTGCATCTCGCGGAACCGTCCGATGGCCACTTCGATGGCCGGGATCAGATCACTCTTCTGATACGGCTTGACCAGATACGCGAGGGCGCCTGCATCGCGAGCTTCCTCGATCACTTCGCGCTGGCTGAACGCGGTGAGCATCAACACACCGCAGATGCGTTCGGCCGTGATCGTTCGTGCGGCTTCGAGACCATCCATCCCCGGCATCTTGATGTCGAGGATCGCCAGATCGGGGCGCAGGTCTCGCACGAGTGTGACGGCGACGTCGCCACGACCGGTCTCCCCAACGACGTCGTAGCCCTCCTCTTCGAGGGTCTCGCGCAGGTCGAGGCGGATGATCGCCTCATCCTCGGCAATGACAACACGAATCGTCACTGGCGGCAGTCCCTTCAGATCGGAGCGGAACCATTCAGAGTAGGCGAAGTTGATCGAGCAACTTGTCCTGATGCGTTTCCAGGGCCGCGATCTCGGCGATGACGTGCCGCCGATGGTCGGCCATCGCCTCGCTGTGCCCGGTGGCTTCGCGGTGCTCGATGGCTGCAGCCGGATTCTCGGCAACCAATGCTCGCAGGCTCTTGTCTTCGGTGTCGTCGACCAGGTAGGCCAGCTGTTCGTCGATCACTGCGAGCTCGTCGCGAAGCCGGCGCACACGCGTGCCCGTCTTGCGCAACTTCCGCTCCACCGACTGTTTGCCCATCGCAGTGGAGTGTACGGCCAGGCCGCATGTCACCCCTTCAGGCAGCAGGTCGGCTGACCGGTGCCCGAGGTGGGACTCGAACCCACACGCCCTTTCGGACAACGGATTTTGAGTCCGTCGCGTCTGCCATTCCGCCACTCGGGCGAGTGACCCCGAGATCGTAGCGGCCGAAGAGGTGCACTTCACGCCCGTTACCCGCTGGTAGCGATTGGAGGCCGTTGGAAACGGTCTAACGTATGTGGATCATGCTTGCCTTCACGTTCCCTGGCCAGGGTTCACAACGACCGGGTATGGGCAGGCCCTGGGTCAACGACGAGAGCTGGGAGCTCGTCGACGAGGCGTCCGAGGTTGCCGAGCGCGACGTCGGCCGACTCCTTCTCGACGCCGATGCCGAGGAGTTGAAAGACACTCGCCATGCCCAGCTGACGACGTTCGTGTCGAGCTTGATGGTGCTCGACGCAGCCGAACGACGCGGCCTCGAACCGAGCTTCTGCGCCGGGCACAGCCTCGGCGAGTACACGGCCCTGACCGCCACGGGCGCGCTCGGGTTCGACGAGGGTGTGCGGCTGGTCTGCGAGCGAGCCGACGCGATGCACCAAGCGGGCATCGAGAACCCCGGCATCATGGCAGCGGTGCTCGGCCTCGACGACGATCTGGTCGAGATCGCCTGCCGACGCGCCGACAACGACGTGTGGGTCGCCAACTTCAATGCCCCGGGCCAAGTCGTGATCGCCGGCTCGAAAGAAGGCGTCGCCGCCGCCGGGTTCGTGGCCAAGCAACTCGGTGCCAAGAAGGTCATGTCGCTGCCGGTTTCCGGCGCGTTTCACACGCCATTCATGAGCCCCGCCCGCGACCGCTTGCGCAAGGCCATCGCCGAGGCCAACCCGCGCGACACCGAAGTGCCGGTGATCTCCAACGTCGACGCGCTCGCTCACGACGCCGGTGCCGACTGGTCGAGCCTGCTCTCCGCGCAACTCAGCAGCCCGGTGCGCTGGAAGCACTGCCTGCTCACCTTGGAAGCGCTCGGTGTGACCGAGTTCGTCGAGCTCGGTCCTGGCGGCGTGCTCACGGGCATGGCCAAGCGCACCGTCGAAGATGCCCGAACGATCGCCGTCTCCACACCGGAAGACCTCGAGAAGCTGCTCGAGTGGGTCAATGCCGGTTCGCCGCGGGGCGGCGCCCAACTCGAGGGTGAGCACCTGTTCGCCCACGAACGCCTCGTCGTCAGCCCGACGGCAGGCCTGTTCACCCCGATCGCCGATCTCTCCGACGGCGCGATGCTGACGGTCGGCTCGGTGCTCGGTCACGTCGGCGAGTCCGAGGTGCGATCACCGTTCGCCGGTGTTCTGCAGAGCTACATCGCCCTCGGTGGGGAGCGAGTAACAATGAGACAACCCATCGCATGGTTGAGGACTGATTGACATGCCAGCACTACCTTCCGCAGTTCGAGGAGCCGTGATCACAGGTTGGGGCACGGCATTGCCTCCCAAAGTGCTCACCAACCACGATCTCGAACAGATGGTCGACACGAACGACGCATGGATCGTCGAGCGCTCCGGAATCCGCGAGCGCCACGTCGGCGGAACGACGATCGGCTTGTCGATCGAATCAGGCCGCGCCGCGCTCGACATGTCGGGTGTCGAACTCGGCGAGATCGACGCCCTCGTGCTGGCGACAACCACGCCCGACACGCAGTGGGGCAACGCTGCCGCGGTGCAGAACGAGCTCGGTCTGCGTTGTGGCGCGTTCGACATCAACGCGGCGTGTTCGGGATTCGTCTATGGGCTCGTCAACGCTCACGGGCTGATCGCCATGGGAGCCAAGAAGGTGCTGCTCATCGGCACCGATTCGTTGTCGCGGATCGTCGATTGGGAAGACCGCAACACCGCAGTCCTGTTCGGCGACGGTTCCGGCGCCGTCGTGCTCGAAGCCGTCGAGGGCCCGGGTCAGCTGCTGGCGTGGGACCTCGATGCCGACGGCTCGCTCGGCCGCTTGCTGTGGGCCGATATCGGCGGGTTCATCCACATGGAGGGCAAGGAAGTCTTCCGCCGCGCCGTGCGCATCATGGTCGACTCGGCGACCAAGTCGCTCGACCATGCCGGTCTCACCGCCGACGACATCACCCTGGTCGTCCCCCACCAGGCCAACATTCGCATCATCTCGGCCGCTTGCGAGCGACTGGGCATCCCCATCGAGCGAGCGGTCAGCGTGCTCGAGCGCACCGGCAACACGTCGTCGGCCTCCGTGCCGCTCGCCCTCGCCGACGCGCTCGACAGCGGTCGGGTCAAAGAGGGCGACCTCTTGCTGCTGGTCGGTTTCGGCGGCGGCATGACCGCCGCCAGCGCAGTGTTGCGCTGGGGCGGCGGTGCCCCGGCCGGCGGGCCTGCGTGAGCAGAGTCGTACTGATAACCGGCGGATCCCGTGGCATCGGGTTGGCTTGCGCGCAACGGTTCATGGCACTCGGCGATCGCGTCGCCGTCACCTACAACTCGTCACCGCCGCCGCCCGGT
>JANYKU010000096.1 GCA_025358075.1 Ilumatobacteraceae bacterium
GAGGCGAGTGAGACCACGCCGGTGCCGAGCTGAGCGATGCGCCGCCGATCATGTACCGGCCGCCGACCGTAGTAACGGCGGTAGTAGGCAGCGTCGAAACGTTCAGCCATCCCGCGCCCGAATGCTCAGTCGTCGTATCGAGCGACCGTGGTGGCGATGAGGAACGGCACATCGAGTGCGAACACGACCAGCATGCCGGTGACCACCGCCAACGGTGTGCCGCGGGTGTGGTTGCGCACGAAGGCGAACTCGATCATGCCGGCGGCGATGATGTACGCGAGCAGCGCCCAGCGGCCCACTCGTACGAACGTGTTCCACGAGAAGCCGGCAAACCTGGTGATCATCGTGATGCCGGCCAACAACAACGCCGCGGCGACGACAAGCAGGACGGTGGGCAATGCCAGCGGAGGCCGCCGCGGCGCGTGCGAGCCCAACCAAACGCCTCCCACCACGACAGCAGCGAGCGACACCGTGACGACTTCGACGGCCTTCGGGAACTTCCGTTCGGCGTTCACAGCGTGGCCACCCGGGTCATGATGATCAGCGTCGCGATCTGCATGATGCCGGTGATGCCGGCGGTGTAGACGAAGCGCTTCATCATCCGTCCGATGATCTCAGGATTGGGGTTGGGCTTGTTCATCTCCCACAGCACGGTGATGTTGGCCGGCTCCAACACACCCAGCGCGATCACGGCCATGATGCCGACCACGATCATCGACGCCACCAGCCAGTTACGCGCCCCGTTGTTGAGGTTCAGCGTGCCGAGATGCAACGCGATCTGAAGGCCCGTGGCGAGCGTCATCGTGACCACCATCGGCATGATGATGACCATCTTGGGCATGAACTTCGCCGAGAACTCTGCCCGCGCCGGTGGCGACATCCCGCCGATGATCGGGCCGATCGCCAACCCGACGAACAGATCGATGCTGGTCCACAGTGCACCACCGGCCACGTGGCACAGCATCAGCGGCCAGAACTTGTTCGAGGCAATCGCAAAGATGACGAACCCGAGCAAGACCGCCACCACCGGAAGACCGGCGAGCGGCACGATCTGGATCTTGCGAGCTGGTGGCGCCGGTGACGCGTCAATGGTCGATGTGTGCATGGTCCTCCCGGAACTCCTGCGCTTCCGCCCATTGTTCTACACCTCCCCGCAGGAACCAAGCAGGGTTGTCACACCGTGACCGTCTCCACGACGGTGGCGCCGCGACACCCTCGTAGGATTTTGGACGTGACCTCCTCGTCTCGGTGCTCGTCGTGAGGCTGCGGCTCGTGCTCGGTGACATCACTTCGCAAGACGTCGATGCGATCGTCAACGCGGCGAACTCGTCACTGCTCGGCGGAGGTGGGGTCGATGGTGCGATCCATCGCGCCGCCGGGCCCGAGTTGGTGCAGCACTGCCGCTTGCTCGGCGGATGCAAGACCGGGCAAGCGAAGATCACACCGGGATTCCGCCTGACGGCGCGGTGGATCATCCACACGGTTGGACCGGTGTGGCATGGCGGCGCGCAGGGCGAGCCCGAGCTGTTGGCATCGTGCTACCGCGAATCCCTTGCGAGGGCCGACGAGGTCGGCGCGACAGCGGTGGCGTTCCCGGCGATTTCGACCGGCATCTTCGGTTACCCGATCGAGCTCGCCGCCGAGGTCGCCGTCGCGACGGTGAGCTCGACGCCGACGTCGGTGCAGGAGGTCCGCTTCGTGTGCTTCAACGACGCGACGTCGCAGGCCTACGAAGCCCTCATCGCCGACTGACCTCCAAAACGAAGGGAGGTTGTCACACGTTGACCGTCTCCACGACGGTGGTGCCGCGACAACCTCGGAGGAGTTGCGGGCGGTCGCCTGTCAGGCTTGGGACACGGAGCTCGGCATCCGATCGATCGGCACGGGGCGACCGACGAAGTAGCCCTGGGCGAGGTGAACGCCGGCGTCACGCAACGCGTCGCGCTCGGCTTCGGTCTCCACGCCCTCGGCGATGATCTTGCAGCTGTGCTGGTCGGCGAAGCTGACGAGCGACTTCACGAACATCTGACGTGCTGCGTCGTTGTCGAGGCCCGTGACCGCGCCTCGGTGCAGTTTCAGGAACGACGGCCGCAGCTTCTCGATTCGAGCCAGGCTCTCGTATCCCGCGCCCGCATCGTCGATGGCGATCATCACGCCGGGAAGGCGCCCGAGTGGCCCGTCGATGAGGTTCATCGTGTCGGGCGCATCGCCGACTTCGATCACGAGCGGGCAGGGTGCCTCGGCCAAGATCTCGGCAAGCGTGCTCGCTTGGTTCGCCAGGCCGGCCGACACGTTGACTGCCAGCCACGTGCCGGTCGGCAGTGCGCGTGCGGAAGTCACCGCGGCATGAGCGAGCGCCGCATCGAGCTCGACCCCGATCCCCGCGGTGTTCGCTGCCGCGAGCCGGTCTTGCGGCGACTGGCCATCGGCAAAGCGCGTGAGTGCTTCGTACCCGACCACGTCTGCGGTGGCGAGGTCGACGATCGGCTGGAAGACGGTGAAGAACGTGTACTCCTCGAATGCTGTGGAATCCCTCGCCGCGGGTCGTGCCCGCCAGTCGGGTAGCGGTCGTCGCGTCGACGCCGCTTCGGCGGGCGCCTCGATCGGTCGGGCCGCCACCACGCGGCTGCCCGATTCGGGGGTGCCGTAGTGCAGCACCGACGCCCAGTCGCCGATTGCACCCGACGGCGTCCGGAACGCACCGGGGCCGGACTCGCCCGCCCTGGCGGCGGCCCGTGTGGGCACCGGTCGGTACAGCCAACCGCGCAGCTGCACCAAGAGGTCGACGATGCTGTTGCGGATGCCGACGAACGCCACCATCGCGTAGAGGGCGAGGCTGCTGTTCAGCGCGGCGAAGAAGAAGTGCGCCCACTGGTGGAGCCTCACGTCGACGGTCACCGTGTACGCCGCGAAGGCAATCAACAGACACGGGGCGAGGATGAACCCGGCCCGCGCCGTGGTGCGGTCGCGCACCTTCGGAGTCCGCTTGAACGAGCTCTTCTCGCCGGTGACGAGTTGCAACGCCGAAGCGAACGTGCCCGACAAGTTCACCGGCAGCAGGATCAGGTTGAACCCGTAGATCCGCAGCACGTCGAGACGCTTGTATCCGCAGTAGCGGAGGTCGCCCGCCATCATCAAGAAGTAGGGCAGGGCGATGAGCGGCAACAGCGGCTTCAACAGGCCGCTGTTGAACGGATAGACCAGCAGGATCAGCAGGCACAGCGACGCCCAGAAGATCGACGCCATGTAGTTGACCCGCAGGAACACCTCGCCGAACCGGTTGCGTTCGGAGCGGGCGCGACGAGCTCGTGATTGCTCACGGAGCTTGGAGAGGATGAGCAACCCACCGTTTGCCCAGCGCTGGCGTTGGATGCACAGCGAGCCGAAGTCGGGCGGCGTGGCGCTGTAGGCGAGTCGCTCGGGGTAGTTGAGAAGGGTCCAACCGTGGATGCCCAAGTCGATCGTCGATTCGGTGTCCTCGATGACCGTGCGGTCTTGGATGTAGCGCCGGATCTCCCAGTTGCCCTCGTAGTCGATCTCGACGATGTCGTCGAGGGCACGCTTGCGCAAGATCGCGTTGGCACCGACCCAGAACGTGGCGTCGTAGTGGGTCATGCCCTGATGCACGATGTGCTGCAGGTCGGTGGTCGCCCCGGCGATGCGCTCGATGCGCGTGGCCGAACCGGGGTACGAGCTGTACGGCGTCTGGGCGACGCCGACCTTGGCGTGGCCGCTCTGCTCGAGGAGGTAGAGGATTCGCACGCAATACTCCGGCAGCAACACGCTGTCGGCGTCGAGCGTGAGCACGTAGTCGGGGTCCGGCACCGACAAATCCGCGTGCCGAGGCGAGCACGGCACGAGTGCGCGGCCGAGTGGGGTGGCGATCTCTTGGTAGTTGCCGCCCATCAGCGCGATGTAGCTGTTCAGGTTCATCGCCTTGTTGGCGGCGTGCGAGCACGACACGTACTGCTTGCGTTCGAAGCTCGACATCTCGGCACGGAACGTGGCGACGAGCCGTCGGTACAGATCCAGCAGTCTGTCGGTGGTGAGGCTCGCACCCTCGCTCGCCCCGGCGTTCAATGCCTCGGCGATCGTCTGGAGATCACTGGCAAGTGCACCGAGCACGTGCTCGACGAAGAACGAATCGGCATGGTCGACGATCTCCTGCTTGGCGCCGAGCCCGCGCAGCCAGCCGGCAGAGAACTCATAATGGGAGGCCAGCGTTCGCATGTCGTCGACCGACGGCCGACGGTCGCCCATCTGGATCACCTCGAAGTGTTCGAGTGCGTCGACGACGCGCTTGAGCGGCGCGGCGAGCTCGGCCTCGATCTTGGCCGGCAGCGCGCGAGCAGTCTCGAGCAGCCGCCGAACGTGCGCCGACTTCGGGGTGGGCGGGTCGTCGATCAACAGCACCACGCGCAGGTGGGGATGCTCCTGCAGCGCCGCGGAGAGAAGCGTCGTGCGGATCACGCGCTCGTCCTCTTGATACGACGGCACGAGAACGGTGACGGTGGGGACTGTCTGTGTGAAGAAGTGATCGATCGCGGCGCGCGGGGCGCGGTTGTGGGCGCGGCTGCGATAGAAGAAGCCGATCCGGGTGATGAGGTACGCCATCGCCGATGCAGTCAGCGCGGTGACGACAACCAGATACACGAGCGCCTCGATCACGAGACGGGCGCTCGACGCGTCACCCTCGATGAACTGCTGGATGATCGTCAGCACCACATAGGTGAACCACGCCGAGACCGTCAGAACGATCGCCATGCGACCGATGGTGATTCGAAGATCCGAGACCGGCGGCGCCACCATCGGCAACGGCTGCTCTCGACGATCGCTTCCCCACTGTCGTCGTGCGCCGGTTCGCGGTCGCACCTTCGTCTGAGAACCCATGCTCTTCCCGTCTCATGTCCGGACAGCCGCTCGCTGTCGGGCGGGTCGGAGACCGACCCGCTGGGTAGGTATCGGACCCTTGATGACGATTCGTGAGCGAAATTCAAGAGATCCTCAGGTTCGGCGCAAGTTCAGCCGATGAGAAAACCGTTATTGGCCCTGCGCGAGTCGCAGTGAGAGGGAAGCGCGAGCACGATGCGTTCGACACGGACAACTGAAGAGGGACCGAAGGACCACCCGGTCGTCGAGCCCGAAGACCTGCGTCCGGAGGAACCGGCGCAACGACTGTCATGGTTGAGGGTCGGCGCGCTCATCGGCATCGTCGCCCTACTCGCGGCCGCGGGGGCGATTGTTCTCAGGAAGGTGTCGTCGGCGACCCGATTGCCTGGCCGATCGTGGAGCGTGCCGTACGTCGATGTCACCCTGACCCCGACCTACGAGTTCCAGAACCCGGCGTCGAACCCGGCGCGCGACATCGCGCTCGCGTTCGTCGTCGCCGATCCCGCTGACCCGTGCAAGCCGAGCTGGGGCGGGGCGTATTCGATGGACCAGGCGAAGCAGTCGATCGAGCTCGACCGCCGCATCACCCAACTGCGCGCCGCGGGCGGCGACATCATGATCTCGTTCGGTGGACAGGCCAACAAGGAGTTGGCGTTCGCCTGCACCGACGCGACCAAGCTCGCCACCGCCTACCGCAACGTCGTCACGCGGTACGACGTGAAGGTCATCGACTTCGACATCGAGAATGCCGACCTCGCCGACGCTCCCTCGATCCAGCGTCGGGCACATGCAATCGCCACGATCCAGAAGGAGCGGTCCGCAGCCAAGCACGATCTGGCCGTGTGGCTCACGGTTCCCGTCGGCACGACCGGCCTGACCGCGGACGGTGTTGCCCTCGTGAAATCGACGATTGCGGCCGGCGTCGATCTCACCGGAGTCAACGCGATGACGATGAACTTCGGCTCGAAGGACCACCCGACGACCGACATGCTCGGCGCCACCAAGTCAGCCCTCGACGCCACCTCCAAGCAGATCGCCGAAATCTACGCCGGCCAGGGCGCGACGCTCAACGATGCCCAACGCTGGTCGCACCTCGGTGCCACGCCGATGATCGGGCAGAACGACGTCCCGGGCGAGGTCTTCACCATCGATGACGCCAAGGGTCTTGCCGACTTCGCCAGGGCCAAAGGGCTCGGCCGGGTGTCGACCTGGTCGTTGAACCGAGACGGTCCGTGCAGCACCTCGTTCGCCGACGTGATGGTCCTGTCCAACACGTGCAGCAGCGTGACCCAAGACCCGTTGCAGTACGCCACCGTGTTCACCGCCCTGCCGGGTCGCGCCGCGTACCTGCCACAGACCGATTCCGTCACGGTGGCGGATGGACAGCAAGCGATCGATGACCCCGCCAAGAGCCCGTACCCGATCTGGCGCCCGGAGGCGCAGTACGTCGAGGGTTACAAGGTCGTGCGTCACGGACTGGTGTATCAGGCCAAGTGGTACACGCAGGGCCAGGAGCCTTCGACAGTGCTCGGCAACCCCGGTGACATGCCGTGGTCGCTCGTCGGCCCGATCGAGCCCGACGACGTGCCGTTCGCTCCGAAGACGGCGGCGGCGGGCACATATCCCGATTGGAACCCCGACCACTTGTACACCAAGGGCGACCGGGTTCTACTGGAGGGCCTGCCCTACGAAGCGCGGTGGACGAACCAGGCCGAAGTGCCGCAGACGTTGCTACCCGTCGGGCCGGATTCGGCGTGGAGCCCGCTGTTCATCGTGCCGGGCGAGCCAAAGTCTTCGTAGCGCGGCGTCGTCACGCCGGTGGGCACCCCGTTCCACCGAAGCGGTACACGTACAGCTGAGACGTCGGCCCGACGAGCAAGGGATGGTAGGTCAGCGTTGCCACTTCAACGCCTTGACCGCTGGCGAGCCGCGACGGGACCACCCAGATGCAGTGGAGGTTGGGGCGATAGGTACCGAGCCATTCGAAGCCGGAGTCCACTTCGGTCGGGGCTGAGCCGCGGTCGACTGCCTCGGAGGCAGCCTTCCAACGCGCCCCATCGAACGAGTCGCTGTTGGCGGTGAGCGACAGTGAAGCGATCGCCATCCCGCCCAGCAGCAAGCCCCCGAACGCGGTGGCCGACCGCGCCGGTGAGCGGTTGTCGGCGGAGAACCGGTGGAGGATGACGATGGAACCAGAGATCAGCAGCGGCCACAGGTACCGATCGAAGATCGCGCCGTTGCCGACCGCGGCGACACCGAGGAGGACGGCGTAGCCGACGTCGTGCCACAAGAGCATCGAGGTCGTGAGGGCCTCGGTGGTCCGCACCGCGTCGCGCTCCACTTCTTCCGGCCGCGTGCGATCACGATGGTCGGCCGCCCACTCGATGACGAGCATCACCAGCACGGCAGTCGAGATCAGCGCCATGGTCACCAGCAGGTCCCATCCCACACGGGGGATCGACAGCGGCCTGCGTCCGGTGACCAGCTTGTCGCCGTTCATCCCATTGGCCTGGAAGTAATCGCCGAGGAACCACCAGACGTGCTCGTGCCGCACTTGGCCGATCACCGCAGGTATCGCGACAACGACCACGCCGACGGCCAACCCGACCCTGCGACCCAACCGATGGCGAACCGGCCACCATCGCCGCCACGTGAGCGCAAGCACCGGTGCCAAGCCGAGACCGACAGCCAGTACCGCACCCACCAGCTTGAGCGTCAACACCAACGCCGAGGGCGGTCCGTCGTACGGCTGGCCGCCGGGCAGGCTGTGCCGCCAACCCCACAGGACCGCGCACGCGACAACCAACACCGAACCGGCGATGATGGCCCGTCGCCGCAGCAGGCGCTGCCCGGAGAAGATCGCCATGGCCAGCACGGCTGCGGGGGCGGCGAAGGTCAGTTCACGCACGCTGAAGGCGAACAGCCCGAGCAACCCCACGAGGACCAGCCAGTACGGCTGACGATCGACCTTGGCCCGGATCAGGCCCAGACCGGCCACCAGCACCAACAGGTGCAGGCCGAGTGCAGGCCCGTCGGTCATGAACGACGATGCGTCGCGCAGCACACCGGGGTAGGCGGCGACACAGGCAACGACGAACAGCGAAGCGCCGAACGAGAGCAGCACGCGGGCCAGGCGCTGGGCGCCGTAGAGCCCCGCGGCGAACAGTGCGCTCGACGACAGCTCGAGCACCCAGCGATGGTGGCCGAACACCCACAACCATGGCTGCGCCCAGGCGGCGAGGCCGACCAAGGTCATCTGGCCGTAGCCGACGAGATGGATGTGGCCGGTGGTGTGCAGGTCGAGGGCGACGAGCTCGTACGCCCACGCGCCGGTGCGCGGCACACCGACAGCACCACCGAGTTGAGCCAGGCCCCACGACAACCCGACGACAGCGAGCACGAACCCTGCGGCCAACGCCCGTTCGAGCCGTGCCGTCATCCACGGCGAGTGTACCCGTCACTCCGCCGATCAACCCGCTCACCAACGTGGCCGGCTGGGGAAGTGTGACCCATTCCCACGTTCACGCCAAGGTGGGTAGCCGCATCTCCCGGGGCGTGCTCGCCACACTCCACCGATGCCGGTTCCGTGCGGGTCCGGTTCGATGGGCCTGCACTACATTCGAGCTTCCCGCCAGAAGGAGTGCACGTGGAGTTCGCCGACAAAGTTGCAGTGGTCACCGGAGCCGCGTCGTTCATCGGCTCTGCGATCGGCAGCCAATTGGTCGCTGCCGGCGCGCGCGTGGTGCTCGGCGATCTCGACGACAAGATCGGCGGCGACGTTGCCTCGGGTCTGGGCGCCTCGGCGCGGTTCGTTCGAACTGACGTAACACGCGATGCGGATCTCGATGTGCTGATCGACACCGCGGTCGCCGAGTTCGGCGGTCTCGACTTCGTGGTGTCGGCAGCAGCGGTCTTCGTCGATGCGCAGATGCAGACGACGCGCGAGCAATGGCATCACGCCCTCGACGTCAACGTGATCGCCGCGGCGATGCTCATCGAGAAGGCGGTGCCGCACATGGTGCAGCGCGGGAGCGGGGCAGTGGTGATCATCGCCTCGATCTCGGCGAAGCACTCACAACCGAATCGCCTCGTCTACCCGGTGACGAAATCGGCACTGCTCGGACTGGCCCGCAACTCGGCGCAGCTGCTGGCCGACCAATCGATCCGCGTCAACACCGTCTCACCCGGCTGGACGTGGAGCCGGAACATCGAGCGACGATACGGATCACGTGAGCGAGCCGACTCGGTCGCCGCCGAGTTCCAAGCGCTCGGGCGGCTGGCCCATCCCGAAGAGATCGCCGATGCCGTGCTGTACCTCTTGTCCGACCGGGCATCGTTCATCACTGGCACCGACCTCGCTGTCGACGGCGGGTACGCGGCGATGGGCCCTGAGGCGCTCGGCCAGGCGTTCGAGAAGATCCCGGTGATCCCCAGCGAAGGAGTGCGGCCGTGACCGACATCGATTGCGTGCTCGACATCCGAGCCCAACTCGGCGAGTGTCCGGTGTGGAGCGGCCGCGATCAGTGCCTCTACTGGATCGACGTCGATTCGCAGCTGCTGTACCGCTATGACCCGGATCACGATCGGAGCGAGAGCCGTCACCTCCCGGGTCGACCAGGTTCCTTCGCGCTCACGCACGACGCCGACCGTCTGCTGATCGCCATCGAACATCAACTCGTCGATCTGGTCTGGTCGACGGGAGAAGTCACCAAGCGCGGCGAGCTCGAGGCTGACGACGCACCCACTCGGCTCAACGATGGTCGCGCCGATCCTGCCGGCAGGTTCTGGGTCGGCTCGATGGACATCCCTGCGTACAACGGGCAGAAGGCCGGCACGCTGTATCGCGTTGAAGCAAATGGAGGTAGCGAGGCGATCCAGGCCGGGGTCGGCGTGTCGAATGGGCTGGCCTTCAGCCCCGACGGGTCGGTGATGTACTGGGCCGACACGACCCGCGATCTGGTGTGGACATACGACTACGACGTCGCCTCGGGGACCCGACGCAACGAGCGGGTCTTCCTCGATTTCTCCACGCTGCCGGGGCGCCCCGACGGTGCGTGCGTCGACGAGACCGGCTGCTACTGGGTGGCGTGCGTCTATGGATGGTCACTGCTGCGGGCGACGCCCGATGGCGACGTCGATCGCATCATCGAGCTGCCCGTCGAAAAGCCTTCGATGCCCGCGTTCGGCGGCGCCGACCTCGACGTGCTGTACCTCACGTCGATCAGCACCGGAGGTTCCGTGCCGCTCGCCCCCGGCCAGCCATGGGCCGGCGCGCTGCTCACGATGGTGCCCGGTGTGAAGGGACTTCCCGAGTCGCTGTTCGCCGGCTGAGGCGCGTCAGCGCGCTTGCTTGTTGACGACGTTCGGCGGCATCTCGCCGCTCAACAACGCAATCACCGACCGCGTCGCCATCTCGTTCATCGCCGCGATCGCCCGGTGACTCAGCCCGGCGACGTGCGGGGTCACGAGCACGCTCGGCAGATCGAGCAAGTCGGATTCAAATGGCGGTTCCTCGGCGAACACGTCGAGCCCGGCCGCGGCGAGACGACCACTACGAAGTGCATCGGCCAGCGCGGCCTCGTCGACGATGTGCCCGCGCGACGCGTTGACCAGAACGGCGGTCGGCTGCATCAATGCCAGTTCCCTGGTTCCGATGAGACCGCGCGTCTGATCGAGCAGCGGTACGTGCAGCGTGACGACATCCGACTCCGAGAGGAGGTGGTCGAGGTCGACGAGCTCGGTCCCTTCCGGCGCCGTCGTCAGCGCCGGATCGCAGACCAGAACTCTCGAGCCGAACGCCAGCACGCGGCGGATCACACCGCGGCCGATGGTGCCAGAACCGATCACGCCGACGGTGGCACCGACGAGGTCGTTCGGCGTGATGCTGCCGGCCCGATCCCATCGGTGTTCGCGCAGCGATTGGTCATGCTCGACGAGACGGCGAACGAGGGCGAGCATCAGCGCCAGCGTGTGATCGGCGACGGTCTCCTCGTTCGTTCCCGGCGCAGTGGCGATGAGAACCCCAGCCTTCGTCGCTGCGGGGACGTCGATGGCATCGACACCGACCCCGGTGCGGGCGATCACCTTCAAGTTCGGGCAGGCGTCGAACACGTCGGTGCTGAACGGATCGTTGCTGGCGATCACCGCGACGGCATCACCGAGCAACCCGGCCAACTCCGTGGATGTCCGCGCGCCCATCTTTGGTTCAAGTCGGATCGACAGGCCCGCGTCTCGTAGAAGCCGTCCGCTGCTCGGCCCGTCGATGTCGTAGCCGGGCCACGTGACCACGACCTCGCCAGTCAAACCATGGTCGTGCATGAGCTGAGGAATGTAGCAGCGGGTCGACGCCGTGTCGCCCCAGGCGCGGGCGGGCCCTCGCGCTCACTGTGGAGCGCGAGGGCCGCTGTCCCTTAGGGGGACTCCCTTTGTCCTCGGAGGGCCGAACCGTTCAGAACGACCGTTGGGGGCTGACCCCATTGTGGGTCCTCGCGGGCTCGCGAGCCAGGGACGAAGGTCATGATCTGTCCGAAGGGAGCGATGGTCGGCGTTTCTCCCAATCGGCCAGTCGGTGACAGCATCCGCTCAACAGGTTTGGCAGTCGAGGGTGAAGGTGTTCTCGGAGGTGTACGAGTTCACGCCCGAGATGGTTTGGAGCTCTTGGTTGCCCTCGGCGTGGCCCGGGGTCGTGATCGGGATGGTGATGGTGGCGGGCGGCGTGTTGAAGCCGTACAGCGACGCCGTCATCCCGGCGTAGTCAATCGAACCGGCGGGCACGTCCGACGCGACCGTGAGTTGGATCTGCAGCTGGGTGTCGGTAGCGGTGCCCGTGATGGTCGAGAGCATGCCCGTCATCGGGTTGGTGATGAATTCGGGGTGTGTGCAGACTGGTGCGCCGTCCATGGTGGTGGTCGCAGTACCGGTCAGCGTGGCGTCGGCCGCGACGGTGAGCTTCAGCGCGGTCGCCCATGTCGCCGAGCAGACGAGCCCTCCCCCTTGGGCCGTGACGGTGTCGTTCGATGACGAGGTCATCGTGCCGGTCCAGCACTTCGGGAGTTTCTGGCCTGCGTTCTCGACGATCTTGCCGATGCGGTCGATCAGGACCTGGTCGATGTTCTCCGAGCCCGAGCTGGCCATCTCGGTGTTCTCACGCCCCGGCAACGGTTTGGATCCGGTCACCTTCCCGTTGGCGTCCTTGATGTCGGTGTAGTCGTCGGCGAGTCCAATCAGATGACCTACTTCGTGGGCGACCGTGTCGGTGCCCACCGGCGGCCATGTGCCCCCGATGTCGGCGCTGAACGGGATGCTGTCGTCCGCGTTGGCGTCAGTCGCTCCCGGGATGAACACGCCAGGTCTCAGATCGGGATCGAAGCCGAGCTCGATCCGGTGATGGCCCGGCGTCGCGGGCGAATTGAAGGGCTTCGGGATGAACTGCAAGTCGAGCTTGAAGTTGACGCAACCCTTGTACTGAAGCTTGGCGAAGGCGTCGTTCCACAACTTGGCGGCGCTGCCGTAGAGCGTGGAGATCGGCGTTCGCACACCGGTGTCGAGATCTTTGATCCCGACTTCCGTACCGTTGGCGTTGATCGCTCCGACGAGATCGACGGGCACGGTCAACGTCACCGTGCCGCCGTCGCTGGTCACGGTGGTCTTGGCGGCGCTACGACCTGCCGGCGTCAAACACGCCAGTACCACCACGACACCGGTGGCCACGACACGACGCAGTCGACGCCCGCGCATCACCCGAACTCCTCGATCGCCGGATCCCAACGCAAGGTGGCCCCGTGATCTTTCCACCATTGCTGCCAGGCCTGCTTGACGTTCGCAGCCGCGGCAGGATCAGTGGCGGCCCGCAACCCGAGATCCTGGTTCGTGAACCGCAACAGCTGAGCCCTGGCGAAGTCGGACGTCGTCTGCGCCGGCTCCCAGTACACGAACGCGTCGGTCGAACCGAGCTCGTCGATGAGCGCCGGCAGACTCGACTTGTCACCCCGATAGGCCAACGCCGTCGCCGCCAACAACCGATCCTCGACGCGCGCCGAGGTCAACAACGTGGCCAGCGCGGTCATGGATCCGGCTGACTTGGCCGTACGACTCAGCGCGTAGACCGCGGCGTAGTGCACTGACGGGTCTGCATCTCCAAGATGGGCCAGCGCTCCGGCTTCTACCTTGACGGGATCGGCGCCAATGTCGGCCTCGAGGGCGACGAAGTCGGCGTTGACGCCCTGACCAGTCCCGAACCCGGTGATCGACTGATCCACCGGCTGAGCCACCGAGTTCGCTGCCGTCACCGTGACGACGGCCACGCTTGAACCGGGCCCGCTGTTGACGGCTCCGCCACCACTGCTACAACTACTGATCACGATGGCGGCCACAACGGACCACAGCCGTGCCCGGCTCATTGCGCATCACTTCCTCAGTTGCCCACCGTGGGCCGAACTGGCCATGACAATACTCGAATCGACCCCGTCCGAACCTCGGAATCCTTAGCCACGGTCCGTGGCGCCTCGCAGTCAACGGCCCGTGCCAGAGATCGGGGCGGACGGTCAGCGGACGTCGGCGATGGTGGTGGGGTCGGTGGTGGTCGTCATGTCAGCCCTGGCCGAGCCAGATCAATTCCAGCTGGATGTTGTCGGGGTCGCGGAACACCAGCGTGGAGAATCGGAACGGCTCGGTGCGATCGGTGATCTGACCGTGGGCGACCTCGAGTCGGTCGAGGTGGGCGACCCACTCATCCAGATCCTCGCGCCGGGCGACGTTGATCGAGAGGTGGTCGAGGCCAGTTCGGTGCTCGGCGAAGGTCTCGCCTTCGTTGGCGTCGTGATGATCGAGGCCGATGTCGACGGTCGTCCCAGGGCGATGGATGAGCACGGTGAAGCCGGTACCGCCGTTGTGGGGTTCGAGTATCAGACGCTCGAACCCGAGGACTCGGCCATACCAGGCCTCGCTGGCCTCGACATCGCTGACGGTCAGGCCGACGTGGTGGATGCCCGACACGGCTGGGATCGTTTGGTGATCCATCTCCGCTTGTACTGGGTTCTCCACGTGCTGACTCCCTTTGCTAGAATGCTGTAGTGTAATGTCGTTCTAGTCCTTGTTCGACCGATCGTCAAGGGGGTTCGTTTTGCCGAGAGCACGCAAAGGAGAACGGGGATTCGACACGAGAGCGCGCATCGTCGGGGCCGCCAGCACGCTGTTCTGCGAGCGCGGCTACCTCGACACGACAATGGCCGCGATCGCTGCGGGGGCCGGCGTGGTGGTACAGACGCTGTACCTCAGCTTCGGCTCGAAGGTGGCGATTCTCGAGGCCGCGCACGATACGGCCGTCGTCGGCGACGATGAGCCGATCCCGGTGCTCGAGCGCCCGTGGGTCACCGAGGTGCACAGCGAGCGCGATGGGCCGCATGCCCTCGAAATGGTCATGTCAAACGCTCGGCGCATCAACGTGCGGGTGGCCCCCATCTATGGGGCCATCCAGGCAGCAGCGGCCGACCCGGAGGTCGCCGCGTTGTTGGATCGAATCCGCGCGCAACGCCTGTCGACCATGCGCGCGTTGGCGGCGGATCTCGCGGTCAAGCCGGGCTTCACGACAACAGAATCGGCTGAGTCGGCAGCGGACGTTCTCTACGCCGTTGCCAGCATCGAATTCCTCGGGCTACTCGTTTCGCAACGACATTGGTCGCTCGACAAATTGGATGAATGGGCGTACGAGATCGCAGCGAGCCGGCTCTTCCCCCGAACTGCTGCGACCGCCACGCTAGGCAGTCGCGGCTGAGGCGTGAGGCCAACGTCTTCGAGGTCAGTTACTGCTGATAGCCCTCGACGATGCGTGCGGGACGCAACTGGGCGTCATCGAGGTTCTGGCCCGCATCACGCCGCGCGCGCCGCTGACGCAACAGATCCCAACACTGGTCGAGCGCGACCTCGATCGACCGAAGATTGGCGACTTCTTCGTCGGACGGAGGGGCCCCGCTGTGAGTTCGCCCCAGTGCGTGCTCATCGTCGACGAGCTCGCCGATGCGGCGAACGATCTCGATCTCGTCCATGCGTCGTTCCTTTCAACCCGATCACCTGATCGTCAGGTGCCGCGTTTGCCTGTCGAGACGCGGAACCCTACCTGGTTCTCAAAACCGTCGCGGCGTGTGGTGCTCCCTGAAATGCATCCTGTAGCTCGGGCTTCGACGTCGGCCGAAAGCGATCTCGTCAGCCTGTTCGAACCATCGCCGGGTCCAGCCGCTCGGCCGAATTCGACGTGCCTAGTCGCCGAAGACGTCGCGGCTGAGCTGAATGAAGAAGGTGTGGTCGTGACCTTTGTTGGGGTCCTCTGAGTTGTACTTGGCCGTCGAGGCCGAGCCATTGGGAACGTGTTCTTCGGAGTAGATCGCGCCAACCGGGCAGACGTCGGGCTGGTAGCACGCTGTGCACGACGTGCACTCGTCGAGGTTCACGTACAGCAACGTGTTTCCGAAGATGGCGATCGAGTCGGGATTGGGCGTGTGGGTGTTTTCGATGACGCCGCTGCCGGCTTCGTCTTCGGAGAACAGGGTGTTCTTCTGCGCGTCGAATTCATAGATGCACTGCACCGGGCACACATCGACGCACGCCCGATCTTTCACACCGATGCAGGCCTCCGTGATGATTGCGAGACCGGCCATGGTTCGACTCTATTCGTTCTCGGCGTCCCTCACAGGCGCCTGAAACACTCCAGCGATGGTCAGGTGAGAGCGACGTCTCTGAACGGCGGCGGACCGAGAATCTCGATGCCACCGTTCTTTTTCGCCGAGGCCTGCACGCGACCCATGTCGACCGGTCCGGCATCGATGCCCCGAGTGTCATCGCTTGCGACGGGTTCACTGGCATCCCAGTAGAACGCCTGGCAGCATCCGGGTGTGTGAAGGCACAGCAGCCGGGCGCCGTCGGCACCGGAGACCTTGAAGGCGTGAGGGACGCCACGTGGTGCGCTGGCGATGCCGCCGGGACCAACTGCGTGCTCGGTGCCGTCGAGGTGCATGAGGATCTCGCCTTCCAGGACGATCATCGTCTCGTCAGAGTCGGGGTGGATATGCAGCGGGGTGACCTTGCCGTGGTCCATCCGGTCCTCGAAGAGGAGGAACGCACCATCGGTGTCCTGCGCCGTCGCCTTCCAGATGTGTAGGCCGCCGCCGAAGAACCAGCGGCGCTGGCCGTCGTCCGATGCTCGAACCAGAGACTGCCGGGCTGGAATCGCGGTCATGGCTTCACCTTCCTGCTCATGGGACTAGTGTCCCATGACGAGAATGACATACCATAAGAGTGATGTCAACACCGTACGAACTGAGCGGGCGCTCGGCCCAGAAGTCCCGAACGCGAGCGGCCCTCGTCGCTGCTGCTCGCGAGCTCGTCGCCGCCGGGGTCACACCAACGATCGAGGACGCCGCCGCGGCCGCTTCCATCTCACGGACCACCGCCTACCGTTACTTCGCGAGCAAGCGCGCGCTGCTCGTGGCGGCGCACCCCGAAATCGTCGCCGAGTCAATGCTTCCGGCCAACCCGCCGCAGGATCCGGCGGCCCGGCTCGACGCCGTCGTCTTCAACTTCAGCGCCATGATTCTCGACACCGAGGCGCAACAACGCACGATGCTGCGCCTCTCGCTCGAGATGGGCGCCGCCGAACGCGACGCGCTGCCGCTCCGTCAAGGACGCGCGATCGCATGGATCGCTGAGGCTCTCGACGGTGTCCGCGATGACTTTTCCGACGAGCAGTTCCGCCAGCTCGTGCTCAGCATTCGCGCCACGATCGGCATCGAAGCGATCGTCTGGCTGGTCGATGTCGCCGGCCTCTCCAGGAACGACGCCGTCGCACTCACACGCTGGTCCGCGCAGGCACTCCTTCAGCGGGCAACCACGATTCCGCCACCAAGACCCACCCGATCCACCCGCGCCGCCAAAACCGGCGTTTAGCGGCGATGGCACCATTGGGTACCCTCCCCTTTGCGCTTCGTCTGGGTGCGGTACTGAGCGGGAAACCTCGATCGAAGCCAGGCAAACTCGCGACTGCAGATCGTGGACGACGCCGGCCATCTGCTGCTGCTCGACCACGCCGAAATGTGCGCGGCGGCGATCGCCGACTTTCTCGCCGACTGAACACCCACACCGAGACTGCGTAGCCGACCGGTCAAGGTCGCGGATGCGACAACAGGAACGTGACGATGGCGGCTGTGGCGTCGTAGTCGGCGTACCCCGGGCCCGAGGCCGGGGTGACGATCGGCGTCCCGGCGGGCCACGAGTGGGTGGCCGTCGCGATTGTCACGAATGCTGCGGCAGAGCTGCCGTTGCACGGATCGCTCAGCTCCGTGGTGATGTCGCCCACAGTCGTGTTGGTCGGGGCAGGGCAGCCGTCGAGCTTGGCGACCGTGTCGAACCCATTATGCGGTGGTGGAAAAGTGACACCAGAGATGCCGTCGGACCCGAGGCCGCCGGCGATCGGGATGTTGGTGTCGGCCGTGCCGTGCACATGCAGGATCGAAACCGGTTGCGCCGGGTTGCACGTTTGAACGCCGAGCGTGCCGGCGTAGAGGCCGATGCCGACGATCCGATCAGCTAATTCACAGGCAAGCCGGTAGCTCATGATCGCCCCGTTCGAGTGACCGAAGGCAAAGATGCGGTGCGGGTCGATCGAGTACTGGGTTGCGAGTTGGTCGATCAGGGCATTGATGAAACCGACGTCGTCGATGTTGTCGCGGGCGGCAACGCTGCAGCAGACTCCGCCGTTCCATACACCGCCCTGCCCGCCCGCCACCTTCACGCCGTCGGGGTGCACGACGATGAAGCCGTTGCTCTCGGCCAACCCCTCGATGTGGTTCGTGCGGGCGAACTGATCACCCCACCCGGTGCCGCCGTGAAGACCGATGAACAGCGGAACGGGACCGCTTGGCAGGGCGCTCGGCACGTACAGCCGGTAGGTGCGCTGGAGGCCGGCGAAGGTGAGCGTGCCGTGAGTGACCGTGCCCGTGGCCTCGGTCGCGGGCACGAGCTCGAACGTCGAGGCCGGCGCCGAAGTGGGCGCAGTCGACGAAGCCGGCGCCGACACGACCGTGGTGGAAGCTGACTCGGTTGTGGTCGTGGGCGCAGCGGTCGATGTCGACACGCTCGACAGAACCTCGCCCGCTGTGGTCGAAGTGGCGGTCGCACCGTTCCCGCCATCCGAGCTGCACGCCGCCATCAACAACGCGAACGCGATCAGGCTGGACGACAGTGTTGCGAGAGACGGAGCTCGGACCAACGCGGTGTTCACGAACACATCTCCTCCAAAGGTATGAAGGAACGATGAGCACACCGCGCTTCGGGATGCCGCATTGCTTCACGACTAGTGTGCGACAGCAGATGCTTTGCGCCCGACGGTGCTCGACCCTTCTGGTCATTTTCGTCCTGGCATCGGCATGCTCGAATTCGCCGTCGCGAGCGACACAGACCACTGTGGTGCAAACCGTTGCGACCGGCACCAACACCGCTCCTGCCACCAACTCATCCGCTGTCGCTACCACGTCCACCGTTGCTGCAGACAGTGGCATGACGCCACAAGACGCGACCGCCACGTTGAGCTCCTTCAGCTTCGCGAATGACGAGTCGCAATACGCCGTGCACGATCATCGTTCGGACACTGCTCTTGTTCAGGCCGCGGGTGCTGCGCTCACCGCGGGTGTGAGCGGGCCCGAACTGTGGGCGGCGACGTGGATCTGGGTCAACGAAGGTGTCGACCCCGCACCACTCCTGCCGCTCTTGACCAACGCCGATCCGAACATCCGCATCATGGCCGCGACCGGCCTGATCGCCCGTGGCCGAACTGAGGGATTCGCTCCCTTGATCGACGAGCTCGCCGACGCATCCACGCTGGTCGGTCAAGAGCCACCGACCACGGCGTGGGCAGCCGCGGCCACCTCGCTCGTGCGGTTCACCGGCATCGCCGACAACGGCCCGCCGTTCGATGCCGATGCCAGCCGTCGGGCCGCTGCGCAACAACGTTGGCGAGACTGGCTGACTGCGAACCAGGCGTCGCTGACATTTGATGCCGAGAAGGGTCTGTGGCACACGGCATGAGGCACCCAAGGAAGTCTCGACTGGCGTTGCTGCTCAGCGTAGTGCTCCTCGTTGGTACGACGATTCGCGAGGAAGCGCCCCTTGCCGGGGCCTCGGCGGCGACCGCGGTCACCTGGACCGTTGATCAGGCCGCGAAGACGATCACGGTCACCGCCAACCTCGTCTTCTTCGTGGTGCCGCCGCCGCAGTCCGGGTTTCAGCAGCAACGCTTCCAGGCCACCGTCGAGCGCGCCAAGGCGGCCATCGAGAGTGCGTGGAACGGTCACTCGTTCAAGTGCTACGCGCTGATCGTCAAGGTCAACGCGCGTGCTGCAAGTGGGCCGCAAGACGCCAAGGACAACGAAGTACCGATCAAGCTCGACGCCGGCGTGTACCCGTCGAAGAAGTCCGGGAAAGTCGACCGAAGCCGCTCGCACGTTTCCGCGAGCTCGGGTCCGGATGACCCGCTGAGCGACAGTCCCCAGTTCACCCCGAACACCGGTCCGGACGCCAGCGCAAGCGATTGGTCGTTCGAAGCTCCCGATGGGGTGTTCGCCCACGAGTTCGGGCACATCCTCGGCCTCAGCGACAACTACGTGGAGGGCACCTGGGAGCTGGTACCGGGCGCGGCCGACGACCTCATGAACGAAAGCGGGACTCCGGTGAGCGATGCCTCGATCACCAAGGCGGTTCGGCGAAGTGGCCAGGTCGACGAGAAGTCGATCAAGTGCCCACTAAGAATCGATATGCCCACTGGCACGATCGGAGTAATGGGACTCGCCGGTGCCACCATCGCACTGCACGGCTGCGCGCCCGACTACGACCCCGAATCGACCGACACCAAGCGGCCGGCCAAGGTCTCGTTCCACGGCACGGCCGATGTCACCGGTGATGCAAACTCGGCGATTCCGGTTTTCGGCAGCGTGTTCGCCAGTGGCACGACGGACTTTCAAGGGACATGGGCGTCGCCGAGTGCAACCCTGGAAATCCCCTTCGGAGGCGACACGCTCATTCAAGGGGTGCAAGCGAGTGGCAAGGGATTGGTGAGCCTGCCGCAACCAGCCACCATTCGGGGCCCCGCTGGATCAGTCGGCCTTGGCGTCATCATGACGATTACGCCGTTCGACGGACCGTGCCCATGAAACGACTCGCCGGCTTGGCGTTGTTCCTCGCGGTCTTCGGAGGCGCAGCGATCGTGCGAGCCCGTCACGATGCCGTGATCCCATATCCGGCTGACGAGGTGTCGGCTGCACTTGAACGCCTCTCGCAACCATCGGTTCCACGACCGCTTCCTGGCGATCCGGCCATCGCAGTCGGGTGGTATGGACACGCGGGAACATGCGACGAGGCTCGAGTCGCCTACCAGGCACCCGACGCGCCAATACCTACGGGCGCGTCGGTGACCCTCGACGCCGCGGGCAACGTTCAGGTCGCTGCCCCGTACGGACCAGCCGGGATCGTTCTTGCAGAGACTGCCGATGGCGGTTGTGACTACGCGATCGAGAGTGCGCCGACCCTGGTGATCAGCGGACCGGGTGTGCGCGAGACGGCATCGTTCAGCACCGTGGTGTGCTCGACCATCCTCGGCATCAACATCGCCGGCGGCGACTTCGAGACGGCCGACGGTCCCTTCTACCTCGCCGCCGCACTGGGCGACACTCCCGACACTTGGAAGATCGGAATCACCGGAGGGCATTTCGTCGATGGCCTGCAGGGCAAGAAGACGCCCGGCGCCTCGACGGAGGAGACGCAGTGGACCGCTCCCGTCACGACCACGAGCAACGGCTACGTCTTCGACGGCCAAGGCCCCGCGGGCCCGGTGCACGTCGAGATCATTTGCACCCCGTTCAAGGGATCGACGTGATTGGGTGGCGGGCCAGCCAGGCCAGTGCACCCTGCGCTGCGGCGACCGCCGTGCTGAACGAGGCCTGCAGCAGGTAGCCGCCGGTCGGCGCCTCCCAGTCGATCATCTCGCCGGCGACGAACGTCCCCGGCAGGCGGCGGAGCATGAACGTTTCGTCCAACTCGGCGAATGCGATCCCACCAGCGCTCGAGATGGCCCGCTCGATCGACATGGTCTGCTCGATGACCAGTGGCACCGCCTTCACCAGCACGGCCAGCTCCGCCGGATCCACCGGCACCCGATTTCCGGTGGCCTCGCGCAGGAGCGATACCGCAACCGGTGTCAACCCGATCGTGCGACGAAGCGAGGTGGCGAGCGAATCCTTCGGTCGGCGACGCTCGAGTCGATCGCGGAGGCCTGCATTGGAGACGTCGGGATGAAGGTCGACGGTGACAGTGCAACGGCCGTCGCGGTCGATGGCATCTCGAATCGCCGCCGAGTGGGCGTAGATCGGGGCACCCTCGACGCCACCGGAGGTGACCATCGCGTCGCCCCGGACCGAGCGGTCCGCCACGGCGACAGCGACGTTCTTCAGCGGCACGCCGGCGAATCGCTCGGCGAAGAGCGCGGTCCAGTCGACCCGGATGCCGCAGTTGGCCGCACGGAGCTCGCTGACTTCGACACCGGCACGCCGGAACTCGGCGACCCAACCACCGTCGGAGCCGACGCGCGGCCAACTTGCACCGCCGAGTGCCAGCACGGTCACGTCGCCGGTCACCTCGACAGTGCTCGCGTCCGCACGACCGAACAGCGATCTCCGCGCATCGACCGCGCCGTCGGATGTCGTAGCCCATCCGAGCCATCGGTGGCGGGCCTCGATCGACACACCTGCCGATGCCAGGCGAGCCAGCCAGGCGCGCAGCAACGGCGTTGCACGCAGTGACGCCGGGAACACTTGGCCGGTCGATCCGACGAACGTCGGCTCACCGAGCGACGCACACCACGAACGCAGCTCCTGCGGGCCGAAGGTGCGTATCGCCGTCGCGAGGTGATCTGCGCCGTGGCCGTACCGCGCCAGCAGATCGTCGAGCGGCTCGTTGTGGGTGATGTTCAACCCGCTGCGCCCAGCCAGCAGCAGCTTCCTGCCGACCGACGGCATGTGCTCGTACACGGTGACCGCCAACCCGGCATCAGCCAACACCTCTGCTGCCATGAGACCAGCGGGACCACCGCCGACCACTGTTGCGGTTCTCGTCACGGCCAGGGCGGGGTCAGTCCGCGGCGGCGGACCTCAGCGAGCAACTGCTCATCTGACGCGGCGCGCAAGGCACGCCCCGCGGGGTCGAGCCGCACCGGGGGCGTCGGCCGCGCTGTGATTGGCCGCACCACGAGGGGAGCCGGGCGTTGCGGCAACGCTGGTTCGCTGCCGCTTGCCGCTTCCTCGAGTTGATCGATGAACGCCTGCGCTTCGCCGCACGTGAACTTGCCACCAGCCTGTCGCTGGCTGAACCCCATCGGGCCGCGGGCGTCGCGAAAGCCGTCGTGCCCAGCACTCTCGAGCAGCTCGCTCAGCTCACGCATCTGCCGCGCCGTCGCCGGTGGACCGGTGATCTGACCAAATGCCATCGCTCGACCATGGCACACCTAGGGGGCCACGGCCGCGATGGTCGTCTGGCCGTTGCTACCGCTGACGGGCCGCGGCGACAGGGTGGTTCGCGGCCCCGGTGCTGCAGCGGCCCAGCATCCTTGAAATCTCACTGTTTGTAGCCGAATTAGTACCATTCGCAGCGATTTCGGGACTTCAGTCCCAGCCAGTGCCGACCAGGACCATGCAGGGTGATCCGGTGGAGGTGGACGAGGCAGTGCCCAAGCGCGGCGATGAGCGCGACGCGCCTGCGCGGACGATGCAGCCGGATCCAGCAGTCGTCCACTACGCACTGGTCGTCGGCCACGCTTGCCTGTTGACGGTGGTTGCGGTGACGTCAGTCGTGATCGGCGGCTGGACCTTCGATGTTCGCTGGCTGGCAGCGCCCCTCGATCGGTCCGAGCCGATGAAGATCAACACTGCGGTGGTGATGCTGTTGTGCAGTTGCGCCATCCTCTTCTGGAGGCGCCATTCTCGATCTGCTGTCGCGGTGCGCGCCGTGCGTCTGGTCGGCGTGGCGGTGGCCGCAGTCGGGTTGGTGATCCTGTCGGAGTACGTGCTCGGCCGTACCCTGGTCATCGACGAGCTGCTCCATCCAGATATCTGGAACGTCGGCAACCTTGCGCCGGGCAGGCCGGCACCGCAAGCCGCGGTCGTCTTCATCACAATTGGGTTGGCGCTGACGTTGCCGAACCGAATGAGACGGCTGCGCGACGGGCTGGTCGTGGCCGCGGTCGTGGCTTCACTCCTGGCCCTGCTCGGTCGAGTGGCGAATGTCAACCAGTTCGTCGTGATCGGAGGCATCTACGGTGTCCCAGTCGAAGGATCCGTCATCTTCATCCTCACGGCGTTGGGGCTCGTGCTCACCTCCCGGCCCCAAGACACCACATTGTCGCGGGTGATCGCAGCCACGCCTGGTGGCGCGCTGCTGCGTCGGCTGATCCCGGCATTGGACGCGCTGCCGCTCGTGGCCGGAGCCCTGTATGCAGCCGTGATCGGGTCGCACGCGCTCAACGAACGGGTGCCGCGCTACACGATGGCCTCGGTGGACGACCTGCGAGCACCGCTCGCCACGACTGCCGCGTTGGAGGCCGCCCGACACCTTGCCGTACGCCAAGCGAAGATGGCCATGGCCACGGCCGACATGGCCCGCCACATCCTCACCGACACGATTGCAGTCGACGCGATGTCGTACGCAGCTGCCACGTTGGTCGAGACCCTGGGCGTCGACACGGCCTCGATCTACACGCCGGGACCTGCGGGCGAGATGTCGCTCGTCGCCCAATCCGGCATCGAAGGCCGGTTGCTGGCCACCACGGCTCTCACCGCGTCGGCCGACACCGTGGTCGCCGAGTGCGTACACCGAGGCTCGGCCATCGTCGTGGAGGATTGGACGGTGGAAACACTTCACCGCCCGCCGGCGCTGGTCGCTGCCCAAGGAGCTCGCAGCGGAATTGCCGCACCACTGCAAGGTTCCGATGGTTGTGGCGGCGCAATCGTCGTCGCCTCGATCGAGCAGCGAGCGTTTGCTGCCGAGGAGATCGCATTCGTCGAAGGCTTGGCTCGGCTCCTCTGTCTGGCGCAGCACGCTGCCCGGGCCAACGCACAGCTCGCTCGTAGCGAGCACACGTTGAGTGCTTTCGTCGACAATGCCCCCGCAGCAGTGTCGCTGTTGGATGGCGACGGCCGCTTCGTGCTGGTGAACCGTGAGGCCGAGCGGGTGATGGGTGCTCCACGCTCAGCGATCCTCGGACGATCACGCGACGAGATTCCCACACTTCGCACCGGCCAGGACGACCGCGACAACGAGCTCGCTGTGGTCAATGCTCGCAAACCGGCCACGTTCGAGGAGACGGCCAGGCTCGATGACGGCGACCACAGCTACGTGTCTGTCAGATTCCCGTTGATCGACGAGACGGGCAGTGTGTTCGGCGTGGGCGACATCTCGACCGACATCACACCGATGAAGCGACTGCAAGCGGAAGCGGATCGCGCCACGCACGAAACCATCAGACGACTGGCAATCGCAGTCGAGCTCCGCGACGAAGAGACTGGGCACCACATCGATCGCATGGCCGCCTACTGCGAACTGATCGCCTTGCACCTCGACCTCGGCGCTGACTACTCCGCGATGCTCCGTCGCGCCGCACCGCTGCACGACGTGGGCAAGATTGCGATCCCCGACCGAATTCTCCTGAAGGCCGGCGCGCTCACTTCAGCGGAGCGGACGGTGATGCAGAGCCACACCGAGGTCGGCTACCAGCTGCTCAGCGGAACGGGAAGCGATGAGCTCGACCTGGCCGCCTCGATTGCTCGGACACACCACGAACGCGTCGACGGAACGGGCTATCCCCGGCAGCTCCGCGGCGAGGAGATCCCGTTCGAGGGCCGCATCGCCTCGGTGGCCGATGTGTTCGATGCTCTGACGAGCGACCGTGTCTACCACTCGGCGGTCAGCATCGAGGCCGCAGCCGACTACCTCCGGTCAGGACGTGGCACGAGCTTCGACGCGGCGATCGTCGACGTGCTCATCGAGCATCTCGACGAAGCCGACGACATCCGCCGCCGATACGCCGATGAGCACCTCAGGCCGCAGCCGTACGGCCTGGGCGAGACTCGCCCTTTGGCCACCATCGCCATCGAACAGTGACCGAATGCCGGTGTACCAGCTCAGGGATTGATCGCAGCGATCGCGTCGATCGAGATGAGCAGCCCACGGGGGAGCTGAACGTTCGCCGGCGCCGACCGCGCCGGCGCCGGGTCGGGCATGTGCCGGGCGTAGATCGCGTTGATCGCCGCGAAATCCTCGACGTTCGAATAGAAGATCGTTGTCTTCACGAGGTCGGCCATCGACGCTCCGGCAGCCTCCAGGATGCACGCCAGGTTGAGCAATGCCTGCTCGGTCTGCGCCTCGATGCCGACTCGCGCTTCACCGCTGACCGGGTCGATGCCAGCCGTCCCCGAACAGAACACGAATCCGCCGGCAACGATCGCCTGGCTGTACGGGCCCAGTGCCGCCGGGGCACCTTCACTGGAGACAGCGCGCCGAGTCACCGCTGGATCCCGCCTGCACGGTAGGAAGTCGGGCCACTGTCGGCGATGAACCCGATGATCACGGCTGCGAGTTCGGGACCCTTGTCCTCCTGCAGGAAGTGGCTGGCGCCCTCGATCGTGGTGTGGGGTTGGCCCTTGGTGCCGGGCACCTTGGCGAGGAACGGTGCGTCGCCACCTTTCGTGATGAGGTCGAGGTCGCTGAAGCACAACAGGAACGGCTTGTCGAACCGCGCCAGCACGATCCATGCGACTTTGTTCGCCTCGGATTCGGGATCGTCGGTGGACGTGGGAACGAACGACGGGAAGATGCGTGCGCCGGCCATGTACGACTCGTCGGGGAACGGCGCGTCGTAGGCGGCGATGATCTCCGGCGACAGATCAGTGGCGCTGCCGCCGTTGACGATGGCGCCGATCGGGAACACGGGTGACTCCTGCGAGAACTTCTGCCACCCCAAGAACGCATCACTGGGCTTGCCCTCGCCCGTGGGAAGGCCGGTGTTGCCGATGGCGACGCGAGCGAACCGATCGGGCTGGGCAACGCAAGCGTGTGCGGCTCAAACGGGCAGAGCGACCTTCTGGCAGGATGAGTTATGGCAAGCCCACTGCTCGAGACGAAGCTCCACGTCCCCAGGTGGGCCGGTCGCCGGGCCCTCGGCCGAACTTTGGTCGTACGCGGCTACGACGGCCGCGTGCAACCAGACTTCGCCGGTGTTCAGAGAGGAGCGGTCGGCGTATCAGAAGCTCGCACGCAGGCCAACGCCGACCTCACCAGAACCCTCGAACACGTGGCCGTCGAAGCTGCCGTCGAGCTTGATGTTCAGCATCAAATCGATCTGGGTCGTCGGTCGGTCGAGCAGGTGCAGCTTGAGCTCGTTGTCCAGCGACATGCTGCTGCCTACGCCGGCAGCGCTGGTGTAGTCAACACCGGCTTCCAGGGTCTGGGTCAGCACGAGTCGGGCCGACAAGCGCCATTGGGCCTCGATGACCTGCATCGCAACACTGGTCTTGTAGTCATTCCACATCGAGGGGAGCTGCAGTTGGGCGGAATTCAAGAGGCTCAACTCGCCGAGCTGGCCCAGCGACCATCCGCCGCCGAGCCCGCTCAGGGTGATCGTCAGCTCTTCTCGGTTGAACGTGAGGTGCGGATCAGGCATCGTGTACTCCTCAGGTGACGTCGGGGCCGTCGGGCGGGTCAGGGAGGAGGGAGGCGTCGATCGGAATGCTTGACCCTCCGAAGAACGTCAGGTTCGACGCGTTGGCCTCGAACGTGCTGCCGGCGACCCAATCATCGGACTCGTTGCTGTCGGTCATGGGTTCGACAGTAAGCCCACGCCGGCGTTCGGCAGTGATGCCCGAAGACAGTTGATCGGGCAGATCTGCCTGCCCGAGTGAGCAGTCGTCACTTGATGCTGAGATACCGGGCCCGGCCCGCGGAAGTACAGTCGGCTGCGTGCCTGCGACGCACCGCCCCGATCCCGATCCCGATCCGTCTCACGCGGACGAGCTCGTTGCATCTCTCGAGGCGTTGCGTGACGATCTCGAAGATCGGGCGGCCGCACTTCGAGCGGGTGCGAACGTGCCGAGCGGTGGCATCTCGTTCGGCAAACGGGTGGGCGAAGGAACGAGCATCGCCATCGAGCGGTTCACGGACGTGGCGATTCACGAGCAGATCATGCACCAGCTGGCGGCAGTCGAAGCGGCGCTGGTCCGGGTCGCCGAGGGGACGTACGGGGTCTGCGACGTGTGTGGGCTTGCGATCGCTGCCGAGCGACTCGAGGCCATCCCGTGGGCGGCAACCTGCGTGTCGTGCGCGTAGCGGTCTCCTGACGGTGCCGGCGATTGTCCATCGCTGCACTGAGCTGCCTCTGCAGTTCGATGAAGTGATGCGCCGGTGGGAACTTCGACAGCGCGCAAGTGATCTCGAAGATCTCGCGCAGTTGGCTGTCGCGTTCTGCGTGGTAGCCGGACAACGCGGTGGCCTCGTCCGCATCGCCGCGCAGGACGAGACCCAACGCGGTGGCGAGCAGGTCGGCATCGCGAAACGCATCGCTGATGCCGTGGCCTGGGTTCGGCATACCGATCATCCCGCGGACCGGCGACGTGCGCGTGGCGTTGGCGGAGATCCGATCGGCCAGCTCAGGTGCGGCGGCGCGCAGCATCGTGTCGAACGCGGCATCGATTGTGTCGTGCGAGCGGCGGAGGCGCAGTGCGTCGTCCGCTGGGGAGCAGACCCAGATGCACGCCTCGCCGTTGTTCGTCGGAAAGACACCGGCGAACAGCCGCTCGCCGAGGTGGTACTCCATCGCCGGCCAGTCACCCGCGTAGTAGGTGTAGTGACCAGCGCCGCCAACGCCGCCAACGCCGCGCAGCTCGGTGATCGGAGCGAAGCGTTGACTCAGCAACGGGCCGCAGCGGATGTCACGCCGATTCTGGTTCGCGCTAAGAGTGGCCGCCTCAATTTGCCGCGGGTTGGTTCGCCAGTTTGCTTGACAAAGCCTTGACGATACGCCTGACCGGCGTGCCTCGAGGAGCGCAAAGCCCAGTGAGGAAGGCGAATGAGCCGAAATGAGTCGAATGACTCATAGTGAGATCATCGCGCGCTGCGTAGGATGATCTCATCTCAAGTTCGAGCTGGATTCGACTGACGCTTGACGGTGGCGACTGTTCGTCTGCTAAAACTCTGCCGGGCGCAGAACAATCGGGGGTCCGGTTCAATGCATCGGTACGACGGATCGCGCCCAGCGCGCTGGTCGAAGCGCGATTGGATCACGAAGGTCGGAGTAGGGGCAGTTTGCTGGGGCCTTGCGGCAGTGCCATTGGCATTTGTCGAGAGCACCGTTGATGCCGCACCCGTCGCGTCAGCGGCCTACGTGTCGATGCAGCCATGCCGCTTGGCAGACACTCGTCTTGCGGGTGGGTACTCGCGTCTCGACGCCTTGACCGTCCAGATTCCCGCCAGCGGAGTGTGCGGCATCCCCGCCAATGCGACGTCGGTTGCGTTGACGTTGACCGTTGTCGGGCCGCAAGCCGCTGGGTTCCTCACGGCCTGGCCGGCGGATCAAGCGCGGCCTGTCGTTTCGAACGTGAACTTCGACGTCGGCCAGATCCGAGCGAATGGCTCCATCACGCGTGTCGATGCGTCTGGGGCGTTTCGCGTGTTCACTTCGGTCCCCGCGAACGTGGTCGCAGACGTCGTCGGAGCGTTCGTACCCGCCAGTGCAGCTGCGGCGGGGAGGTTCATCGCTCGACCCTCGACACGCCTTTACGATTCGCGTTCCGGGCCCACGCTCGCGCCCGGCGCAACGAAGACCTTGTCGTTGCCTGCCGGAGTCCCGGCCGATGCCGTGGCCCTGGCGCTCAACATCACGATCACGGAATCCTCCGCGCCCGGCTTCGTCACCGAGTTCCCCGCCGGTCGCCAGATGCCGACTTCGTCGATTCTGAACGTCGATCGGCCCGGTCAAACCCGGGCGGCAGCGGGCATCTTCCCCGTGTCCCCCACCGGCGTGGCGCTCTATCTCTCCGGCGGTGGCCACATCGTCGTCGATCTTCTCGGATACCTCACCGGCCCCTCTGCCGGATCGGGTACCGATGGACTGTTCACGGCCTATGACCCGACCCGCCTGCTCGACACCCGTGGCCAGAGCCCGCTCGGCAACAACGTGCCGCTCTACCCAGGTGGCGGCCTGGAACTCGCCGTCTCTCAAGGTGGGTCGATCGCCTCCAACGTCACCTCGGTCGATGGCACCGGCGGCTACGTCACGGCATTCCCTGCTGGGACCCCGCGGCCGAACACGTCGACGGTCAACTCAGTCGGCGGCAGCGACGTCGTGGCCAACTTCGCCATCACCCAGGTCTCGAACCGCGGTCTCTGCTTCTTCAGCCAATCGCAGACCGACCTGCTCGCCGATCTACAGGGCTGGTTCTCGGGCCCCTCGGCGACCGCAACCCAATCGTCGCCCGCGAACACTCCGCCTCCGGCACACCAGGTGGGATACTCGCCGTGCACTAGCGACGGACTGTCGTCTTTGAACGCGACCCGCGCTGCCGCCGGTGTGGCGCCGCTAGCCCTCAGTCCTGCTGCCCAGGCCTTTGCCTGCTTGTATGCGTTGCAGCTGGCTCAAGCCAACAACGGACTCGTCCACTCCGACAGCGCGACCCGCGACGCGGCGGTCGGATGCCCGACCGGCGAGAACCTCGCTGCCGCCTCTGGCACATCCACATCGCTCTTGATCTCGATTTGGTACAACTCGGCACCACATCTGGCCAACGTCAACAACGCCATCTACCGCAGCGCGGGGCTGGGCTTCGTCGTCCGCACCGATGCCTCAGCGAATCAAGTCACCTACGGCTCTACAGTATTCGCCCTCTGCTGAGCGACCGCTCGTGATCGACCGCCACCGGGACCCGCCTCGTGCGTTCGCGGGAGTCGTGACGACCGTCGCCGACCCGCGTTCAGGCCCCGCTCTCCGGAGTGGGGCCTTACGCTGTGGATTCAACACTGCCGACGCGGTGCGTTCGGTGATCCGGTCTCAGTACGCGTCAGAAACAGAACACTTGTTTCTTATTTGATGCCCGAGAACCTTGCAACTCGCGCACGCTTCATGCGATCACCGCCCCGCCGGACATCAGCACGTTCTCACCCACGATGCTCACGTTCGCCGGCGACGCCAGGAAGGCAACCAGCTCGGCCACCTCGGCCGGCTCGATCGGCTGACGGGTCGGGAGCGAGGCAACCATCGGCGCATACCAATCGGTGGCCTTCGCTGTATCCGTGGCCATCGGGCCCGGAGCGACTGCGTTGACGAGGATTCCCATCGGGGCGACCTCAAGGGCCACCGAGCGAGTGATGCTGATGACCGCTGCCTTGCTGGCCGCGTAGTGCGCGTTCGGCGGGTGGGCCTTCACGCCGTCGACGGACGAGATGTTGACGATGCGGCCGCCGCCGATCTCGCGCATGTGCGGGATGGCCTCGATCATCATGAAGTACGTCCCCAGGACGTTGACATCGAGCACATCGTGCCAGTCGTCGGCGGAGAGGTCGAGCACGGGACGGCGGGGGAAGACACCGGCGGCGTTCACCAGCACGTCGACACGACCGAAGCGCGACACGGTCGCGGCGACCACGTCGTGACAGGCATCGCGGTCGCGCACATCCGCGGTCACGACCAGCACCGCGGCCCCTTCTGACTCCAGTGCAGTCGCGGCCTGCTCCAGCGCGGCTTCGTCTCGCCCGACGAGGGCGACACCCAAGCCATCCGCAGCGAGCCGGCGTGCACAGGCAAAGCCCAGCCCTCGACTGGCCCCCGTGACGATCGCGATGCGTGAACCACCTTCCGGCAACACCGCCCGGACTGTACCGCGGTGCTGATCGGGATCAGCGTTGTGCGGCCGACTGCCCGGCGCGCCTTGGTGGCCGGCAAGCGCGGTGGTCGCTCTCGGGGGTGACCCGACAGCGACCACTGCGCCACCTTCATCGCTGAACGTCGCACTCCTTCGGGTCGATGACACCGAGGTTCTTGACGACCTCGAAGGTGCCGTCTTTCGACTGCGCGATGTACATGTTCATGCGCACGTGGTGCTGCCCGGGCACCATCTCTGCAGGACCGCCCGGTCCCTGGGCGATGCTGGCGTGGTCCAACGCCTTCACGACATCGTCCTGCTTCAGCGAGCCGGCCTCGTTGACGGCCGACTCCCACAGCTTCAGGCCCCGGTACATGCCCGAGCAGGCACTGCCGGCGGTGAACATGGCACTGCCGGGAAAACGCTCGTCGTACTTGGCAAGCAGTGCTGTGCTGAACGGGTCGCTGACGGCTCGGTAGAAGTCGAGACACCCGTACAGGCCCTCGACATGCTCGGCCGGCACCAGGTTCAGGAAGTTCTCGTCGAAGTACGTACAGACGATGTGTCCTCCCCGCTTCGTGAAGCCGGCGTTGAACAGGCGCTCGAGGAACGGCGTCAGCCCCGGAGGCACGATGGTGTTGAACACGACATCAGCGCCACTCGCCATGATGTCGTCGACGACCCCGTCGTAGTCCATGTGGTCCATCGGGAAGTACTCCTCGCCGACCACCGAACCGCCCTCGGCACCGGCGACCTCACGAACCTTCTTGTTCATCGTGTGCGGCCAGATGTAGTCGGCCGACGGCATGTAGAACGTCTTGGCCCCGGTGTGTCGCATCAGCCAGGGAAAGAGTGGTTCGACTTGCTGTGCCGGCACCGGACCGGTGCAGAAGATCAGTGGGTCACACTCCTGGCCCTCGTACTGCTCTGGGTAGATGTAGAGCGTGTTGCCCTGCTCGACCGCCGGGCCCTTGATGGCCTGGCGAGTGGAGCTGTAGATGCCGCCGAGGATGACGTCGACGTGCTCCTGTTCGACGAGCTTGGAGGCAGCGGCTGCCGCGGCGCTGTCTTCCGTCGCGCTGTCCTCGATGAACAACTCGATCGGATGGCCGAGGAGGCCGCCCTCGGCGTTGATGTCGTCGATCACCATCTTGGCGACGTTCGTGTTGGCGACACCCATGAACGAGAGTGGCCCTGTTTGATCGGTGATGATGCCGACTCGAGCCGGCCGGCCGGTTGACGTAGCCATGTCTCGCTACGCCCGGTACGTGCCGGCGAGCACGGCCGCCTGTGGCTTGCCCACGTGCCCGGCTTCCTTGAGGATCGGCGGCACCGCTGGATCGGAGACGAAGCTCAGCCACCCTTGCTCGTCCCAGTCGAAGAGCGCCCAGACGCGATCCTCTTCGCTCGGATCGCGAAAGACGGTTGAGCCCTTCGACCCGTGCTCTGCTCGCTTCACTGCGCCCTTGGAGGCGAAGACTTCCAGGAACCGGTCGACGTTCTCGACCTTCGTCGTTGCCAAAATCATTGCTGTTCTCCCGTTCTCGTTGGACTTGCGTCCTCGCCAGCCCGGTTGGTTGGCGTGCGATCGATCCTCCTCGCAAACGGGTTGCGGCGCATGAGGAGACCTCCTCATTTCGCCGAGAAAATGCTGTACGGAGGGGCAGCAGATCAACCGGCGACAGCGTCGCCAATCAGCTGGTGCTCGATGGCCCAGCGGGTCGCTGCGGAGCGGTTGGTGACCGCGAGCTTGGCGTAGATGTGCTGGATGTGGTTGTCCGCGGTCTTGGATGAGATGAACAGCTGCGCGGCGATGTCGCGCGTCGTCTTCCCCTCAGCGATCAGTCGCAGCACGTCGACTTCTCGACGAGTCAGGCCGGCAGGGCTCGAGTGGTGTGCCTGCCGGATGAGTGCCCGGCGAGCGAGCTCGATCTGCTCCCTCGCGTAGACCGCGGCATCGTTGAGATCCAGCTCCGCGCCGGCCGACGTGCACTGCCTCGATCGCTCCTCGCCCAACAGCTCGGTGAGGCGGCCGCCGAGGTCGACCAGCTCGGGGACGTGGTGGAAGCTCGCCGGCTCCCGGGAGATGGCCCCGAGTAGCGTCGCTGCGACATCGAAACGGCCGACGCGTTCGAAGAGCGCAGGCACGCTGGCCAGCGTGATGATGAGCTGCGCCACGCTGCCGGCCTGGTGGAACGATTCGATAGCAGGGCCGAGCAGTGCCAGGGCAGCGTCGGGCTCTCCTTCGGAGGTGTGCAGACGCGCCGCGTCGCGTCCGATGAAGCCCTCGAAGAACTTGACGCGGTGCTCCCGAACGACCCCGACGCCCTCGTCCCAAGCCAGCAGTGCTCGAGCCGTGTCGACCTTGGAAAAGGCCAGCCCGACGATCCACAGCGTGTAGGCGATCCAGTAGGGGTTGCCGAGCTCTCGAGCCGCGGCGACTGCCGAGTCGGTCAATTCGAGCGCTTCGTCGACCCGACCGGCCGACTGCAGACCGTCGAGGTACGCGGCGATCCCGTATGCCTGCGAGGCCACCCCCGGGAGCGCCGCCACGGTGCCGGTGAGCTGCACGTAGCGATCGAGGTGGCCGCAGTAGACCTCGCCGAGAGCCTCGATGAAGGTGGCGTAACCGGGCGCGCAGGTGTCGTAGCGGGATTGGGTCTCCAGTTCGGTCGCTCGGTGCGCATTCGCTGCAGCGGCTTCAGCCCGTCCGACGAAGCATGCGTAGCCTGCCGCCGCGTAGAGGCGTGGAAGGCGGCGGACGTCGGCATCGGTCGCTGCCGGCAGCAGCTCCTCGGCCCACGCCACCGTCTCGAACAGTTGCACCGAGAAGCCCATCAACGCGGCATGCGCGGCGACATCTGTCGCCACCTCCAGCTGGCCGCGCTCCATGCTCCAGCGAAACGCTGAGCGAAGGTTGGCGAGCTCGACCTCCACCCAGTCGACGGCGTCGCGCCATCCGGGCCCGTTCCAGTGCCCATAACGAGCCGACGCTTCGTGCCCGAAGTGCGCCGCGTGCCGGTCGCGCATTCGTTCGAGCTCACCGATGGCCAACAGCTGCTCTTCGGCGAACTGCCTGATGGTCTCGTACATGCCGTATCTCGTGTTGATGGCGGCGTGGTTGACGACCACGAGCGACTTGCGGACCAAGGAGTCGAGACGCTCGAGCACATCGACGTCGTCGGCGTCTTCGACGACGGAAGAGATGCCCGCCAGGTCGAACCCGCCCGAGAAGACCGATGCGTTGTGCAGTAACTGGCGCTCGTCATCGCTCAACAGATCGTACGACCAGCCCACCGCGAGTCGCAGCGTCTGCTGGCGTTCCGGCTGCCGTTCCGATCCCTTCAGCAGTCGGAAGCGATCGTCAAGCCGATCCCTGACCTCGACCGCACTCATCGAGGCCATCCGAGCCGCCGCCAGTTCGATCCCGAGCGGAAGCCCGTCGAGGGTCTCGCAGATCTCGGTCACCGCGGCGGCGTTCTGTGTGTCGTACAACCCGAAGCCGGGGCGGGCTGCGCTGGCCCGCTCGACGAATAACTTGACCGCATCGGATGCGAGCCCACCGTCGAGCGTCAGAGGCGAGACAGTCAGCAGCGTCTCGCCGGCGACCCACAGGTACTCGCGCGAGGTGGCCACGACCTTGGCGTTCCCGGACCGACCGAGGATCTGTTTGATGGCTGCGCTTGCGGCGTCGAGCACATGCTCGCAGTTGTCGACCAGCAGCAACAGCCGTCGACCGGCGACGGCGTCGGCCACGGTGTCGATCAGTTCGACATCTCCCTGGGGTGTGATGCCCATTGCGGTCGCAATGGCAGCAGGAACCGACGAAGGGTCACCGACTGGAGCGAGCTCGACCGAGATGGGCCGTGCCGCGAGCAAGATCCGACCTGCGCCAGTCAGCGTGATCACGTTTGGTTCATTTGCGCGCGGGGACAGCGATATCGACTCCGACATCGACGTGATCATCGTGCGTCCCCCGAGCATCGACGCGGACGATGACCGGTGGACCCGAACGGTCGAGCGATGGCGAACCATCGTGAGCCGGGTCGCAGGAAATACCGTCGAAATCCTCGACGTGGGTGCGAACGCGGTAGCCGCCAAGCTGTCCGGTGGGACCCAGTTGTGGCGCGACATCCATCGTGACGGCCAGGTGGTGTTCGGTGAACGTCTCGAGGCGTTGGCGGACCGGGTCGATGCCTAGACCAATGCGCACGCGCCCGGTCAGTGCCGCACAGATCCGCGCCCACGCTGGCAAGGCACAGGAATTCGCCGATGCCGCGACCAGTGAGCTTGCAGCCGGCCGTTTCATCGCCGCAAGCAGCCTGGCTGTACACGCAGGAATCAACGCCGCCGACGCGGTATGTGGCGCTCGAATCGGTCAACGAGCCTCCGGAGAAGACCACGGCCAAGTTCTGATACTCCTGGGTGAAGCCCACAGCGCGCTGCAACTTCCCGCACCCGAACCACGAACCCTGCGGGTCAAGCCGTGTCGCAGTGCCTCGATGCGGAAGAGTCGATGCGAGGACCAATTGCCCTGGCCAGGACGACTCGGCCTCCGTAGCGTCGACTTGAACCCGGGAGGCACCATGGATTTCGAATTGTCCGAGAAGATGTCGACCATGCTCGCGATGATCCGCGAGTTCATGGATCGCGAGGTCATCCCGCTGGAAGGCGAGATGTTGCACGGCGACCCGGCGACGCTGGAAGCCGGCGTAAAGGCCGCTCAGGCAAAGGTCAAGCGGATGGGTTTGTGGGCGCCGAACCACCCGATCGAGTACGGCGGACTCGGCCTGTCGATGGTGGATCACGGGTTGTTCGCCGAGGCAGTCGGCCGCAGCCCGCTGGGCATGACCGTGTTCGGCACCCAGGCGCCCGACGCCGGCAACATCGAGATCCTCCACAAGTACGCCACCGAGGAACAGCGCGAACGATTCCTTCGTCCCCTTGTCGCCGGTGACATCCGTAGTTGCTTCTCGATGACCGAGCCCGAGACCGCCGGCTCGAACCCCGTCCTGCTCGCTACCACTGCGGTGACCGATGGGGACGACTACGTCATCAATGGCCAGAAGTGGTTCACCTCATCGGCCGACGGCGCCGAGTTCGCGATCGTCATGGCGGTCACCAACCCCGGTGCGCCCCCGCACCAACGGGCCAGCATGATCATCGTTCCCACCGATACCCCCGGCTTCAACTTGGTGCGCAACGTCAGCGTCATGGGCCACTCCGGCTCGGGCCACGCCAGCCACGCAGAGGTCATCTACCAGTCGTGCCGGGTCCCTCTGACGAACCTGCTCGGGCCCGAAGGCAGCGGATTCCTCATCGCCCAAGATCGCCTCGGGGCCGGCCGCATCCACCACTGCATGCGCTGGCTCGGCATCGCAGCACGCGCCTTCGACATGATGTGCACCCGCGCCAACGAGCGGGTGATCGACGTCGATGGTGGCACCCTTGCCGACAAGCAGGTCATTCAACACTGGGCCGCGGAACTGGAGGCCGAGATCCGCGGCGTACGACTGCAGACACTGCACGCGGCATGGATGATCGATCGCCATGGAGCCAGGGCCGCCCGCGACGAGATCTCGGCCATCAAGTTCGAAGTCGCCAACACCATGCTGAAAGCCGTCGACACCGCGATCCAGGTGCACGGTGCCCTCGGTGTCACCGACGACACGATCCTGGCCTACTGGTACCGCAACGAACGTGCCGCCCGCATCTACGACGGCGCCGACGAAGTACACAAGACGAGCCTCGGCCGCCGCATCCTGCGCCGATACGCACAGGCCGCCGAGCCGCGCTTCAGCGGATGATGCGGGCCATGGCAGCGATGAACTCGGCGGTCGTGCCACAACACCCACCGACGAAATCAGCACCAGCGGCCAGGAGGGTCTCGACGTGACCGGCATACTCCGCCGGCGTCATCCGGTACACGACCTCTCGACCGACCAGCTCGGGCAGACCTGCATTGGCCTTGATCCAAACAGGAAGATCCGTCGCGCCGGCGAGTGCTGCGCAGATCGGGGCAGCAGAATCGACACCTACGCCGCAGTTGGCGCCGATCACGTCGGCACCGGCGGCGGCAAGGCCCTCCGCGGCCTGCGCCGGCGACACGCCCGTCATCGTCCGATCCTTGTTCCTGCCGGAGTCGAACGTCATGCATGCCACGACGGGCAATCCCGTGACACGCGCCGCCTCGACGGCGAGCACAGCTTCGTTGAGATCGGACATCGTCTCGATCACGATGGCGTCGACGCCTCCGCCGGCGAGCGCTGTCGCCTGCTCGTTGAAAGCGGCGCGCAGTTCGTCCTTGTCGACGTCACCGCTCACCAACATCGTGTTGGTAGGACCGATCGAGCCAAAGACCTTGACGCGCTCTCCCGCCGCTCGCCGCGAGATCTGCGCTCCCGCCCGATTGATCGCGACGACATCACGGGCAGCGTCACGCAGGGCGAAGCGGTTTGCCTGGAACGTATTCGTGAGGATGATCTCGCTCCCGGCATCGACGTAGCTCCTCCCCACCGCCTCGACCCGATCCGGATGGCTCAGGTTCCACAGGTCGGGAAACTGGCCGGGTGGCAGACCACGCGCCAGCATCTGTGTTCCCCAAGCGCCGTCGGTCAGCACCGGGCCTCGGGCGAGGAGCTCGCGGATGAGGTTGGCAGCCACGGTGTCAGCGACCGGGCCCGGCGCCGACCAGCTCGAGCGCGGCTCGGACAGCGGCGTTGGCGTTGGCGGCGAAGGCGTCTGCACCGAACTCTTTGGCCCTCGCCTCGTTCATCGGCGCTCCACCGACGAGCACCCTGACGTCATCACGGAGACCCGCCGACGAGATCGCCTCGATGATGGATGGCATCGACAGCATCGTCGTCGTCAACAACGCCGAAAGCCCGACCAGCTGAGGCCGGTGTTCGCGGATTGCGGCCACCACCTCCGCAGGGGAGACATTGGTACCGAGGTCGATGACCTCGAAACCGGCTCCTTCGAGCATGACGGCCACGAGGTTCTTACCAATGTCATGGAGGTCACCCTGGACCGTTCCGATCACCACGCGGCCGACACGCCGGGCGCCTCCGGCCGCAAACAGCGGGCGCAGGATGTCGAGGCCAGCCGTGATCGCCCGTCCAGACGACAACAGCTCGGGGACGAAGTACACGTCGTCCTCGAAGCGGCGCCCTGCCTCGGCCATCGCCGGGATCATGACGTCATCGATGAGCGTCTGGGGATCGAACCCAGCGTCGAGACCCCGTCGGGTCAGCCCGGGAGTCAGGTCAAAGTCACCTTCCAACACCGCCTCGTAGAGTTCGTCGAGCACTGTCATCGCCGATCAGCTCCCTCCGTTGTATTCGTGCACAGCGTCGATTACCGCAACGATGTTCTCCAGCGGCGTGCCCGCCTGAACGTTGTGGATCGTGTTGAACACGAACCCCCCGCCGGCGCCGAGCACCTCGCACCGATGCAGCACTTGGTCGCGGACCTCGTCGGGCGTGCCGAACGGCAGGGTGTGCTGGGTGTCGACACCTCCGCCCCAGAAGACAAGATCGCGCCCGTACTCGCGCTTGAGGTGCTCGGCCTCCATGTTCGCAGCCGAGCACTGGACCGGGTTGATGATGTCGAACCCACATTCGATGAACGACCGCATGAAGCGCTCGACCGAGCCACAGGAGTGCTTGAACGTCTTCCAGCTCGTGTGGTCGTGTATCCAGTCGTTGACCCGCCGGTAGTGGGGAGCCCACAGATCCTCGAAGGTCTCGACGGAGCAAAACGCCGATGTCTGGGTACCGAAGTCGGTGCCGCAGGTCATCGCCGCATCGAACCGGTCACCGACCCGTCCGTGGATCCGGGCCAGGTTCTCCAGTGCGATGTCGACCTGGGCCGAGAACACCTGGCGGACGTACTCGCGGCGCTTCCTGATGGAGATGTACCACTCGGTGATGTCGCGGATGCCTCGCGGCCGCTCGAGGCCCGGCGCCGGCACGAACGCGATGTCGCCCAGCGCCATCCCTGGCAGCACGGCGATCACCGCCCTCCCCGTCGCCTCGGCTGCCGACAGGTCGACGTCGAGATCGTCGAGGTCCGAATCCGAAACGAGTTGGTACTCCTCCAGGTTGTCGTTCGGGTCGAGTCGAGCGGCGTCGATCGGTTCCTGTCGGATGATCGTGTCGAAGAAGAATCCGGTTTTGGGCATCCGACCGCTGGGTGGGACCGAAAGATTGCCCTTCGGGTAGATGAAGGTGTCGCCCCGATCGTCGACGGTGGTGCGGAAGTCGCCGGAGACAAGCACCTCGAGGCCGTGAGGCATTGTCCACGGCTGCCAACTGTCATTTCGGAAGCCGAACATGGTCTCCCTGCCGACGACTCCTTCGACGTCGACGCCCATCGCCTGCTTCAAATCGTCGTCGATCACCCCGAGCATCTGATATGGCTCGTGAACCTTCACCAGCCGCTGCTCAAGCCCGTAGTAGTCGCGGAGGGCAGCGACGACGGAGACATGGATCCCGGTCACCGGGGTTCCGCCGAAATCGACGGGGATGCGGTCGGGTTCGCGGTGGTCGAACGTGGTCAGCACGCGATCCCGACAGGTCACAGTCGTCTGATGAGTCTGGTCGGTCATGTGCGCACTCCATCGCGACGTCTTCCCGGACATGCCGGAAAGAATCAAACGTACGCTGCAGCCCCGCCGGACGGGAGGGGCAAAGGTCACTTCTTGCGCGTGAGCCACTATGCGTTGCGCCCGGGCGGTGGGCTCCGCTGGCTGATCGACTCCTTCGGGTAGATCAAGGTCGACTGGCGGCGGCGGCCCAGCCGGTCAGGCCGACGATGCGCAGCACCAGCACTCGGGTGAAGGGCTGGTCCTTGTACTGCAGATAGCGCCCGGCCAACAGGGCGGCCAGAGCCGCCGCCCGGCCGGCGTCGGCGTCGCCCTGCCAACGCAGCTCGACCCGCACCCACCACAGCCGCGACCAGTCGCCGGGGTCCCAGTGTTCGACGAGCAGCGTGGCCCGCGGATCCACCTCCAGGTTCCGCTCCCGCTGCAATCGCGACGACGCCTTCGGCTTCACCCAATCGACGGGCACACCCACATAGCCGTCGTCGTCCACCGCATACGCGACGGGCACGGCGTCGACGCCCCGCTCGGCGTGAACCGTGCACAGGATCCCATGATCGTGTGCCGCCAGCCGGGCCCGCGCCTCATCCTCGGCGAGCCTCATGGTGTGATGGTAGGTCGTCGAACGAATAGATCGCGGTTGGTCGACGTGGCCGTCGCCGCTGTTCGGTGCCCCGATACCGCTGGCGATACGCTCCCGCCGTGGTTGAGCAACGGCGTGTCCACGACGTGATCGTCACCTTCGAGGCCGGGACGGTGCGATGAACCTGGCCCTCTGGGTGGAGCGCCACGGCCGCCGGCAACCCGAAGACCCGGCGCTGGCCGACGGCGAGCGCGTCCACGCCAGCTGGGCCACGTTCGCCGCGCGGACGGCCGCCGCGGCCGCTGGCCTGCGCGACGACTTCGGCCTATCACCCGGTGACCGAGTCGCCATCGTGATGCGCAACCGGCCCGAGTACCTCGAGGCGCTGTTCGCCATCTGGCACGCCGGTCTCGTGGCCGTGCCGGTCAACGCCCGCCTCCATCGCGACGAGATCGCCTACATCCTCGAAGACAGCGAGTCGGCTGTCGTCGTGACCGACGACGACCATGCCGGCGACGTCGAGTCGCTGGTCGGCAGCGTCGCCTCGCTGCGGGCGGCGGTGGTGGCGCCGGGTGAGCGGTGGGACCGGCTCACGGCGTCATCGCCGGCGCCGCTCGTCGGCCGGCAACCGCAGGACCCGGCCTGGCTGTTCTACACCAGCGGCACCACCGGACGGCCCAAGGGAGCCACGCTCACGCACCGCAACCTGCTCATGATGTCGCTCAGCTACTTCGCCGACATCGACCCGGTGACACCGCAGGACTGCATCCTCCACGCTGCGCCGATATCGCACGGTTCGGGGCTCTACGGGCTGCCCCACGTGGCTCGGGGGGCGGTCAGCGTCGTGCCGGAGTCCGGCGGCGTCGACGGCGACGAGATCGCCGCCCTCCTGCAGCGCTGGCCGGGAATGTCGTTCTTCGCCGCTCCCACCATGATCAAGCGGCTGGCCGGCGACGGGGCGGTCGCCGCCGCCGACCTCTCTCACCTCAAGACGATCGTCTACGGCGGCGCACCGATGTACCTTGCCGACCTCGAGGACGCCCTCGCCGTGTTCGGCCCGCGCTTGGCCCAGATCTACGGGCAGGGCGAGACGCCGATGACGATCACCGCCCTGTCCAAGGCAGACCACGCCGACCGCAACCATCCCCGGTGGCGCGATCGCGTGCAGAGCGTCGGCGTCCCCCGCACCGACGTCGACGTCCGCGTCGTCGACGACACCGACCGCGATCTCCCCGCCGGCGAGGTCGGCGAAGTGGTGGTCCAAGGCGACGTGGTCATGGCCGGCTACTGGAAGCAGCCCGATGCCACTGCCGAGGCGCTGCGGGGAGGCTGGCTGCACACCGGCGACGTCGGCAGCTTCGACGCCGATGGGTACCTCACGCTTCGCGACCGGTCCAAGGACCTGATCATCAGCGGGGGGATGAACATCTACCCCCGCGAAGTCGAGGAGGTGCTGCTCCGCCACGCCGGCGTCCGGGCCACCGCAGTCGTCGGCCGGCCCGACGCAGAGTGGGGCGAGGCGGTGGTGGCCTTCGTGGTGGCCGCCGACGGCGCGGCCCCGCCGCCGATCGAGGACCTCGACCGAACGTGCCTCGACCACCTCGCCCGGTTCAAGCGGCCCAAGGAGTACCGCTTCGTCGACGCCCTGCCGACCAACAACTACGGCAAGGTCGTCAAGCGTGAACTGCGCGACCGGCTCCGTGTCGAAGCGGAGGATGGAGCCTGTTAGGTTGCCTCGTGCAGACAGGGTCGGGGGCCCGGACGTGTGTCGCTCGACCTCCGGACAGGCCATTTGCGACCAGCTGACACACGATGAGGAGGAGGCCGTCTCTCATGAAGCTCGCTCTGTACTTGCCGAACTTCCGCGACAAGGTGACCGTCAAGGAGCTCGAAGATCTCACCAGCATCGCCGAGGAGCTCGACTTCGACTCCGTCTGGACGCTCGACCGAATCGTCGTCCCGGAAGCCTCCGATCGCGCCGAGCTCCAGTACTCGTTCGGCATGATGGAGGAGTTCCCGAAGGGACTGCCGGTGTCTTCCCGCGGCGAGTTTCTCCAAGGCTGGCCGCTGATCCCCTGGCTCGCCGCGAAGACGACGAAGGTGCGGATCGGCATGAGCATCACCGACACGCCATACCGCGCGCCTGGTGTCCTCGCTGCGGAGATCGCCACCGTCGACCACCTCTCGAACGGCAGAGTCAACGTCGGCATCGGGTCCGGCTGGATGCCCGAGGAGTTCGCCGCTGCGAGCGCCTCGCACATCTTCCCCAATCGGCACAAGCACGTGCGCGAGACGATCGAGATCATGCAGGGCATCTGGACGAACGACCTCTTCGAGTACCACGGCGAGTTCGCCGACTTCGACCGATGCGGGTTCGGAGCGAAGCCAGTGCAGAAGCCGCACCCGCCGATCTTCTTCAGCGGGCTCAAAGACCCGAAGCGCTCGGCGAGCCGCATCGCCAAGTACGGCCTGTCGGGCTGGATCGGCATCCAAGACACGCCGGACGAGCTCCAGCAGTGGCGCGGCGCCATCCAGCGAGAGTTCGCGGAGCTCGGGAGTTCGAGGTCGGTCGACGATCTCGAGATCTGCAGCATGATCTGGTTCGTCATCACCGACGCGGAGACCGATCAGACGCCGCTGGGCAAGGGCAGCAATCTGCTGGCGGGAACCGCCGCGCAGATCACCGACAACCTCAAGCGCTACAGGGAGGCCGGGCTGACGATGCCGCTCCTCTGGCCGCCGTTCGCGGACGTGCCGGTTGCCAAGACGATCGACGACCTCAAGCGGCTGAAGGAAGAGATCATGCCCCAGGTCGACGGGATGTAACGAAGAGGCAAGCCCCCGCACTACACGATCGAGAACGGAACGCTCACCCCAGAGACCATCCCGGATGTGGCCGTCAGGGTGTAGCCGCTGCCGGGCAGGTCGATGCTGCAACTCGTGAACCCGGAGGCGCCGTTCACTGCGGCGACCGGATCTTCTGCGCACACGAGTACGGCGTCGGGAGTGCCGCCGCCCGCGGTGAGTTGCAGCGTGATGTCGTCGACGCTGGTGACCAGGACATTGCCGAAGGCATCCTCGACGGTCACGATCGGTTGAGTCGACCACGACTTGCTCACCTTGCCGCTGGACGGCTGCCGGGTGAACACGAGCTGCGCGGCGGGACCGGTTGCCACATCGAACACCGCGCTGGTCGCTGTCTTCAATCCGGCGGCCTTCGTCGTGAACGTGTAGTTGGTGGCGGAGATGGCGATGGTGAGATCAGGGAAGGTGGCGATGCCGTTGACGACCGCGACCGACGTGGTACCGGTCAGCGATCCCGAGTTCTGGTTCACCGTCAACGTCACCGTCGCGTCGCTGTCGGTGACGACGTTGCCCGCCGAATCCTCGACTGCGACGGCGGTCGGCGACAGGGTCTCGCCGGCGACCGCTTGGGCGGGCTGCTGCACGACGACGAGCTTGGTTGCGGGGCCGATCACCGCGAACGTGTCGCTCCGCGCGTCGAGCGCCATTGCCGTTGCGGTGAGGGAGTAGTCCGTGCCGGCCGCGTTGATCTGGCAACCGCCGAACCTCGCCACGCCCGCCGTCGGGACCACCGACACGTTTTCGCAAGCCAGTCGGGCACCCGAGGGACCGGTGTGGTCGGTGATCGCCAAGACGATCGGGTCGGTGGCGTTCTCGATCACGTTGCCCATCACGTCTTCGACGTCGACGACGGGTTGCGTCGGGAAGACGACGCCGGGCGTCGCCGAAGACGGTGAGACCGCGAAACGGAGCCTGGCCGGGATGCCGGGGTTGACCGTGACGTGCGACGACGACGTCGCCGTCGTTCCCGAGGCTTCGGCCGCGAACGAGTAGCCGCTGCCTGCCTTGTCGATGGCAAGGTTGGCGAAGGTGGCGACTCCGGCGACGGCGCGAACGGTGGTGGTTCCCGACAGCTTGGCGCCATTCGCGGCGTCGAGGGAGATCGTCACTTCCGCGTTGCTGTCGGGCAGCACCGCGCCACCCTCGTTCCTCAGCGTCACCGCGATCGCTGGGTCGATGAGGCGACCCGCGGTCACTGTGTCGGGAACGGAGTTGAAGACGAGATGCATGGCGGCGGTCGGCACCGTTGCGCTTGGCGTCACTCCGGCACACGCGTGAGTGGCAACCACATCGTAGGAATCGCCGATCATGGTTACGCCGTGCAGAGGTGACGCTCTCTCGAGCAGTCCAGCGGCCACCAGGTCGACCTCCGTACCGTACCGGCCATGGTCGTCGTGAAACCTCTGCTCGGCTCGCAGCAACGCGGACCGGTCTGCGTCGCACGCGGCCGTCGTCGGAGGTTTGTTGCGGTCACGGAAGCCGATCACGATCACGGTCGACACGAGTCCGACGATGACGACGCCGACGAGCAAGACCACCAAGGAAACCCCACGGTCGCGATGTGGCCCACTCGTTGTCACGAGGACAACATCGGCTCGCCGCGGCGATCACTCAAGCATTCGTCAGGAATGAGTCAAGAATGCCCACCCTGAGTTGCCGGGTCAACGACCCTACGGTCTAACTCCCCCGCCGAGGTGACTCCCCGACGCCGGTTCGGCCTGTTCCAGCGCCGCGAGCTCGTCGATGCTGAAGGCGGAACGATCCGACTGCTGCCACCGACGACTCGGCGCCGCCGTACGACGCGACCGCGCGAGAAGCTTGCGCTTCGGTGGTCGGGTTGTTGGCCGACAGATGGATGTTCATCTTGGATTGCAGCGTCCGACAGGCACATCGGGATGCGAGCCTGGCGTCGTGCGCAAGTCTCGGCACACGCGTTGTTCAGCGCCGCACAACGTCAATCGCCCACGCGGCGAGCATCAACCCCGCCACGAACAGAGCGACCGTCATCAGTGCCGCGGTCATGCGCTGGGCGCGAGAACTCGATTGCAGCGTGCGCCTGAGCCAGGCCGACCCGGCGACGATTGCCGCAGCGGCAGGCACGCCCCATAGACCAGTGGGCGATAGCTGCATGAACAAGCTCAACACCAGGAGCGTTCCGATTGCAGCCGCGAAGGAGAAGAGCACGTCATTGACGGCGTGGACTGACTCACGGGGAAAGTCACCCTCTAGGGCGATTTCGCGAACATCCCGTTTGCGAACGTAACCATCAAGAGCGTCGAAGGCTGCTTGCACTTCGGTTTCCGGGATCATCTCGGATGGAACTGAGGCGAGGTAGTCATGACGGAACTCTCCGGCGCAGAAGGTGACGCGACCGACGATGAATGGCGCTGATTCGATGCTGCCGATTCCGCCACCCCAGAGGACCACCAAGGGGTGGACGTGTGCCCTCGGGCGATGGATTCGGCCGGCGACAGCGTAGGCATCCTCATACGCTCGGGGCGCGAATTCTGCCGCTGCCCGACGAACGTCTTCCCACTCCGAGCGGAACTTCGTCTCGATCGAGTAGAACCCACCCGGGCCGAGCAGCACGTGGTCGACGTCGCGATGTTCCAACATGACGTGGTTCACGACATGCCAACCCTGCCGGCGAAGCCCGCCCAGCTCGTCGCTCGTCCACGTCTCCCCAAAGATTCCGACCAGCCTGCGGGCGACACCGCCAGCCAGCATCATGACGTAGTGGACCATCCACACCGCACTCGCGAGCACAGCGCCGACGAGATATGGCCGCACGAACGCAGGCCGGACAATTTGTATCAACCCACAGAAGATGCCAACCCCTGCTGCCAGCACGGCGACCGCGTGCCAGTTCGTTCGGAGCCAGGCCCGTCGCGACTTGCGTACTTCGCGCCTCGACCACGCCCCGGCGCGCTGATCGCTCGACAACTCACGGGCGCGCTGATGTTGAATAACCGATGCTCGAGCACTCTCAAGAAGGGACATGACCAGCCTTCGCTGTGTCCGCGAGGAAACACCTCGACAACTCTCTATCGGTATGTCTCGCTCCGATCTTGAGCACTACCGGCGAGAAGAGCCTCGAGGCTCCGCCAGCAACGTCGCCAGTGCGTTCTTGAACGGCAGCGGGGCAGATTGCGCAATGATTCTTGGGTGAACGAGCGGCTTGACGACCAGATGGTCCGGATCGCCGCGTTCCAATACCTCGACAAACTCCAGCAAGTACACGGTGACGTGTTGCCGTGGTCAGCCCTCGTCTCCGGATTCGTCTTTCAGGGCCACTCGATACCGCTCATCGGCGCAGCCGGAATCTGGAAGCCGCAGGTCCTCGACATCCCGATCTCGATCACCACCAGCCCGAGCAATCCATACGGCGATAGCACCGGCGACGACGGGCTACTCAGCTACCGCTACCAAGGCAGCCCGGCGCGGTCGTACGACAACGATGGGCTCCGTCGCGCCATGCACGAAGCCCGACCGTTGATCTACTTCCGTGGGTTCGATCGAGGACAATACGGCGCTCTCTGGCCCGCGGTGATCGTCGCCGATGATCCCGCCACCAGTACCTTCACGGTTGCGTGCGAGGATGTCCAGCTTCTTCGACCCGATCTCGGAGTCACCGTCGTCGATGAGGTAAGACGCCGGTACGTCACCCGGCTCGCCGTTGACCGACTTCACCAGGCTGCATTCCGACAGCGCGTCCTCAAGGCATATCGCCAGAGCTGCTCGGTGTGCAATCTGCGTCACGTGCAATTACTCGATGCCGCGCACATCCTCCCCGACTCGCACGAGCAGGGCAACCCTGTCGTGCCCAACGGGCTCTCACTTTGCAAGATCCATCACGCTGCATTCGATGCCAACATCCTCGGTGTTCGACCGGACTACGTCATCGAGATACGCGGCGATGTCCTGGCCGAGGTCGATGGGCCCATGCTCGAGCACGGCCTGCAAGCTCACCACGGCGGGAAGTTGCTGGTGCCCAGAGCCGCCGCCGAACATCCGGACCGCGAACGGCTGGAGCTCCGGTGGCAAGAGTTCCGTCGCGCCAGCTGACAGTGCCGCGGCCAAGCACGTCGATCCGCGCACACAGTTGTGCGTGGACTAGGCATTTTGGACGCTCACTCGTGCCGGTCGGCACTGTTGCTTCGTGCCCTTGGCCTCTAGCAGGGTGCTGAAGAACACCGATTTCGGTCCATTTCGCGATCCAGAACACCTGGTAGATCGATCGGCGAAGCGACCCGAGAGTCGATTTTCAGCACCCTGCTAGATGGGGATTTCAGTCCGGCAGACGATCAGCCGTAACTCA
>JANYKU010000190.1 GCA_025358075.1 Ilumatobacteraceae bacterium
TGCAGCATCGGCCCACGCCACACGACGGCCTGGCCCTCGGGAACGAAGTAGCCGATGGAGATGCAACGCACGCCGTGGCTCTCGGGTGGCACCAGCATCTGATCGATCACGACCGGGTCACGATCGGCCCCAAGCATGCGCGGCACAGAGAAACCGTAGATGTCGGCATCGACGATGCCGACGGAGTAGCCCTGCATCGCCAGCGCGACGGCCAGGTTGACGGTGACACTCGACTTGCCGACGCCGCCCTTGCCTGACGAGATCAGCAGCGGGCGAGTCTTCGAACCGGGCTCGGCAAACGGCACCTTGCGGCCTTCGGCGTGGCCGTGCGCGGTGCCCTGGCCGGCGGTGTCGCCAGGGTTGCCGTGGACCATGATGCGCACGGCCTCGCGCTCTTGGTCGGTCATCACCGTGAAATCGAGGGCGACCCGACTGACACCAGGCAGCGGCGCGACGGCAGCGGTGACACGACTGGTGATCTCGTTGCGCAACGGACAGCCGGCGACGGTCAGTGCGATCTGCACGGCGACCACACCATCGTCGTCCAACGCAACATTGCGGACCATGCCCAGGTCGACGATCGAGCGCCGCAACTCGGGATCCTCCACTGGTCGGAGGGCCTCGATGATCTGCTCGTTCGTCGTTGCCGGCATGGTGACTCTTTCGGAGAGGTAGGTCGTGGGAAACGGATCGCAGCGAATTACCACTACGCACATAGGTAGAATACCGGCGTGGCTGCGAACCCACCCAGCGCTCCGATGACATCCGGCGCTTTCACCGCGACGGTGTCGGCGATCACCAACGCCTTCGGGGATCCGACCCGGCGGGGTATCTACCTGTTCGCTCGCGAGCACGAAGAGGGCGTCACTGCCTCGCAGGTGGCAGAGCAATTCGGTCTGCACCCCAACGTCGCTCGCCATCACCTCGACCGACTGGCTGCCGGTGGCTACCTCGAAGTCGCCGTGGAACGTGCCGAAGGTGCGGGCGCCGGCCGTCCGTCGAAGCGCTACCGCTCGGTGGCCAACGTGTCGCTCGACGTGCCGGTTCGCAGCGACGACCTCGTGTTGTCGTTGCTCGGCAGGGCGCTCGCGCTACTGCCTCGCGATCAAGCCGAGGCGATGGCCGAACAGGTCGGTCAGGAATATGGTCAGGCAATGGCTGCGGGTCTCTCCGGCGCCGACGTTGCCGCCGGCCAACGCAGTCTGCGGTCGGCAATGCAGGCGGTCGCCGACGCCCTCACCGCGCACGGCTTTGCAGCCCACGCCGATCAGCGCAACAACCAGCTGCGGATCGTCAACAACCATTGTCCGTTCGGCGATGTGGCGATCGAGCATCCAGTGATCTGTGCGGTCGACCGAGGCATGGTCAAGGGCATGCTCGGCGCGTTGTGCGGCGACACCGACGTCAGCACGCAGGCATCGTTGCCGCAGGGCGACACCTTCTGCTCCACCACGTTCTGAGTCGCGCCTACTTGCGAAGCTTGGCGTATTCGGCGACTCGCTGCACTACGACCTCGTCGCACTTCGCCAGCGCGCCGCAGTCGAAGGGCGGCTGCGGGTCGTACTCGATCATCAACTGCGCCGCCTCCGCTGCGGTGCGATCGACCAGTAGCTCGACCAGTCGCAAGGCCATGTCGATCCCGCTCGACACTCCCGCGGCGGTGATGAGCCGGCGATCGAGATGCTCGACCACGCGCTGCGCGGTGGGCACTGCACCCGTGGCCTCCAGCTCGCCATAACAGGCCCAGTGCGTGGTCGCCGTCAGCCCGTTCAGCAGGCCGGCCGCGCCGAGCACCAGCGAACCGGTGCAGACGGACGTCGTGAAGATCGTGGATTCGTGGGCAGCACGAACCCACGCGAGGACCCGTTCGTCGTGCACCAGCACTCGCGTTCCGACGCCGCCGGGGAACACGACGATGTCGGGCTTGGCGAGCTCGTCGAACGTCGCATCGATGGTGATGCCGAGCATGCCGTTCTCGCTGCGCACCTCGCCGCGCTCGTGGCCGACGAACGTGACATCGATCGTGGGGATCCGTTGCAACACCTCGTACGGCCCGATGGCATCGAGCGCGGTGAAGCGGGGGAACAGTGGAATGGCGACGTGCGTGGTCGTGGTCATGAGGTCTGCTCTTCTCTCTACGAGACGGCGTAAAGTCGCCGCACGGTGGACGTGGATTCGGAATGGAACCGGCGCCGGTAGGCATCTGGCGCGACACCGACCCGCCGTTGGAACGCTCGCCGCAGCGACTCGGCCGTGCCGAAGCCGCAGTTCACGGCGACCAGTTCGAGCTGTGACGTCGTCGTCTCCAGCTCGGTGCGAGCTGCCGCGACACGCACCCGCTCGACGTAGCGCGCCGGGGTCTCGCCGACCTCAGCCGTGAACACGCGGCTGAAATGACGGCTGCTCATCGCGGCCCGGTCGGCGAGAAGGTCGAGTCGGTGGTCGGCGGCGGGGTGGTTGTCGATGAAGTCCTGCGCGGCGCGCACTGTCGACCTCGCGGCCCGGGGCACCCACACGGGCGCGGCGAACTGTGTCTGCCCGCCCGGGCGATGCAGGAACATCACCATCCAGCGGGCCACGGTCTGGGCGATGTCGGCGCCGTAGTCGGCTTCGACCATCGCCAGTGCGAGATCGATCCCGGCGGTCACTCCGGCCGACGTCCACACGGTTCCTTCGCGACGGTAGATCGGGTCGGCGTCGACCGTGATCCGCGGGTACTCATCGGCCAGCTGCTGCGCCCGCGCCCAGTGAGTCGTGACCGTCCGACCGTCGAGCAGACCGGCCTCGGCGGCGATGAACGCGCCGGTGCACACCGTGGCGATCCGCACGCTGCGGCGCGCTGCATTGCGGATCCATTCGACCAACTCGGTGTCGTGTCGGGCGCTTCGGGCGCCGTCGCCACCGGGGATCAGCAGCGTGTCGATCTTGGCGCGGCTCCTCGGCAGCGGGTGGGTGATCAGCTGCAGTCCGCTCTCCGACGTGATCGGTCGTCCGTGAAGCGATACGAGGGTCAGGTCGTAACCGGCGGACACTCGCTGCTTCGCCGCCAGCACGGCCGTGGCGCCGGCGAAGACCTCGTGGGGCCCGATCGCATCGAGCGGCTGCATGCCGTCGAATGCGACGATGAACACGGATCGGCGGCTCACGGGATGATCATCGCTGATCGGTCCGATGGCGTCAATGACATGGTTCCCACGAATCAGGACATCAGCCGCTGTTGCCAGCAAAGTTCCATCTCCGACGTTCTGTCTCTACGATGGTCACGACCCTCATTGGAAAGGACCGACGTGGACGTACGCATCGGCGTCACCCAAGCTCCTCGCGAGCTCACCATCGAGCTCCCGGACGACCTCGACCGAGCTGCCCTGCAGACCAAGGTCGAAGCCGCGCTCTCCGGTGCTGTCGATGTGCTGTGGCTCACCGACAAACGCAACCGCGACATCGGCGTCTCGGCGGCGAAGATCGCCTATGTCGAGATCGGATCTCCGGACGGTGATCGCAAGATCGGGTTCAGTGGCTGATCGAGGCGATTAACGGTGCAACTGCACTGCCCGACCTCCGGGTGCTAGAACAACCATCGCATGGCCACGTTGGGCGAACTCTGCCGTCAACACACGTCGCTGACCCGCGACGAGATCAACCATCTCAAACAGTTGGTCAGCGAGTGGGGCTTGCTCGCCGATCTGTGCTTCGCCGACTTGCTGCTCTACGTCCCGTCGACCGATTCGGAGTGGCTGATCGTCGCTCAAGTGCGACCGGCCACCGGGCAGACGATCTACCTCACCGACTACGTCGGCGTGCCGGCCGACAACGAGCGGCCGCTCTTGGCGGCGGCGTTCGAGACCGGTGAGATCCGCGAGGGCGAGATCGCTGTCGACCAACTTCCCGAGCCGGCGCGGATGCTGGCCATCCCGGTGCGATGCGGCGGCAGGCCGATCGCCGTGCTCTCACGGGAGTGGTCGAGCCGCACGGGTCGGCAACTCGGCGAGCTCGAACGGACCTACCTCGGGATCTTCCAGCGATTTGCGGCGATGATCGCCGAGGGATCATTTCCGTTTCATGGCCTGGTCGGTGACTCCAGCGCGGCGCCACGCGTCGGCGACGGTGTGATGGTGCTCGACGAAGAGGCGCGGGTGCGCTACGCGTCTCCGAACGCCGTGTCGGCCCTCCATCGGGTGGGCATCAGTGCCAACGCCGTCGGCATGCGCCTGGCCGAGCTCGGTTTCAACGACAGCCCCGTTCGCCTGGCCTACGAAGATCGCATGCCGGTGATCGAGGAGTTCGAGCAGACACCCAGCGTCACCCTGCTGAGTCGGTGCATGCCGATCCTTGCGGGGGGCGAAGTCACCGGAGGTGTCTTGCTGCTTCGCGATGTCACCGAAGTGCGCAAGCGCGACAAGTTGTTGCTGTCGAAGGACGCCACGATCCGCGAGATCCACCACCGCGTCAAGAACAACCTGCAGACGATCTCGTCGCTGCTGCGGTTGCAGGGCCGTCGCCTCGAGTCCCCCGAGGCCAAGGCCGCGGTTGCCGAGTCGGTGCGCCGCATCCGCACCATCGCGCTGGTGCACGAGACGCTGTCACGTGAGCCGGGCGACGATGTGGCCTTCCTGGAGATCGTCCGCCCGCTACTGCGTCTCGCCGAGGAGGGCCTGCAGTCGCCCGACCGTCCGGTTCGCTTCACCGTGCAGGGCAACGGCGGCCGGCTGCCGTCGACGATCGCCACGCCGCTGTCGGTCGTGCTGACCGAGCTGCTGCAGAACGCGGTCGATCACGGCTTTCCGGAAGGCAGCAGCGGTGGCGACGTGGTGGTGCAGCTCAACCCGACGGAGGATCACCTCAACATCCGGGTGATCAACGACGGTCGCGGGCTCGACTCGCGGTTCGAGCTCAACAAGGCGACCGGCCTCGGCCTGTCGATCGTGCGAACGCTGGTCACGACCGAACTGGCTGGCAGCATCACGATGCGCGCGGGCATGCCGGAAGACTTTGCTGCTGCCGGCCTCGGCGATCAGCCAAAAGGCGCCGGCACGGTCGTCGACCTCACCGTGCCGATCTGACGCGCCGATCTGACTGGAGGTTTCAGCCTGCTGCTTTTTGGCGGGCGACGTACTGCCGACGCAGCACCCGGCGTTCTTCTTCGGAGGTGCCGCCCCAGATGCCCGAGTCCTGATTGGTCTCGAGTGCGTACTCGAGGCAATCGCGATGCACGGGGCACTGCGCGCAGACTTCCTTGGCGCGAGCGATCTGTAACAACGCGTAGCCGGTGGTACCAACGGGGAAGAACAACTCCGGGTCGGTATCGCGGCATATCGCCTCGGTTCGCCACGTGTAGTCGGCATTGGCGAGTGTCAGGCTGGACGCGAGAATGGTCACTGTCGGCTCCAAGTTGCCGAATTGTGAGAATTTTCACGTGCAAACCCGCCACGGAGGGAGGGGTTATCGACATCGGTGTGCACAGTGCTGTCAAACCTAGGAAACAAATCCTCCGTTGACAAGGGGTATCGGTATGTTCTGCGACATAGTTCCTACAGATGGGGGGTATCTATGGTAGAGGTACTCGCCCATCGGGGCGCTTCTCGTGCCGCGCCGGAGAACACCGTCGAGGCATTTCACCTGGCCAGGGCTATGGGCAGCGACGCGGTCGAACTCGACGTACGACGTACGTCAGACGGAGTGCTCGTGGTGCACCACGACCCACACCTCGCAGACGGTCGACCGATCGTCGCGGTAAGTGCGGCGGAGTTGCCCTCTCACGTGCCGAATCTGCATGCGGCCCTCGACGCCTGTGCAGGGATGTGGGTCAACATCGAGATCAAGAACGACGTCAACGAGCCCGACTTCGATCCGACCGACGCGATCGCCGACAAGACGCTGGCCGCACTGGCCGAGCGCCACGACGACCAGCGCTGGCTGATCTCATCGTTTCGTCTGGAGACGATCGACCGTTGCAAGGCCCTCCGCCATGGTCTGCGCACGGCGTGGTTGGTGGTCGACGTGCCCGACGACGTCATCTCGACGATGGTCGCCCACGGGCATGAGGCGTTGCACCCGTGGTTCGCCACGCTGCGCCGGTCGCACATCGACGTCTGTCACGGCGCCGGCATCGAGGTCAACACGTGGACCTGTGATGACCCGCAACGCATGGCCGAGCTCATCGAGTGGGGCATCGATGGGATCTGCACCAACGTTCCGGATGTGGCCATCGACGTGATCGCCGCACGAGCGATGCTTCAGGAGGGCGACGGGTAGACGAGCTTGACCGCGTTGGGTCGGTGCTCGAATCGCAGCTCCAGCGTTTCGCCGAGGTAGTCGCCGTCGAGTTGGAAGGGGAATGGCCGGGCCGACGTGACGGAGAGGCACGACAGGTCGGTCTGCACGTCGACGACGCCTGAGGGCTTCATGCCGCCGCCGCGCAGGGCACCGCCGAGGGCCCGCAGGATCGCACCGACCTTCAACGTCTTGAACGTGACTGCGACGAGGCCGCGATCCAGGGTCGCTGCCGGACTGAGATCGAGTGGCCGATTGCCCAGATAGGTGTACGGGTTGGTGTTCAGGACGATCGTGAAGTACCCGTCGATCGTGTCCGATGCCGTCGACGTGGAGACCTGGAAATGCGGCTCGGAGCGGTCGTAGTGACTCATCCACGTGCGCAGCGAGGCGTAGATGAACAGCGGGTGACCGAGCCACCGCTTCATGCCGGCCCGGCGCTCGACCTCGCGGACGACGGCAGCGTCGTAGCCGATGCCCGTGTGGAAGCAGAAGTACCGGCCATTGACGTGGCCGAGCCCGATCGGGCGGATGTCGTGGGCGGCGATCCCGTTCGCCAGCAGTCGCACCGCGGCCACCGGGTCGTTGGGCATTCCGAGGGTGCGAGCGAAGACGTTGGTGCTTCCCCCGGGCAGCGTGCCGAGCGCGGTGTTGGTGCCAGCCACACCAGTGGCGACCTCGTTGAGCGTTCCATCGCCGCCGAACCCGATCACGACATCGACTCCTCGGCGAGCTGCGTCCTGGGCAAACCGGATGGCGTGGCCGCGGCGATTGGTCTCGACGATCTCGACCTCGTTGCCCTGGCTCAGCGCTCGGTGCACGACCACGGTGTTGCGTGCCGTCACCGACGACGCAAATGCGTTGACAACCAGGAGGATGCGCAAGGCCGCGACGTTATCGCCATCGCCACGTTTGGTCCCTCGTGCTACTGCTCGGTAACAATGTTGCACCATGAACGTGATCGTCTGCGTGAAGCAGATTCCCGACCCGGCGATGCCGGGCGAGCTGAACAGCTCCACCAACACTTTGAAGCGTGAAGGCAAGCTGATCCTCGACGAGTCCGACAGCTATGGCGTGGAGATGGCGCTGCAGCTGGTCGCCGCTGCCGGCGAGGGCGAGGTCAGCCTGGTGTCGATGGCTCCCAACAACGAGGTCAGCGGCATGCGCACGGCGTTGGCGATGGGTGCATCCAAGGGCATCCTCGTCAGCGATCCGAGCCTGCAGGGCAGCGACGCCTTGACGACGGCAAAGGTGCTCGCCGCGGCGATTGGCCGGCTCGGCGGCGCCGACCTCATCATCGCCGCGACAGAATCCAGCGATGGCTACACCGGCACGGTGCCCGAGCAGGTGGCCGAGGTGCTCGGCCTGCCGTCGGTCACCTTCGCCAAGCACGTCGTGGTCGAAGGTGGTGCCCTGAAGGTCAATCGGCAGACCGAGGAGGGCTACGACGAAGTGACCTGCCCGTTGCCCGCCGTCATCAGCGTCACGGCCGGCGTGGTCGAACCGCGCTACCCCAGCTTCAAGGGCATCATGGCCGCCAAGTCGAAGCCGCTCGAGACGGTCACCGCCGCCGATCTCGGTGTGACCCCGGTCGGTTGGGAAGGTGCGGGTCAAACGATCTCCAACGTCACCAAGGCCGAGGCCCGAGCCGCCGGTGAGATCATCGAGGACGACGGCGAGGGATACGCCAAGATCGTGGCCTTCCTCGAAAACCTGAAGGTCATCTGAGGAGCGACATGAACATCTGGGTATTCGCACAAGAATCGAATGGGGCGCCGACAACGGCGACTCTCGAGCTGCTGACCAAGGCCCGCTCGGTGGGCTCGGTCAACGCCTTCGTCGGAGGCGACGCATCGGGTATGGCCGGCTCGCTCGGCGACCATGGCGCCACCAAGATCTACGCAACCGGAGACCTCGGCGGCAAGCTTCCCGGCGTCGCCGTGTCGGCGGCGATGAAGGCGGTCATCGACGGCGGTGATTCACCCGACCTGATCATGTTCCCGCAGACCTACGAGGGCCGCGATGTCATGGCCCGACTCTCGGTCAAGCTCGATCGCACGGTCTTGACCAACAACATCGACATCTCCGTCGACGGCGATGCCGTTGCCGTGACGACGCCGGTGTTCGGCGGCAACGTGCTGGTCACCACCACCTTCACCGGGCCCGGTCCGCATCTGGCGGGGTTCCGCCCGAAGAGCTTCGTTGCCGAGCCGTCGGGTGGCGGCGCGCCCGAAGTCGTCGCCGCTGCCGTGCCCGAGCTCGGTGCCGTCGGAGCGGCCGCCGTTGTGGCGGTGCACGTCGAGGAATCCACCGGCCCCAAGCTCGACGAGGCGAACATCGTCGTGTCGGGCGGCCGCGGTCTCGGCGAGGCTTCCAAGTACGAGATGATCGAACAACTCGCCAAGTTGCTGAAGGGTGCTCCCGGTGCGTCCCGTGCCATCGTCGACGCCGGGTGGGTGCCGTACAGCTATCAGGTGGGTCAGACCGGCAAGGTCGTCAAGCCGGGTGTGTACATCGCCTGCGGTATCTCCGGCGCAACGCAGCACATGGTCGGGATGAAGGGCGCCAAGAACATCATCGCCATCAACAAGGACAAGGAAGCTCCGATCTTCGGCATCGCCGACCTCGGCATCGTCGGCGACGTGCACAAGGTGCTGCCGAAGCTGATCGAAGCCCTGCAGTCCCGCGGCTGAGCTCAGGCGGCGTCGTGGGCGCTGATCGCCCAGGCGTACCCCTCTGCCGGGTCGGCGATGGCGAGTTGCAACTCCCAGCCCAATCGTGACTCGCCGCCGTCCCACCAGTACCACTCCAATGCGACCACGGCCTGGCCGAGCTCGTCGGGATCGACGGGCCAGGCGTCGGTCAGATCGGCGAGGGCGGCCAGCACCCACCAGGCCCCGAACCGTCCGATGGCGGCACCGCGGCGCCGTCCGTGGGCACCACCTGTCGCCCCGGCCCACGCCAGCCAGGCCATTGCCGTGGCCGGTTCGATCGGCGCCAGCCGCGCTTCGGCGACTCCCAGCGCTGCAACGGCGTCGGCTGCCGAGCCTTCGACGGTGACGATCTCGGCGCGACCGTTCGACGAGGTGATCCACGGCTCGATCAACTGGCGCACGGCGAGCTGCACGTCGGGATCATCGATGCGCTGCGCGCCGTCGGCGATCGTCGTCACGAAGTCCGACGAATCGGGCAGCGGGGGCGCGGGCGCGGCGACGCCCTCGTCGCTGTACTCGGCCAGGCCGTACCCGGGTTCCCACGGCTGCAGCTCGAATGGGATGTCGAGCGGATTGATCACCTCGTCGGGGATCGGTTGCCCGCGCAGCGCGCATTCATGGGCGATGAAGCCGAGTCGCGGTCCCGGTGGAAGCCGTGCGCGCAGGTCGTCGAACCGATGTTCTTGGGCGACGACCTCGGTCAATGGTCCGATCGTGAACCGTCCGCTTTCTTCGCCGAGCACCAACGCTGCCCACTCGGCAGGCGCCCACAACGCCAATCGGTACTCAGCCAGCGTCGCTGCCGGCCAGAGCTGCCGGCCAGTTGCCCCGGCGGCCCGGCTGCGATTGCGGAGCTCGCTCAACTCGGCCCAGTCGGCGGAGGCACAGAACTTGTCGACGAGGCGCACCAGTCCATCGAGGTCGGCGCGATGTACGAGATCGTCGATCTCGCTCACACCATCGGCCAGGGGTATCGCCGTCCCGACTGATCGATGGGGAACACCGGATTCTCGGTGAGCCATTCGGCGCGCTTCAGCATCGCTTCGACCTCGTCGTCGGCGAGCAACGTGGCGATCTCCAGCGGCACGCGATCGACGATCCGGCTCACCGCAGCGATCAGTGCGGCGTCGATCGGCTCGCCACCGAACTCCCACACGACCGTGCGCAGCTTGAAGTCGGCGGAGAAGCACAGACCGTGATCGATCCCCCAGATGTGATCGTCGCCGTCGATCAGCACGTGGCCGCTCTTGCGGTCGGTGTTGTTGGCGAGCAGATCGAACACGGCGACCCCGCGCAGCGTGTCGTGGAGATCGGGCCGTTCCTCGTGAATTGTGAAGTAGTGCTGACGATGGTCGACATCGACGAACCACTGCATCGAGCCTTCGCCGTACGGCCCATCGCGCAAGATGGTCGGCGGAACCAGATCGAACCCCAACGTCTCGCTGAGGTGATAGGCGGCAACCTCGCGGCGATGCAGACCAGGCTCGAAGTCCCACAGCGGCCGCTCGCCACGCAGCGGCTTGTAGATGGCCTGGGCAGTGTCGTCGCCACACCGCACGTTGACGAGGAACGTGGCATTGCTGCTCCACGGCATGCGGCCCTCGATCTCGACCTCACCGCAGGTGAGGATGTGCACCTGTCGGGCGCGGGTGGTCAGTTCATCCGCGGACATGGGTGGCCATCCGGATCGATCGGGTTGCCGCACCACTGGCACGGAGGACGGCCGGCAGCAACGATCGACTCAGTATGAGCGCACAGTGCAGCTGCTTGCCCTCTGGTGAGAAAGACGCGCACGTGCCCGCGGTCCTCGATCGCGTCGGGGTCGGGCTCGCCCTCCTCGTCGGTCGGCACGATCTCTTCGAGTTGCACCAACACGCGATCGTTGTCGCGGTCATAGCCCAGCCCGATCGGCCCGAGCACGAACGCCGGTTCGACGGGCTGCGCCAGCTCCATTGCCGCGGGTAGTGGCTGATCTGCGGGGGTCGGCAGATCGCTCATCACCTTGCGGAGGTAGTCGGCGATCGCCGCGGCCTGTTGCTTCTCGCATTTGACGGTGACGCGTGTGGTGCCACGGCGGGCCTGCAACAAGAACGTGCGCTGCCCCGGCTCGCCGATGGCGCCGACGGTGAACGCGTCGACTTCGTCGAACTCGTAGAAGACGCCCATCATGGTCTCACGATGGTCGCAGCTCGGCGAGTGAGCCGCCGGTGGAGTTGACGGTCAGCACGACCGGCCCGCCGGCGGAATAGGCGATGGCGGTGATCGAGCACGGACTGATGACGATGCGCTGGAACATGTCGATGTGCGTGCCCATCGCGTGCGAGACGGCTGCCTTGATGGTGTCGGCATGTGACACGCACACGACGACGCCACCCTCGTGAGCCGCCCGCAGCCGGTCGATCGTGCCGATCATGCGGCCCTGCATCTCGGTGAAGCTCTCGCCGCCGGGAAAGCGGAAGGTCGAGGGAGCTCGTTGCACGGTGTTCCACTCGGGCAGCTTCATCAGCTTCTTCAGTTCGCCACCCGTCCACTCACCGAAGTCGCACTCCAGCAGCCCCTTGTCGACCCCAACCTTCAGTCCTCTGGCCTTGCCGATCGGGGCGGCGGTTTCGCGGGCACGTTCGAGCGGTGACGAGTAGATCGCATCGACCCGAGCGAGTACGGCGATGCGGTCGGCGGCGGCTTGCGCTTGGGCAAGGCCCGCTTCGGCGAGGTGCAAGCCGGCGGCCCGACCAGGCAGCACCTTGCCGGTAGTCGGCGTTTGGCCGTGGCGAACCAACAAGAACAACGTTGATGATGGGGGTGCGTGCTGTTGTCTCACCATTTCGTTGATGCAACTTAGTGTGCAAACCGTGGATTCGCTCCTTTGCCTGGCCGCCGACGTAAGTTCGTGCCGGTGTTGCCCGCGGTTGGTCGCATGGCGCGAGCACGTCGCTCTGGAGAAGCGGGCCGCGTACCGCGACCAGCAGTACTGGGGGCGCGGCATACCGGGCTTTGGTGACCCGCAGGCAACCGTGTTGGTGCTCGGCCTGGCGCCGGCCGCCCACGGCGCGAACCGCACCGGGCGTGTGTTCACCGGCGACCGATCCGGAGACTGGCTGTACCGGGCGATGCACCGCGCCGGCATGGCCAACCAGCCGACGTCGGTATCGGTCGACGACGGGCTATCGCTTACTGGGGCCTGGGTCACGGCCGTGGTCAAGTGCGCGCCGCCCGAGAACAAGCCGCTGCCCGACGAGCGCGCCAACTGCCATGCCTTTCTGCTGCGCGAGCTGGAGTTGCTGACCGACGTACGAGTCGTGGTGTGCCTCGGTGCGTACGCCTACCAGGCTGCGTGTGCCGAGTTCGCCGTGCGCCCGCGCCCGAAGTTCGGCCACGGTGTCGAGGTCGACGCGCCGAATGGTCTGCACTTGTTGTGCTCGTTCCACCCCAGCCAGCAGAACACGTTCACGGGCCGTCTGACGGAGCCGATGCTCGATGCCGTGTTCTCACGAGCCCTGGTCATGTCGTGTA
>JANYKU010000191.1 GCA_025358075.1 Ilumatobacteraceae bacterium
CTCGCGGCATCGCTCGAGAAACGCGGCATCGAGATCGCAGGCGACGACGCGGCCGAACAGGCGCGTGAAGCTGGCCGTCATCCGCCCGATGCCGGCCCCGATCTCCACCAGTGTCTGCGAGCCGAGCTCATCACCCAAACCGAACGCGGTGAGATAGGCGAGGGTCTCGTGATCTCCGGTCTCGACGAACTCGGCCAGGCTGAGATCACTGCCCGTGCGGTTGTTGAACACCCAACCGGTATCGCGCACGACCTCATCGGCGGAACGCTTCAACTCGGTCGTCGTGCCCGCAGCGCGCCACGGCACGAAGTTGCGTCGCATCGGTGCGGGCTACTTCCGTTCCGGGAGCGGCGCCGAGTAGGCCTGACCGGAATCGAGTCCGAAGGCGGTGTGCAGGGCGCGAGCGGCCCGCTCGAGGCCACTCGCCGCTGTAACCACGCTGATGCGAATGGTCGACGTCGAGATCATCTCGATGTTGACCGATTCATCGGCCAGCGTGCGGAACATCTTGGCGGCGATACCAGGGCTGGTCTTCATGCCTGCGCCGACCAGGCTGATCTTGGCGATGTCAGAATCGTGACTCACGCCTCGAGCGCCGATCTCGGCGGCGACGCGTCCGACGATCGATTCAGCGGTGGCCATGTCGGCCTTCGGCATGGTGAAGCTGATGTCGGTGGTGCCATCCTGCGACGTGTTCTGCACGATCATGTCGACGTTGACGTTGGCCGCGGCGAGCCCCTCGAACAGTGCAGCGGCGATGCCCGGCCGGTCGGGAACGGCGACGATGGTCACCTTCGACTCGGTGGTGTCGGTGACGACACCGGAGATGATCGGCTCTTCCATGCTTCGCTCCTGATCGGTGACCCACGTGCCCGGCTCCCATGTGAACGCGGAACGGACGTGGACGGGGACGTTGTGATTGCGGGCGAACTCGACACTGCGCAAGGCCAGCACTCTGCTACCTGCGCCGGCCATCTCGAGCATTTCGTCGAAGTTGACCCTGGCGAGCTTTCGCGCTTGGGGGACGATGCGCGGATCGGCGGAGAACACCCCGGTGACGTCGGTGTAGATCTCGCAGCTGTCGGCGGCCAACGAGGCTGCCAACGCAACAGCTGTGGTGTCGCTGCCGCCGCGACCGAGCGACGTGATCTCCTTCTCGATGCTGATGCCTTGGAAGCCGGCCACCACGCAGACCTTGCCGGCGGCGAGGGCCTCGCGAACCCGATCGCCTTTGACCTCGAGGATCTTGGCCTTGCCGTGCATCGAATCGGTGATGATGCCGGCCTGGCTGCCGGTGAAGCTGACCGCCTCGATGCCGAGGTCGGCAAGTGCCATGCACAGCAGCGACATCGAGATGCGCTCGCCGGTGGTGATCAACATGTCCATCTCGCGCCCGGGTTGGGTTTTCGAGACGTCGTTGGCGAGCTTGATGAGGTTGTCGGTGGTCTTGCCCATCGCGCTCGGCACCACGACGACGTCGTTGCCATGGCGACGGGTGAAGGCCACGTTCTCGGCGACGGCGCGCATGCGGTCGGGGTCGGCGACGGAAGTTCCGCCGTATTTCTGCACGATCAGGGCCACGGGGTCCACAGGTTAGCGAGTTAGTGTCGAACGTCGTGCTCGGCCGCGTGTTGGATGATTCGTACTCGCCAGAGGTACGACGCGATCTCACCGCCTTCGCTGCCGCACGAACGAGCTCGAATGCGTGCTACCGCTTCGTTGCCCCATTCATCGCCACGATTGCTCGCGGCTTGCACGTTTCGCTCGCCGACATCGGGTTGGCGATCGCCATTTCCGAGCTGTTCGGGTTGGCATCACCGCTGATCGGCCGGATGGTCGACCTGCTCGGCGCCCGTCGTGCCGTCGCTGCCGGGCTCGGCGCGGTGCTTGCCGGCACCTGCCTCGCCGCGGCGACACAGGGGGTGGCGATGCTGGCCGTCGCGCTGGTGATCCTCGGGCAGGGCAACAGCACCTTCTATCTCGGCGTCGGTTCGTGGATCGCCATGCACGTCCCCTACGAACGGCGCGGCCGGGTCACCGGGTTGATCGAAGTGTCGTGGGCGTTCGGCTTGCTGATCGGCGTCAGCACGATGGGATTGGTCACTGCCGCAACGAACTGGAGGATCGGGTACCTCAGCGGTGCGGCCGCCGTGGCGATCATGGGCATCGTCGTGATCGGTCGAATCGACCCGCCCGTGCCGCTGCCGCGAGCGACTGACGGCTCGCCTCGCCTGCATGGCCGGCTGGTGCGGCGCGGGTGGTTGGTGCTGGTCGCCGGATTCGCGATGACGGCGGCGAGCCATTCACTGTTCGTCACCTTCGGTAGCTGGCTGGAAGACGAGTTCGGGTTCACCCCGGCCGGCATCTCGGCGGTCTCGTTCTTCCTCGGCGCGGCGGAACTGGTCGCCACCTTGTCGGTCGCCCGGTTCACCGACATCTGGGGCAAGCGACGGTCGATGGCGACGGGGGCGGCACTGATGATCCCGGCCAGCGCCGGGTTGGCGTTGTGGCATCACCAGCTGGTCATCGGCGTCATCTTCCTCGCCATCGCCGTGCTCGGCTTCGAGTTCGCCGTGGTCAGCGGCATCTCATTGGGAACGGGCCTGGTGCCCGGCGCGCCGGCCCGCGGATTGGGATTGCTGATCGGCGTCGACACGGTCGGGCGAGCGGTGATGTCGGTGCCCGCGACGCGCCTCTACTCGCGCTACGGGATCGGTTGGCCGGCGGCCATATGCGCGATGCTCGCACTGATCAGCGTCGTCGCAATCACGTTGTCGGCTCGCGGCCGAGAGGCCTGATCCACCCGGAACTTTGGTCGTACGCGGCTACGACGGCCGCGAGCGACCAAAGTTCGTCCAGTTCAGCCGCGGTAGGCGTTGGTGATCGGCAGGCGACGGTCTTTGCCGAACGCCTTCACGCTGACCCGCACACCCGGCGGGCATTGCCGCCGTTTGTATTCCATTAGGTCGACGAGACGGGTGAGCCGCCGAACGAGCGTCTCGTCGTGCCCGAGCTCGACGATCTCGGCTGCGGTGCGGTCTTCTTCGACGTACAGCTCGAGGATCGGATCGAGCACCTCGTACGGCGGCAGGCTCTGGTCGTCGCGCTGGTCGGGGCGCAGCTCTGCCGATGGTGGCTTGGTGATGACGCTCTCGCTGATGACCTGTCGACCAGCACGCTGGTTGTAGTAGCGGCACAGCTCGTAGATGCGCGTCTTCAGCACGTCTTTGATCACGCCGTACCCGCCGACGGAGTCGCCGTACAGGGTGAAGTAGCCGACCGCCATCTCGCTCTTGTTGCCGGTGGTCAGGACCATCCATCCGAACTTGTTCGACAGCGCCATCAAGGTCGCGCCGCGGACCCGGCTCTGCAGGTTCTCTTCGGTGAGATCTGCAGGCTTGCCGGCGAACGAGTCACCGGTCATCTCCAGGTAGGCGGCGAACGCCGGCTCGATGGCGATCGTGCGGAAGTCGATGCCAAGGGCGAGGGCCAGGTCGGCGGCGTCGGTCTTCGAACCATCGCTGGAGTACCGCGACGGCATCGACACGCCGTGCACGTGATCGGCGCCCAACGCGTCGACGGCGATGCAGGCAACGAGCGTGGAATCGATACCGCCCGACAGACCGATCACGACATCGGTGAAGCCGTTCTTGCGCACGTAATCACCGGTGCCGAGCACCAGCGCCTCGTACAGCTCCGCGTCGGGTGCGAGCACGGGCACGATTCGAGGTTCTGCAGCCAAGGTCTGGCGGGCAAGGGACGCGTCGCTGACGTGAACCAAGGGCATCTCGACCTCCGTGCGACGGCCGCGCGGGTCGAGCAACCGCTTGCGATACACCGGTTCGATGTGCACATCGGTGATCAGCAGCTCCTCGACGAACTGGGCGGCGCGGGCGACGAGCCGACCATCCGCGTCGAACACCATCGAGCCACCATCGAACACCAACTCGTCCTGCCCACAGACCTGGTTGACGTAGACCAGCGCGCAACTGGCATCGGCAGCGCGGGTTGCCAGCATCCGCTCGCGATCGAGGACCTTGGCGAAGTGGTACGGCGACCCGTTGATGTTGATGTTGAGCTCGGCGCCGCCGGCCGCCTGGTCGGCGAGTGGGCCCGTCGGACTCCACACGTCTTCGCAAATGCTGATGCCGACCTTGACACCACCGATGACGTACAACTCGTACGGATCACTGGCGTTGCCAGGCGTGAAGTACCGAGCCTCGTCGAACACGCCGTAGTTCGGCAGCAGCCGCTTGCGGTAGGTGCCCAGCACTTCGCCATTGGCACACATCGCCGCGGCGTTGTAGATGTCGCGGTCGGCCGCGACGTATCCGACCACAGCCGCGCAGCGACCGGTGTGGGCTGCCACCTTGCCGAGTGCCTCCAGGTTGTCGGCAACGAACCCGGCCTTGAGCACGAGATCCTCGGGCGGGTAGCCGGTGATGACGAGCTCGGTGAAGGCAATGATGTCGCAACCGGCCGCCTCTGCCTGGTCGTACGCGGCAACGATCTTGGCGACGTTGCCGTCGAGGTCACCGACCTTCGGGTTCAGTTGGGCAAGGGCGATGCGCAGGCTGGCCACAGCGCAAGGTTACCGATCACGCACCTTCGAAGTACCCGGGGGTATCGACGACGAGATCGGTTGCCATCAAGGTGTGGTAGCTCATCGTGGCCGGCGCTGCGCTCATCTGCGTGAACGACAGCACCGCATGGATCTGACCGGCGGCCGTGGTGTTACCGGCGCTGATGACCGGCAACGTGCCGCCGGGGTAGGGCGTGACGAAGCCGGCCGCGGCATTGTCGACGATGGTGATCGTCTGCGCCATGGCTGCGGCATTCGCCGGAATGCTGCCGGGGTCGATGGTCGCGGTGACCCCACCCGGAAGCCGGCCGAACCCCTGCCCGATCCGGGTGTCGACCTCGCGAACGGGTTGGACGACATGGAATCGGCCGACCGTGTCAATCACGTCGGATGCCGAGGTGAAGTAGCCGGCAACATCGACGATGACGTCGGGGATGGCGAGCAGGTGAAGGTCCACCGTGCCGTCGACCCCGACGGGCACCACGACCAGATTGGCGCGGATGTCACCGGAGCCGTTGGTGTTGAGGTTCGAGGTGCCGGTGAACGGTGTGCCGCCAGGACTCGCGCTGAGGAACCCACCACCGTTGCCCGGCGCGGTCACTGCCGTGACGACGAGCACCGCTGCATCCATCAACCCGACGGCAGGCAAACCAACCCGACCGGCGACGGGAACCCGCACATAGGGCAGCACACTGCCGACACCACGCGAGTACTGATTGGTCGCTGATGTCGGATCGCGTGTATCGGCGATGCGGGTGGGGGGAACAGCGACGAAGCGGCCGGCGCGAACCGCGGCGGGAGCGACGTTGAAGTAGCCGAGCACGTCGATCACCACATCTGTCGTTGAGAACGAGTACACCAAGATCCCACCGTTGGCATCGACCGGGACGGCGGCCGAGTCGGCGACGACCTCACCCGGTGCCGCGTTGATGTTCGACACCACGGGTCTGGCGGTACGGCCGGCCCACGCCGTGAGGAAGCCAGGCGTGCTCGGGGCCACAAAGGCGAAGTTGACGAGCACCGCCTTGGTGACGGCCGGATCGACACCCAGTGGCACGTACCGCGTGCTGTTGGCGCGCATCCGCTTGGGGCCCGCAGTGGCCAGACGAGTGTCGAGCACCCGGTTGTTCGGCCCTGGGGGCGCCGCAGCGAAAGCAAGCGGGCCCGGGTCGGCGAAAGCCACGGGCGCTGTCGTGATCTTTCGCACTGCACCACTGCTTTGCGTGTAATACAGAGCGATGCTGTCGTGAGTCGTGACGAAGCCCATGTCGGCGATCGAGCCGAGGCCCGTCGCGAACGGGTTTGCATAGTCGACGGTTCCGTCGAGGCGGCGCAGCCACATGATGCCGGTGCCGGCATCGGCGAACAGGTAGCCACCGTCGTACGCGGCAGGCCAGTGACCGTTGGGGATGAACGCTCCGGCCGTGATGACCTCACCCAGCGGATGCGGGTAGTCGGTGAGTGGTTCGGTGAAGCCATCCGCGGGGTCGGCGGCTGGGCACGGCGGGTTCATGTTGATCGGGCAGATGCCCTCGCGGATCGGCCAGCCGTAGTTGCGGCCGATCCCACCGAGGTCGACCTCTTCTCGCGTGTTGAGGCCGACATCGTTGATGAAGAATCGATCGGGCCCGGTGTTGGGGTCGAAGGCGAACCGGAACGGGTTGCGCAGCCCCCACGCGTACAACTCTTGGCAGTGTGTCAACGGTGTCGACGCGGTGTTGCCGCGAATTCGGCAACTGGCCGTACCCGGGCCACCAATCGGGTTACCCGGCGCAGGATCACCCGTTGACGGCACGACTCGCAGGATCTTGCCGTTGAGCAAGCTGAGGTCTTGACCGGCCTGGCTCGGGCTGGCATTCGTGCGCGGGTCGGCACCGGCGTCACCGACGGAGATGTACAGGAACCCGTCGCCACCGATCTCCAGGTCCCCACCGTTGTGGTTGCCGGCGTTCGAGGAGATGTTGTCGACCAGCACGATCTCGCTGTTCGGGTCGATCGAATCACCGGCCATCGTGAAGCGGCTGACCCGATTCACGCACCCGCCTGGCAGGCTCGGCGCCGGGCGGGTGAAGTACAAGTAGAGGTAGCTGTTGATACCGAAGTCCGGATCCACGGCGACACCGAGCAGGCCGCGCTCGCCTCCGTTGCACGGCGAGAGGGCCATCGTCAACGCCGGATTCGGGAGCAGCACGTCGTTGCGGATCAGCCGCACGGATCCTGATTGCTCCAACACCAGCACGCTGCCATCCGGCATCCCGACGATCCCGGTCGATGGGCCCAGTGCAGCGACCTGCACGTCGGTGAACCCGCTGGGCACGGTGGCTGCAGCAACTCGAGGTGCTGCGACGTTGACCACCGGAACGACCACCGCAGTGATCAGCAAGGCAACCGCAAAGAACTTTCGCATATCGAGCCCCTTCAAGCTCCGGCCCCGCGACCGAAGCTAACACCCTCCGTTCAGCAGGCAGGATCGCCGGGCAAGCGCGGCGGCTGACCTGGTGGTGGCGTTCGTTTCGGGTGGTCTGGTTTCCGACACGTAGCATCCGGGGTGATGCCCGCCCTGTTCGATCTGACCAACAAGAAGGCACTTGTCACCGGCGGCGGCCGAGGTCTCGGCCGAGCGATTGCCATCGGGCTCGCACAGCACGGCGCCGACGTCGCGGTCACCAGCCGCACCGTCGCCGAGCTGGAAGAGACGGCCGACGCGGTACGCGCCCTTGGGCGTGAGTGCCTGGTCGTGCCCGGCGACGCGTCAAAGAAGAGCGAGATCGATCGCGTCGTCGGCGAAGTTGCCGCCGGGTTCGGCCGCGTCGACATCTTGATCAACAACGCCGGTGTCGATGCGGCAGGTCCGGCGATCGACTACACCGAGGCCGACTTCGACTTCGTCCTCGGCGTCAACCTCAAGGCGTACTTCTTCTTCGCACAGGCCGCCGCAAAGGTGATGCTCGCCAACGGCGGCGGAACGATCGCCAACAACTCGTCGATCTGTGGCGAAGTCGCGGTGAAGAACATCTCGGCGTACAACATCTCCAAGGGTGGGGTGAACATGCTCACCAAGTCGTTGGCCCTCGAGTGGGCAACCCACGGCATTCGGGTCAACGCGTTCTCGCCCGCGTACATGGAGGTGTTCATGCCCGGGGCCGCCGGAGAACACGACGAGGCAAAGGAGCAAGCCGTCCGCGACCTGACGCCGTTGGGTAGGCGGGGCCGCCCGGAAGAGCTCGTCGGTCCGGTCGTGTTCCTGGTGTCCGACGCGTCGTCGTACGTCACCGGCGAGGTGTTGATGGTCGACGGCGGCTGGACCATTCGATGAGGTTTGATAGATGAGAGTTGATCGCTGATGGAAAAGAACGAGATCTTCGACTACATGGCCGCCAACGGCCATGAGAAGGTGCTGTGCTTCCAGAACGAAGACGTGGGGTTGCGCGCCGTCCTGGCGATCCACTCCACCGTGCTCGGGCCGGCCGCGGGCGGGTGCCGCATGTGGACCTACGCCGACGATCTGGCGGCGATGGAAGACGCGTTGCGACTGTCCAAGGGAATGACGTACAAGTACGCGGCGGCCGGCATCAATCTCGGCGGCGGCAAGATCGTGGTCATCGGCGACCCGAAACGGCGCGAGGGGCGGGAGATGCTGTTCCGGGCGCTCGGCCGGTTCATCGACTCACTCGGAGGCGAGTACCTGACGGGCGAAGACGTCGGCACCACGTTGCAAGACATGGACTACATGCGCGTCGAGACGCGCAACGTGATCACCCTGCCGGAATCCGCCGGCGGTGCCGGACCGATCGGTCCGGCCACAGCGTTCGGGGTGTTGCAGGCGATGAGGGCCTGTGTCGAAGAGGGTTTCGGCTCACCCTCGCTGCGCGGCAAACGAGTGGTCGTGCAGGGGCTCGGTGCCGTAGGTGAACCGATGGTGCAGTACCTCACCGGCGAGGGTGCCGTCGTGCTCGTCAGCGATCTCGACCAGGCGAAGGTCGAGGCAATGGTCGGCACATACGGAGCCACGGCGATCGCCCCGAGCGACGTGACCGCCGCCGATGTCGATGTGTACTGCCCATGCGCACTCGGGGCAACGATCAACGACGAATCGCTGTCGGTCCTGAAGGCATCGGTCGTCTGTGGTTCGGCCAACAACCAGCTCGCCGAACCACGCCACGGCGACGAGCTCCATCGCCGCGGTGTGCTGTACGCACCCGACTACATCGCCAATGCTGGTGGCACCGTCTACGACACCGATCGCTTGTGGGGCGGCGTCAACAAGGAACGTGGAATGGCCAAGGTCGCCAAGATCTACGAGCGCATGCACGAGATCTTCATGATTTCGAAGGCCGACGGCATCGGTACGTACCTGGCCGCCGACCGCCTTGCCGAGGGTCGGATCAACGCGTACCGGGCCATCAAGCGTGTCCACGGATTCGATCAGGGCCAGCGCGTCACGATCTAGCTCGGCCAACTTCACACAGCGTTCACACTCGAGCAATGACATCGAAACGGCGTCACTGGCAGAATTTCCCGGTCCCGATCGCGGCGCGCCCGTTGATCCCAAGAGTGAAGGAACTGAGTGGCTTACCAAGCTGAATACATCTGGCTCGACGGCACGACGCCGACTCCGTTGATGCGCTCCAAGACGAAGGTCTTGGGCGATGGCAAGCAGCCTCCGATCTGGGGGTTCGACGGGTCGTCGACCAACCAGGCGACTGGCGAGCACAGCGACTGTGTGCTGCGCCCCGTCTTCACCTGTCCCGATCCGCTGCGCGGGGGCGACAACATCTTGGTGTTGGCCGACGTGCTCAACGCCTCCGACATGAAGCCGCACGCGACCAACACCCGTGCAGCGTGTGAGAAGGTCGCCAAGAAGTACGCCAAAGAGCTGATGATCTACGGCATCGAGCAGGAGTACACCATGCTCAAGGCCGACGGCTCACCGCTGGGCTTCCCGAAGGACGGCTTCCCCGCCCCGCAGGGCCCGTACTACTGCGGAGTCGGCACCGGCCGCGTGATCGGCCGCGAGATCATCGAAGAGCACACCCAGGCATGCATCGATGCCGATCTGTTGATCGAAGGCACCAACGCCGAGGTCATGCCCGGCCAGTGGGAGTTCCAGATCGGCGCCGCCGATGCCCTGACCGTCAGCGACCACCTCTACGTTGCTCGCTGGTTGCTGCATCGCATCGCCGAGGACTACGACGTCATCATCAGCTTCGCCGCCAAGCCCGTGAAGGGCGTCTGGAACGGCGCCGGCGCGCACACCAACTTCTCGACGCAGGCGATGCGCGAGGGTTATGCCCCGATCGAGGCAGCGTGCAAGGCCATCGGCAAGCGAATCGATGCGCACATCAAGGGGTACGGCGACGACATCGAGAGCCGGCTCACGGGTGCGCACGAGACGGCCCCGTACAACAAGTTCAGCTATGGCGTCTCGAACCGTGGTGCGAGCATCCGAATCCCGTGGCAGGTTGCCCGCGACGGGAAGGGCTACGCCGAGGATCGTCGCCCCAACGCGAACAGCGATCCGTACACCGTGACCCGACTGATCCTCGAGAGCGTTTGTTCCTGATTGCTTCGCTTTCCGGGCCCGTTCGAGCTCTCGCGTGTGAGCTCGAACGGGCCCGACGCTTTTTCGTCCAAGATTTTCCAGTAGACAAGGAAGCGTGATGCTCGAACAGCAACGTGATTACGTCCTGCACACCGCAGAAGAACGCGGCGTTCGGCTGATCCGGCTGTGGTTCACCGACGTGCTCGGCAGCCTGAAGAGCTTCGCGATCAGCCCCGCCGAACTGGAGAACGCACTCGAAGACGGCATGACCTTCGACGGTTCCTCGATCGACGGTTTCGGACGCACGCAAGAGACCGACGTGCTGGCCATGCCCGACGCCAACACCTTCGAGGTTCTGCCGTGGGGAGATCCCAAGGCCCCCGAGGCACGGGTCTTCTGCGACATCCACAACCTCGATGGCACACCGTTCGAGGGGGATCCTCGTCAGGTGCTGCGCCGCAACCTGCAGACCGCGCACGAGCGCGGTTACACGTTCCTCGTTGCTCCGGACCTCGAGTTCTTCTACTTCTCTCCGCCCGAGAAGGGGCAGCCCCCGGTGCCGCTCGACGAAGGTGGCTTCTTCGATCTGACCACGACCGACGTTGCCGGCACGCTGCGCAAGCAGACCATCCGCACGCTGGAGACGATGAGCATCCCGGTGGAGTACAGCTTCCACGAGGATGCGCCGAGCCAGCACGAGATCGACCTTCGGCACACCGACGCGCTGACGATGGCCGACAGCATCATGACGTTCCGACTGGTCGTCAAAGAGGTCGCCGCCAGTCAAGGTGTGCACGCCACGTTCATGCCCAAACCACTCGAGAACGTGCAAGGCAGCGGCATGCACACCCACCTGTCGCTGTTCGAGGGCGACGACAACGCCTTCTTCGCGGCCGACGACGTGTACAACCTGTCGCCGCTCGCCAAGCAGTTCATGGCCGGTCTGCTGCGCCACGCCGCCGAGATCACGGCGATCACCAACCAGACCGTAAACAGCTACAAACGGCTCGTGCCGGGGTTCGAGGCGCCGGTCCACGTCAGCTGGGCGCGCAACAACCGCAGCGGTCTGGTGCGCGTACCGATCGCCAAGCGCGGCAACCCGAGCGCAACCCGACTCGAGTTCCGCTCCCCCGACCCGGCCTGCAATCCCTACCTGGCCTTCGCCGTGATCCTGGCGGCCGGCATGCGCGGCATCACCGAGGGGTACGAACTGCCGCCCGAGGCCGACAGCAACCTGTTCGAGATGAGCGACGCCGAGCTCAACAAGCTGGGCATCGACTTGCTCCCTCAGTCGCTCAGCGATTCGCTTCGGGTCATGGAGCAGTCGAGCCTCGTGCAAGAAGCGCTCGGTGAGCACATCTTCGAATGGTTCCTGCGCAACAAGCGCAGCGAGTGGCGCGCCTACAAGACCCACGTCAGTGCCTTCGAGCACGACCGATACCTGAGGGCGCTGTAGCGCCGCCGCCGATGGAACCGCTCGTCGTCTTTCCGGAGCCCCCGCCACCTGATCTGGCTCGCACGCTCGATCTCGGCGGTTACAGGTGGAAGGCGGTGGCCTCCGCCGAAGATGCGGCCAGCCACGAGCCCGCAGACGGATGGGCCGGTGCGGTCGTGGCCTGCGACACCGACCCGGAGGGCGCCTGGGCGCTGTGCCGGGCACTGCGCAAGCGCGACGACCCGACCAGGTTGCTGCTGCTCCTCGGCGGGGGTCAGCTCGGCGAACTCGAGCTCCGCGACGATCTCTACGACGACTTCTGCCTCACCCCGTTCCATCCGGTCGAGGTCGAGGCCCGGCTTCGCCATCTGCTGTTCCAAGGACTCGCCCAGACGAAGGCAGAGACCATCGAATACAGCGGCCTGGCGCTCAACGTCGAGACCTATCAGGCGTCGATCGAGGGGCGCCCGCTCGACCTCACCTACATGGAGTACGAGCTGTTGAAGTTCCTCGCCCAGAACCCGGGCAAGGTGTTCACACGCGAGATCCTGCTGTCGAGGGTGTGGGGGTACGAGTACTACGGCGGCGCCCGCACGGTCGACGTGCACATCCGCCGCCTGCGCGCCAAGCTCGGCGAGGAGCAGGCCAACCTGATCCAAACCGTCCGCTCGGTCGGCTATCGCTTCGGTCAAAGCCGTTGGGGCGCTTGAGGTACCGATCCCGAAACTTTTCTACATACGGGGGTATGGGAACATGGACCAACGGATCGACGCACGTATTGCCGCGCTGGAAGCGGAACTGCTCGAACTGAAACGGGCCGTTGCCACTGATGCCGAAGCCGCGCCGGCGACCTCGGATCGTCGCGGCATGATCAAGCTCGTCGCCGCGACGGCGGTTGGCGCTGTTGCAGGTGCCGGCATCTTCAACGCCCAGCCAGCGGCTGCGCTCGATGGAGGCCCGGTGCTGCTCGGCCAGCCCAACGATTCGACAACCGCCACGCTCGTGACGTGCACCAGCGACTCAGCGATCACCGCCTACGGAGGCGGAGGCTACGGCGTGATCTCCGACGGCAACTTGGCCAACGCCTTGTTCGGCGGATCGGGATCGAGCCCGTTGGGCGGCGGCGGGATCGGCGAGTTGTACGTCGACGCCGTGCCGGCAACCGCCAATGCGGTGCTCGTCAACCTGACCATCGCCGGTCCGCAGGGTTCAGGCTTCGCCTCGGCGTGGCCGAGCGGACCATTTCCGGGCACCTCGAGCATCAACTTCTCGGCCGCTCAGAACATCGCCGCGACCACCACCGTCGGTTGCGGTCCCGGCGCCACCATCCAGATCCTGGCCAACACGGTGACCGACTTCCTCGTCGACGTGATCGGCTACTACCAGTAGCGATCAGGCCAAGGCCTTCGAGACCAGATCGGCGAACACCAACGTTCCTGCCGGGTTGGGGTGGATGTGATCCTCGCGGAGGATCTTGCTCTTCTTGTTCGAGGCAAGGTCGAACCATGACAGCACCGTGGCGTTGCCGCGGGCCCTGGCGCGCTGGCGCAGCACGAGGTTGAAGATCTTCGTACCCGGCAGCTGGTTGGGGTTGTACACATCGACCCAGACGATGGGCACCTTGGCGTCGGGCATCGACATCATCTCGTCGATCAACGAACCGTAGGCCGCGGCGTCGGGATACTTGCCGACGTCGTTGGTCCCCATGGCGATCGCCCACACGTCGGGACTGACGCCCTCGGAGATCATCTTGAGCATCGTCTTCACCCCCGACAGTGGCTCGGCCTTGCCGTCGCCGAAGTCGATGCGCCTGCTGACCTCGGCCTCGATCTTGATCTCGGTGTAACCCAGTTGTTGGAGCGCTGCGGTCAACGGTTTCAGCGACGCCTTGGTGATCGAGTCGCCGACCATCGCGAACTTGGTGCGGGCCACCACGGGTGCCGGCAGCGGGCCGATCTCGGCCTGCGGCGTATCGGCGGTGAGGCTCTTGTCGGTAGCGGACGACTGCACCTTCTGGGCGCATGCCGCGAGTGCGGCGACCAATCCAGTCGATGCGCCGGCGCGCAAGAAGCTCCGTCGACTGATCCGCATGCCACCAGTCTGGCGGATGAAGCCGCCGGCGTGGCGTCAACCGCGAATCGCCGAGATCGCCGCGATCACGCCGAACACAAGGAACAACACACCGGCCGAGCGCCGCACCGTACTGACCGGCAGACGGCGGCGGAGCCACGTGCCTGCCAGCACCGCGAGGATGGCGACCACGATGTGTGCGCCGAGTGACCCGGCGGCAACTGCGACGGGGTAGCCGCGGTCGGCAACGATGCCGACCGTTGCAAGTTGGGTGAAATCGCCGAACTCGGCGATTCCGATGATCAATGCCGTGCGGCCGACGACTCCCCACGCGCTGTGCACGGGAACAGCGCGAACGCCGTCGCCGTCGTCCGCCGCACCGCGCAGCAACAACGTCCCACCGACCACGAAGACTGCCGCCACCGCGAACTCGGTGTGTGCGCGCGGCAGGTGGCGAAGGCCCTCGCCAACCACCACGGCGAGCACGGAGTGAAAGGCCATCGCCACGGTGACACCGATCACGACAGCCAATGGGCGGTGGTACCTCGTCGTGAGGACGATGGTGGCGAACATCGTCTTGTCGGGCAGTTCGGCGAGGAAGACGACACCGAACGCGACGAGGAATGCCTGGAGTGCCGGGCCCATCAGTCGACGAGACGTTGAATTCGTGCAGCGTGGCGTGCGTGTGTTCGCAGCACCTCATCGAGGTCGGGGTGAACGATGCGGCCTTCGCTGACGATGGGGCGGCCATTGACGATCGTGTGCCAGGCCGCGACCGGTCCGCAACGCAACCACGCCTCGATCGGGTCGGCCAGCGCCCCGGCGAACGAGGGCCCCGTCAATCGCCACACGGCGATGTCGGCAACGGCACCCGGCTCGATCACGCCGATCTCACCACGACGGCCCAGGCACGCCGCACCGCCGAGCGTGGCGCACTCGAGGGTGATGCGTGCGGTGCCGGCTTGGGCACCATCACGCAGCTTGGCCAGCAGCATCGCCTGTCGTGCTTCCAGCCACAGCGAGGCGCTGTCTGCCGACGACGACCCATCGACGCCCAGGCCCACAGCAACGCCGGCGGCCCGCAACGGGTTCACCGGAGCGATTCCCGATGACAGGATCAAGTTGCTGCTGGGGCAATGGGCGACGGAGACGCCCGCCATGCCGAGCCGGACGATCTCGTCGTCGTTGGGCATCACGCAATGGGCCACCCAGGTGCGGTCGGTACACCATCCGGTGCGCTCGAGATACTCGGTCGGGCGGCAGCCGAACGTGCTCAGCGAGAAGGCATCGTCTTCCGCGTTCTCGGCGAAGTGGGTGTGGAGACGAACGTCGAGGCGTTCGGCAAGCTCGGCCGACCGCACCATCAGTTCCTCGGTGACACTGAATGGGCTGCACGGTGCCAACGCGATCTGCACCATCGCTCCATGCGACCGATCGTGATGGTGGGCCACGGCCTGCTCGCACGCGGCAAGGATCTCGTCGTCGTCGGCGACAACATCGTCGGGCGGCAACCCGCCGTCCTTCTCGCTCAACGACATCGAGCCACGCGTCGGGTGGAAGCGCATGCCCAGTGCCGTTGCCGCGGTGATCTCGGCCGCCAGCAGGTCTCCCGCGTTTCGTGGATGCAGGTACAAGTGATCAGCCGATGTCGTGCAGCCACTGAGGGCCAGTTCGGCCAGCCCCACGAACGCGCTGGCGTACACCGACTCCTCGTCGATCGCCCGCCACAACGGATAGAGCGACTGCAGCCAGCCGAACAGGGGCTTGTCGGTCATCGGCGGGTAGGCGCGGGTGAGGTTCTGGAAGATGTGGTGGTGGGTGTTGATCAAGCCCGGAGTGACCAGGCAGTCGGCGGCATCGAGCGTCTCGTTGGCGACTGGTTCGGGGTCGGTCGAGGTGCCCACCGCAGTGATCAGCCCGCCATCGACGGCCACCCAACCGCCGGCGAGCTCACGACGACCGGCATCGAGCGTCGCCAGCAACCGGGCCCCGCGTATCAACAGGTCGGTCACGGGTCAGCCCAACGAGTCGACGATCATCCGGATGTCATCAACGGACGTCAACGGATTGATGATGCACAGTCGCAACAGGACCTCGCCGTTCCACGAAGTCGGCGTGACGAATGCCCTGCCTTCGTCGAGCAACCGGTCGCTCCAGACCTGGTAGTCGGCCGGGCCCCATCCGGTGCGACGGAACAACAACACGCTGAGCTCGGGCTCCATGATCAGTTCGAGATAGGTGGCGTCATCGATGAGGCGCGCCCCTTGCCGAGCCACGTCGAGCGTCGTCTCGATGGCGTCGCGGTAGGCCTCGGTGCCGTAGGTGGCCAGGCTGAACCAGAACGGAAGGCCGCGCGCTCGGCGCGACAGATGGTGGGCGAAGTCGCTGGGGTTCCACTCGCTGTCGTCGAGCCCGTCACCACCGTGCAGCACATCGAGGTACTCGGCGTGCTGGGTGTGGGCAGCCCGGCCGACGGTCGGATCGCGGTACACGAGGGCGCAGCAGTCGAACGGGGCGAACAGCCACTTGTGCGGATCGACGATGAAGCTGTCGGCGTGCTCGATGCCCTGGTAGCGATCGCGCACGCTCGGTGCGGCCAGGCCGGCGCCCCCGTAAGCGCCGTCGACGTGCAGCCACACGTCGAACTCGGCACAGACCTCGGCGACCCCAGCGAGATCGTCGATCACGCCGGCGTTGGTCGTGCCTGCCGTGGCCACGACAGCAAAGAGGCGCTCTCGATCATCGGCGGCAAGCCCGGTCAACGTCTCGCGCAAGGCGGAGCCCCACAATCGACCGTGGCCGTCGGCGGGTACCCACTCGACGTCGGCATCGATCGCCCTGGCCGCCGAGCCGACGCTGGAATGGGCGCCACTGCAGCTCAGCAGCAGGCCGCGGGTGCGGTCGTGCGCGCCCTCGGCTCGGTGACGCCACCGAAATCGGGCGGCGAGCAAGGCGCTGAGGTTGCCGGCCGTCCCCCCGGTGACGAACACTCCTCCCGCAGATTCGGGGAAGCCGACGAGGTTGGTGATGTACCGCAACGCCTCGTTCTCGGCGAAGACGGCGCCACCGCCCTCCAGCCACGAACCGCCGTAGATGCTCGACGCGCCGACCACGAGATCGAAGAGGATGGCCGCCTCCGTCGGAGCGGCCGGTACGAACGACAAGAACCGCGGATGGTCGATCGAGATGCTTGCCGGACCGAGCACGTCGGAGAAGATCCGCAGGGCTTCGAGGCCACCGATCCCCTTGGCAGTGACGGTCTTGCCGGCCATGGCGCGCAGTTCAGCGGCGGGCCGGGTCTTGTCGAGCGGAGGCGGATCCATCCGCATTCGCTCGACGGCGTAGCGCACAACAGCCTGCGTCAAGACCTCGGTCGACGAGTCGTGACGGTGCATGGTCACACGTTGAGGTCGAGCAGCTCGCTGCCCTCGTTGCGGACCTCGGCGTCGTTGTTGAGGACCGCACCCAGCACCGCGGCGATCACCACGCTGCCCATGCACACCAGCACGGGGAGCAGCAGGAGCACGACGACGACAGCGATTGCGCCAGGCACGGCGGTCACCCTACTGGCTTGTACGCCCAGGCCTCAATCTCCACCGCGCCACCCGCCGGCAATGCGGCGACGCCGATCGTGCTCCGCGCTGGGCGGTGTGATCCGAAACCCTCCACGTAGGCCTCGTTGAACGACGCGAAGGTGTCCATGTCGGTGAGGAAGCACAGGGTCTTGGCGATGTCCGAGAGTGAGGCACCAACGCTGGCCAGTTGGCCCTTCAGGTTCTCGATCGCCTTCGTCGTCTGGGTCGCGACCCCGCCGCTGACCAGCGCCCCGTCCTGCAGGCCGAGCTGACCGCTGACGATGATCCAGTCGCCGGCGCGAACGACGGGTGTATACGGGCCGAGAGGTTTGCTCATGTGCGCATCGTAGGCGCGCCTCATACACTGGGGACGATGTCGATGTCACGCCGCCATCTCCTTGCCAGTGCAGGTGCGCTGTTCACGTTGGCCGCCTGTGGCGACAAGTCCTCGGCGTCGGGCGGGACGGGCGCCGGCGCCGACCCGGGGACCACCGGATTCACCCTCGCCGAACGCTTTCCCAGCAACACCTTTGTCCCGGGGACGATCCGCCTGCCGATCTCGCTGGCCAACAAAGGCAGCATGTTGAGAACGGGACCGAAGGTGCTCAACGGTCGGGTACTCGACAGCAATGACAAGCAGATCGCCACCGTCAGCGCCGGGATCCGCTCGAAGGACATGGTCATCCCCTACTGGCCGGTCATCGTCAAGGTCGACCAACCGGGGATGTACACCCTGCGCGTCGACGGCGACGATGGTTACGGCGCGGCGTTTCTCGTCAGCGCTCCCGCCGACGTGGCAGTCCCATACGTCGGGTCGGTGATGTCGCCGTTCGAGACGCCGACGGTCGACAACCACCGCGGGGTCGAGCCGTACTGCACGCTGACTCCGAATCCATGCCCGCTGCACGACGTCACCCTCACCGATGCGCTGAAGTCGGGCAAGCCGGTCGGGTACTTCATCGGCACACCTGCCCACTGCCAGACGGGTGTCTGCGCCCCGTCGTTGGAGTTCCTCGTGAAATCGCATGCGCGGATCGGCGACAAGATCGTGATGGTCCACGCCGAGGTCTATTCAGACAGCGCCGGTACGACCGTGGCTCCGGCAGTAGCCGCGCTGGGCCTGGACTACGAACCGGTGTTGTACCTGTGCACATCCGACGGCAAGGTGCGCGATCGCATCGACGTGATGTGGGACCAGAGCGAGCTCGACGAGCGGCTCGATGCGTTCCTGGCTGGGATCAGCTGAAGCTTGACCCGCATCCGCAGGTGCGGCTGGCGTTGGGGTTGTTGATCGAGAAGCCGGCCTGGTTGAGCCCATCTTTGTAGTCGAGCGTTGCGCCCTGCAGCATCTGCGCGGAGGCCGCATCGACGACGACGCTGACCGTTGCCCCAGGATTTCCGAAGGTGGCCTTCTCGTCGTCGGTGGCGATGTCGCCGTCGAAGAACATCTCGTAGGAGAATCCACTACAACCGCCGGGGCGGACAGCGACGCGCAACGCCAGATCGATTGCGCCTTCCGCCTCGAGCAATTCCTTGACCTTGACAGCGGCAGTATCGGTGAGCGTGATCACGGTGCTGGCTCCTCCTACGGTTCGGACGGCATTCTAACGGCATGCAACCGTACAATCGATGTTGTGATTCCCAGCCCGCCCGATGTCGAGACCGTCACGGAGTTGCTGCGCTCGGTCATCGACCCCGAACTGGGCGCCGACATCGTCACGCTCGGCATGGTTCCGTCGGTCACCGTGTCTGACGACGGGGTGGTCAGCGTCGGTGTCAAGCTGACGATCGGCGGGTGCCCACTGCGGGCCCAGATCAAGAAAGACGTGGAGACCAGGGTCGCAGTGCATCCCGGCGTGACCAAGGTCAAGATCGACTGGGGCGAGATGACCAGCGAAGAACGTTCCAACGTCATGCTCAAGGCACGGTGGAACGCCCGCGAGAACGCACCGAACACCGAGGTGCCGACGACCACCAGGATCCTTGCCATCGCCAGTGGCAAAGGTGGGGTCGGCAAGTCGTCGGTCACGGTCAACCTTGCCGCGGCAATTGCTGCCGCCGGCTTCACCGTTGGCGTGCTCGACGCCGACATCTGGGGCTTCTCCGTTCCACGTCTGCTCGGCATCGACGATCGGCTCGAAGCGGAGGCAGTCGAGGGGCACGACAAGCCGATGATCATCCCGCGCACGCTGCCTATGGGCCGCGGGATGTTGAAGGTCGTCAGCACCGGGTTCCTCGTCGACGAAGACACCGCGTTGATGTGGCGGGGGCTGATGCTCAACAAGGCCGTCGAGCAGTTCCTGCGCGATGTGCACTGGGGCGAGCTCGACTATCTACTGATCGACATGCCCCCTGGCACCGGCGACGTGCAGATGGGGCTGGCCCGCATGCTGCCGCGTACCGACCTGTTGATCATCACCACCCCGGCGATCGCTGCGCAGAAGGTCGCCGCCCGGGCGGCAGACATGGCCCGCCGAAGCTTCCTGCGGGTCTGCGGCGTGATCGAGAACATGTCGTCGTTCACGTGCGATCACGGCGTGGAGTACCCACTCTTCGGTACGGGCGGCGGTCAGGCCTTGGCCAACGAGATCGGGGTCGAACTACTGGGCCGCGTTCCGCTCGAGCCGGCCGTGGCTGCCGGCGGTGATACCGGGCGGCCGGTGGCGATCGACGGCACCGGGTTGGCGGCGACGGAGTTCCGGGCCATCGCCCGAAAGCTCATCGACGAAGTTGCACCGCCGCTCAACATGGCCGGATGCTCGGCGCGAATGCTCACAATGGCTGCGGCCGCGCTCGACGCCGCGGATCATCCCAAGTCGGCGTAATCGTCGTCGCCCGGTAGCGAGACGCCGGTGATCCGGCCGTCGGCATTTCGGCGCAACTTTGGGAGGATCGGCTCGGGCCGGCCGAGTCGCCTGGCCGACGCCATGACCTCATGAGCGTCGTGATGGGCTGCGAGGTACTCGAGGCTCTTGATGGTCGGAGGCATCATCCCCAGCATTCCGTCGGCCTCGCGCTGCAGGGCATCGCTCGCGCGGATCCATGTGCTCGCAATCGTCTCGGTGTCGTCGTGTCTCGAGGTCTGGGCGGGCGGAGCGATGGCAATGAAGAAGCGGGTGTCGAAGCGGCGCGGCGACTCCTCGAGCGGCGTGATCCAATGGCTGACCCACACCAGGTGATCGATCGCCGGGCGGAGCCGGTGTTCGGCGCACAGGGCAAGCAGGTCGACGGTGCCGTCGTGGACCGCATAGCGGTGGGCGAGGGCTGGATGTCCATCGGCGACCATGTCTCCGTCCTCGTCGGTGGCCAGTAGCACCCCGGCCTCCTCGAAGCATTCACGGATCGCGGCGATCACGTATCCCGGATCACCCTGCCCGTCCGCCTCGTCGACCCTGCCTCCCGGAAACACATACATCCCACCGGCGAACGCTGCGCTCTTCGTTCGCCGCAGCATGAACACCTCGATCCCACTCGTCGCGTCGCGCAACAACATCACGGTTGCCGCCGGGTTGGCGAGGATCGGGTCATTGGTCATTGCGGGCGACGGTAACGCGTTGCGTAGTGTTCTTCAGGTGTTGGTGTGGATGGATCTCGAGATGACTGGTTTGGAGCCATCGCGGCACGTCATCGTCGAAATCGCAACCCTCGTGACCGACGATGACTTGAATGTGATCGCTGAAGGACCCGACCTCGTCATTCATCAAGATGACGACGCGCTGGCGCTGATGGACGCTGTCGTGGTCGAGATGCACACCAAGAGCGGGTTGTTGGACTCGATTCGCGCATCCACGATCTCCCTCGCCGACGCCGGGGCACAGACCTTGGAGTTCATCAAGTCGCAGGTTGCCGAGGCGCGCCGGGTTCCGCTCTGTGGCAATTCGATCGGCATGGATCGTCGGTTCCTTGCCGCATACCTGCCGGAGATCGAGGACTACCTGCATTATCGCAGCGTCGACGTCAGCACGATCAAGGAGCTGGTGAAGCGGTGGTACCCGGCACTGAACAACGGTCGACCGCGCAAGGCCGGGGCGCACCGGGCTCTCGATGACATCGTCGAGAGCATCGCCGAGATGAAGTTCTACCGCGAGAATGTGTTCGTCCGCGAGATCGAACCGCGGCCGTAGACGGCTACGGAGCGTTCTGTCGAATCCACGTGAGCGCGTTCGTCGGCGCTATCCGTTTCTCGGCGATGTCGTCGAGTAAGGAGCGCAGCCGCGACAGTTCGTTGGAGGCGCTGATTCCGTAACGAAGCGGGTGCGCGTCGGCCAGCGTCGTGCACGTCTTGCAGGCTCTCGGACGCAGCGGCGTGAAGTGCTGACCGTTGATCGGTGCGACCAGGACGCCGCACAACGTCTCGCGGCGTCGGCCTTCGGGTCGCACACTGGTTCGCAGGGCGTGAGTCTTCCCGAATGGGGCGATGGAGCCGCCCCGCTCGTAGCCCGTGCCAGACCAGACGTCGCCGCTGACCTGCCCGGGCAAGGGGCGGGCCGTGCGTCGGTGCTCGAAGCCGTGGCGGTGTTCGTAGGCGCGCTGGCGGCAGGACCGTGTGCAATAGAGGCGTGGGCGGCCGGGGCGACAAGCGATGGGGAACTCGGCGGCACACCAGGTGCAGGAGCGATGCGTCGGGCGGGGTTGGTTGATGCGCGGCATGTACGACGTTGTACGCCGGGGGTGTGAGGAGGTCGGAGGCGCCGCGGTCGGGGCGCTGACGCGGCTGACGATCGGTCCGGCGCCCGGCCGGCTTGCCGCGGCCACGCCCCCTTCCCCGCCTCACCACCTTGCACCCGCCGCACCCCGTCGCCGCACCTCCCTGTCCGGACTCCTCGTGAATCGTCTGTGACGAAACTCTCGTCCGGAGTTGCTCTCGTTTCACCCGTCCCGAATCGTCCGTGACGTTATGAGCCCGTGGCGCTCGAGTGCAGCCCCGTG
>JANYKU010000010.1 GCA_025358075.1 Ilumatobacteraceae bacterium
GCGGCGATCTCGTCGGCGAGGAACTGCCCGGGCGAGCGACCATCGGTACGCCGGATCAACTCACCGGCCAACCAGCCGAAGGTGAGGGCGTGATACCCATGACCGGAGCCGATCGGCCAATCGGGTGCGGTGTCGGCCAGCATCGCCGTGATCGTCTTCCAATCGAGTGCGTCGCTCAACGTGACCTCGGCGTCGGGGGCAATGAGCCCGCACTGGTGACTCAGCAACTGCGCAACCGTCGCATCGCCCTTGCCCTTGGCAGCGAAGTCGGGCCAGTAGGTCGCGACCCTCTCCTGATAGTCGAGCAGGCCTCGCTCCACGCACATCGCCACGGCAATCGCGACGAGGCCCTTGGTCGTGCTGAACATCAGTTGCAACGTCGAATCGTCGTAGGGCCGCTCACCCGTTGCATCGAAGGCGCCACCCCAGATGTCGACCACCTTGTGGCCGCGGTGGTAGACCGCCGCAGAAGCGCCGACCTCTTCGCCGAGCTCGAAGTTCTTCTCGAACGCCGACCTCACGGGCTCCCAGCCCGGTTCGACGAAGCCGCCGATATCGATTGCCGTCATGGGAATGACCGTACCGGCATTCAGGCGTCGTCGATGATCGCCCTCAACGTCTCGATCTGGCCCACGGCGTCGGGCCCGACGGGGTTGACCGACAACACCGTGACACCGGCTTCCTTGTATGCACCGACGCGTTCTTTGATGTAGCCGGCCGGGCCGACCAGGTTGGAGAGCTCGAGCCACTCGCCTGGCACGCGTGCGGCAGCCTCGTCCTTCTTGCCATCGAGGTACAGGTCTTGGATGTCGACCGCTTCTTGCTCGTACCCGTAGTCGCGGCAGATGTCGTTGTAGAAGTTCTTGCCCCGGGCGCCCATCCCGCCGACGTACAGCGCGGTCATCGGTCGGGCGAAGTCGAGGATCGCGGTCTGCTGCTCGCCGACGAGGTTCTCCCCGATCGCCAACATCCCCCCGGCGGAGATGTCGAGACGTGCACGCGTGGGGTCGCGCTTGGCGAGCCCGGCCTTCAACTGGTCGCCCCACACCCGTTGGTACTTCTCGGGGATGAACATGATCGGCAACCAGCCGTCGGCGATCTCGGCAGTCGCCGTCACGCTGAGGCCCTTGAGGCTGGCCCACCAGATCGGGATCTCGCTGCGCACCGGATGGTTGATCAGCTTCAGCGGCTTGCCGAGCCCGGTGCCCTCGCCAGGTGGCAGCGGCGCCTGAAACGTCTGTCCCTGGAAGTCGAACTTCTCCTCGCGCTTCCAGATCAAGCGGCAGGCCTCGATGTACTCCTTGATCCGCTGCATGGGCTTGTCGTACCTCACGCCGTGGAAGCCTTCGACCACCTGCGGGCCGCTGGCGCCGATGCCGAGGATGAAACGCCCGTCACTGACGAAGTCGCAACCCGCCGCCGTCATCGCCATGAGCGCTGCCGTGCGCGAGTAGACGTTGACGATGCCGGTTCCGATCTCGATTCGTTCGGTCTTGGCCGCCAGGTAGCCGACCTGGCTGATCGCATCGAAGCTGTATGCCTCGGCGACCCACACCTGGTCGAGACCGACCTTCTCCAGTTCGACGACGCGTTGAACCGACTCCTTGAACCCGCCCGAGTAGTTGATCATCATCGACAACTTCATGACGTCGACCCGATGCCAGAGTGCACGTGCGCCTGATTGAGGTTTCCGGAACGAAACCCCTCGAGGTCGAGCGTGACGTACGTGTAGCCGGCGATCTTGGTTGCGGCAACGACCTCGGCGCGACGGGCGACGACGTCGGGCAATCGATCAAGTGGCACCTCGATGCGCGCCGTGTCGCCGTAGTGGCGAACCCGCAACTCGGTGAACCCGAGACGCTTGAGTGCGGCCTCGGCGCGATCGACCTGGCTGAGCAACGACACGGTGACCTCCGTTCCGTACGGAACTCGACTGGCAAGGCAGGCGGCAGCGGGCTTGTCCCAGGTGCGCAGGCCGAGCACTCGCGACGCGGCGCGCACGTCGGCCTTGGTGAAGCCGGCGTTGACCAGTGGGAACACCGCGCCGCGTTGGTCGGCCGCTCGTTGACCAGGCCGGTGATCACCGAGGTCGTCGAGGTTGACGCCGAGCACGACGGTCGCTGAGCCTGCGGCAGCGATCGGCCCGACGACATCCATCAGCTCCGCCTTGCAGTGGTAGCAGCGATCACTGTCGTTGACGCGGTAGGCGGCGCGCTCCATCTCGTGGGTGACGACCGGAGTCCATCGAAGACCCCACTCGGCGGCGAGCGCGCGGCAGTCGGCTTCCTCATCACCTGCGAGCGATGGCGACACGGCCGTGACCGCGTGGGAGTCGTGGGCCAACTCCTGATGACCGACAGCGGCGAGAAACGCGCTGTCGGCCCCGCCACTGAAGGCGACGACCACACGGCCGAGGCGACGCAACTCGGCTCGTAGCGCGTCGATCTTGTCGTCGATCACAGAGCCAGGCACGAAGTCGACGCTAGCGCCGCCGCGGCGTCAGGGCTTGGCCGCGGCGTACGGAAGCCAGTGGCCCGCTTCGAAGTCGTAGAGCTTGCAGGCGCCCGTCGCTCGCAGGTAGTCGCGAATCGAGAGGCGCGACGATCTCACGGTGTTCGGATAGGCGTCGGCGATCGCCTTGGCGGCCTTCGGCAGCTGATGGAATGGGATACGCACGTCGACGTGGTGCGGAACGTGGATGAAGATGTTGTGGAACCACAGACGGTTGACGACGCTCGGAATTCGCACAACGGTCGTCGACTCCATCTGCCCCTTGTACTGGGTCCAGTCGCGCCGGGTCCACCAGCGGATGTCGGGCGCCACGTGGTGGACGTAGACCGTCCACCCGATGATCTGTACGAACAGCAAGAACGGCACGATCAGGAGCTTGGTAGGCAGCCACAACGCATCGACCCATCCACCGGTGAGTGCGCCGAGCACCACCGACCCCGCAGTGACCACGACGAGCGCTGACCCGAGGGTGATCTTGTCGCGCACGATCGCGTCGTGACGGGCGCCGGGAGCGTTGAAGCGCCACATCTTGCGCCACCACACCTCGCGCATGAAGTAGGCGCCCGATCCCACACAGGACCACTCCAGCCGATGGCGCACCCGGGCAAGCCGGCCGAGCGCCCGGTACTCGTCGACCGTCAATGGATGCCACACGAAGTCGAACCCCTGGCGGGTGGTGTAGCCGTGGTGGATGCGGTTGTGCCCGAGGTCCCACGCCGCTTCGACGTGGACACTTGGCGCCATGCAGACCTGAGCGATCACTCGATTCGCCCGACGAGAGTCGAGCAGCGCGCCGTGCGAGGCATCGTGGCCGAGCACGAACAAACCCGCCACGCCGAGCCCGGCAAGCGGCCACAACACAACGAGTACCCACCATCGATCGGTGAGCGCGAGACCGACCGCAGGTGCGAGATACAGCACCGCCGCCTGGAGCAACGTCCACGCCGCGCGAGCTCTCGACCGCCGGTAGCAAACCTCGGGGATCACCGCCCGCACGTCATTGAGCGACTCGGCGCGAACACGCGGCAACACCTTGGCATCGGTCATCATCATCAAGCCTAATTCGTCCGACCTACCAGTCGGTAGGGCCTTCGGTCCCCCGCTCCAGCGGACCGGCGCCGCGTATTGGCGACGACCGGGGAAGACGCGATGGGGCAGGATGGCGCTCGTGGCCATCATCGAGGTGGGCGATCTGTCCAAGACCTTCAACGTTCCGGTCCGCGAGCAGGGCCTGCGCGCCTCGATCCGCAGCCTCGTGCATCGTCAGACACGAGAGGTCATTGCCGTCGACGCGGTGTCGTTCACCATCGAACCCGGCGAGGTGGTGGGCTTCCTCGGCCCGAACGGCGCCGGCAAGACGACGACCCTGAAGATGCTGTCGGGACTGCTGCATCCCACCAGCGGCCGCTGCCGCGTGCTGGGCTTCGAACCGAAGGGGCGCCCAGCCGAGCTGCTGCGTCAGATCACGTTGGTGATGGGCAATCGAAACCAGCTCCAATGGGACTTGCCGGCACTCGATTCGTTCGAGCTGAACCGGGCGATCTACCGGATACCTCGAGCCGAGTTCATCGCGCTGCGCGACGAACTGATCGAGCTCCTCGAAATCGGCGACCTCGTGACCAAGCCCGTTCGCAACCTCTCGTTGGGCGAGCGGATGAAGATGGAGATCGCCGGGGCGCTCCTCCACCGGCCGAAGGTGCTCTTCCTCGATGAGCCGACGATCGGCCTCGACATCACCATGCAGCGCCGCATCCGCAGCTTCGTTGCCGACTACAACAGCCGTTTCGGCGCGACGGTGATCCTCACCAGCCACTACATGGCCGACGTGCAGGCCCTGTGCAAGCGAGTCATCGTCATCCACCACGGGCGGCTGGTGTTCGACGGCGATCTGTCGACGCTGTCGGAACGGTTCACGACGCAACGAACGATCACCGCCCGGTTGGCAGATGGCGAGGAGATCACCTTGTACACGCCGCGGGCCGAAACTGCGTCGGCCACGTCGCGCCTCCTGGCGGATCACGACGTCGTCGACCTGACCATCGAAGACCCACCGATCGACGACGTGATCGAGCAGTTTTTCGCCGATGCAGGCGACGCCTCGTGATCACGCTGTACGCCGCACACATGCGCCAGGCGGTGCTGCAGCAGTTCCAGTACCGCGCCGCCAACTACTTCTACATGATCGGCATGATCGCCGAGCCGGTCGTCTATCTCGTCGTCTGGTCGACGATCGCGCGAGCCCACGGTGGGTCCGTCGACGGTCTCACGCCCGGCGCCTTCGCGGCGTACTACATCGTGTGGACCCTGGTGCGAAACATGAACATCGTGCTCACCCCGTTTGCGTGGGAGGAGCGGATCAAGGAAGGCACGTTCGCCGGCCAGTTGATGAAGCCGGTCCATCCGATCCACGAGGATCTCGCCTCGTTTGCCGGATGGAAGGTAGTGGTCTTGGTGCTGTGGATTCCGATCGCCTTCGTGCTCGTGCTGTTGTTCCGTCCGACGCTCAGCCCAACCGTCCTGCAGTGCGTGGTGTTCTTCTTCGCCATCTGGGGCGCCTACCTGATCCGGGCGATCATTCAATGGTCGCTCGGTCTCATCACGTTCTGGACCACCCGGGTCGCGGCCATCTTCGAGGGCTACATCCTCAGCGAGATGTTGTTGTCGGGCCGGGTGTTTCCACTGGTGCTGATGCCTCACTGGTTCCAGCGGTTGACGTGGTACTTCCCCTTCCGTTGGACGTTCAGCTATCCGATCGTTGCGCTCACCGGCCCGATCAGCAATCGCGACCTCTTCATCGGATTGGGCATGCAGCTGTTCTGGATCCTCATGGGTGTCGCCCTGCTCTCTGCCGTGTGGCCAAGGGCTGTCAAGCGCTTCAGTTCGGTGGGCGGGTGACCGTGTCGGGCGACGAGCTCCGCGGCGGGCGGGTACGCCTGGCCGCAACGTTCTTCCGCGTCGGAGTGATGAACGAGATGCAGTACCGCGTCAACTTCTTCCTACAACTCGTGCAGTCGTTGTTGACGGTCGGTACCGGCCTCATCGTCCTCGCAGTCGTGTTCTCGAAGACCAACGAGCTCGGCGGGTGGAGCCGCCCGCAACTGCTCGCGGTGATGGGTGTGTTCACGCTCGTCGGCGGGATCATCCGCACGTTCATCCAACCCAACATGGAGCGCGTCGTCAACGACGTTCGCGAGGGAAAACTTGACTTCGCCTTGATCAAGCCGGCCGACGCGCAGCTGTTGGTCAGCATCCGCGATGTGCGCTTCTGGCAACTCACCGACGTGCTTGTCGGCCTCGCGGTCCTCACGGTTGCGCTCGTGCAACTCCGGTCGACGATGCAGTGGCAGCACGTGGCCGCCTTCATCGCCTTGTTGCTCAGCGGGCTGGTCTCGATCTATTGCTTCTGGCTGATGCTGGCATCGGCGTCGTTCTGGTTGGTGCGGATCAACGAGGTCCAGGAGTTGTTCGATGGCTTGTTCCGCGCCGGCCAGTACCCGGTGGGGATCTATCCCGGATGGTTGCGCTATGGCCTCACGTTCATCATCCCCCTGGCCTTTGCGATCACGGTTCCGTCGGAAGCCATAACCGGCCGGCTGGCATGGCAGCCGGTCATAGTGATGATTGCCTTCACCGCAGTGCTGCTCGTCGTGTCGCGGTGGTTCTGGAGTCGTGGACTGCGACGGTACGGCGGAGCATCGGCCTAGGAACGCTGCCGCGCGATCCCCAAACCCCTCACACTTCGTTCACACTGCAGGCGTTGACTAGCGACACGGAGATGGAGGTCGCTCGATGCGTCGAACCCGGATCATTGGAGTAGTTGCAGTCGCCGGCGGCATGGTGGTCGCGGCGTGCTCGAGCTCGCCGTCGACGACAACACCGTCGACGACTGGACCGGCGACGACTGCGCTCACGACCTCGGTCACCACCACGCCCGCGACGACCGGTTCAACACCATCCACGGTGGCGACGACGTCGACGACGGGAAGCGGGTCCAACGACATCCACAAGATTGCCCACGTCGTGGTGATCATGCAGGAGAACCGATCGTTCGACTCGTACTTCGGCACGTATCCGGGTGCCGATGGGATACCGATGGCCAACGGCCAGCCGACGGTGTGCGTGCCCGATCCCGCCAACAACACCTGTGTGAAGCCGTTCCACAACACCGCCGATGTCAACGGCGGCGGCCCGCACGGCCAAACGAACGCCACCGCCGATGTCAACGGCGGCAAGATGGACGGCTTCGTCGGCCAAGCGGAGAACGGTCGCAAGGGCTGCACCGATCCCAACAACCCGGCATGCACCAACTCGGCCACCCCTGACGTGATGGGCTACAATGACGCCGGCGAGATCCCCAACTACTGGGCCTACGCCCAGAACTTCGTGCTGCAGGACCACATGTTCGAGCCCAATGCATCGTGGAGTCTTCCCGAGCACCTGTTCATGGTCTCCGAGTGGTCGGCGCGTTGCACCATCGTCGGTGACCCCACCAGTTGCACGAACGCCCTTCAAAACCCGGGTACGCCGCCGAACCCGACGCGCCGCAATGCGACGACCACCACCACCTCGCCTCCGACAGCCACCGATGCCGAAGGCGATCCGGTGGCCACGCCCAACGGACCGGATTACGCCTGGACCGACCTCACCTACCTGCTCCACAAGGACAACGTCTCGTGGGGCTACTACGTCGTCGCCGGCACCGAGCCCGACTGCCAGAACGACACCCAGATGAGCTGTGTCGCGGTCCGCCAGAACGCAGCCACTCCCGGCATCTGGAACCCACTGCCGTACTTCGACACCGTCCGCGACGATGGCCAGCAGGGCAACATCCAGTCGGTTGCCAACTTCTACGACCAAGCCAAGCGGGGCTCGCTGCCGGCGGTGTCGTGGGTGGTGCCGTCCGGAGCCGTCAGCGAGCATCCTCCGGCGGCCACATCGGCGGGCCAGTCGTACGTCACCAGCCTCGTCAACGCGCTGATGCAATCACCCGACTGGAGCTCGACTGCGATCTTCCTCGCCTGGGACGACTGGGAGGCTTCTACGATCATGTCGCCCCGCCCACCGTCGACGAGAACGGCTACGGCTTGCGGGTCCCTGCGTTGGTGATCAGCCCGTACGCCAAGAAGGGCTACATCGATCACCAGACCCTGAGCTTCGATGCCTACGCGAAGTTCATCGAGGACGACTTCCTCAACGGCCAACGGCTCGATCCGGCCACCGACGTGCGCCCCGACCCGCGTCCAACCGTGCGGGAGAACGCACCGCAACTCGGTGACATCACCCAGGCGTTCGATTTCACCCAGCCACCGCGACCGCCGCTGCTGCTACCCGTGCATCCCCAACCCGGTGCCGCTCCGTGACGTGTGGTTACGGAGTTCGGCCGCCTCCGCGCTGCGTCTCTGCCCAGGTTTGACCCGAGGCGACGTCGACATCGTGAGGCAGGCCGAGCACCCGCTCGCCAACGATGTTGCGCTGAACCTCACCGGTGCCACCACCGATCGTGAGGGCCTGGCTGAACAAGAACCCGTCGTACCAACCTGGATGCAGCAGACCACCGGCGGGCTTGTCGGGCCCGAGGCCCTTGGTATCGGTTCCCGGCACGAACTCCTGCAGACCGTCACCACCGGTCAGCATCGCGGCCGCGCCGATGAAGTCTCGGGCCAGTTCCATCACGTGCTGCCCGTGCCCGTCGGCCATGATCTTGCGGATGCTGGCTTCCGGGCCTGGCTGCTGGCCCTTCAACCTCGCGCTCAGCGTACGAAGTCGAATCAAGTCGAGCAGGGTGTGCTCGATGTAGATGCTGGCGATTCGCTGGCGCATGTTGGCGTCGGTGACGGGTCCGCGGTCGGTGATCGACTCGATCAGTTCGAGCGCGGTCGGGCCATTGCCCCACAGGACGCCGCCTGTCGACAACGAGATCCGCTCGTTGCCGAGCGTGACCTTTGCAAGACGCCAGCCGGCGTTGATCTCGCCGACGACGTTCTGCGCCGGGATCCGGACGTCGGTGAAGAACACTTCGTTGAAGGTGTGGCCGCCGGTCATCTCGGTGATCGGACGGATCTCGATGCCTGGTGCATGCATCGGGCAGATGAAGTAGGTGATGCCCTTGTGCTTCGCCACATCGGGATCGGTGCGCGCCAGCAAGATGCCGAACGCAGCATGCCGCGCTCCACTGGTCCAGATCTTCTGGCCATTGACCACGAACTCGTCACCATCGCGCACGGCACGCGTACCGAGGCTCGCCAGGTCGCTGCCGCTACCGGTTTCGCTGAACAGCTGACACCAGAACTCTTCCCCCGACAAGATCGGCTGCAGGTAGCGCTGCCGCTGTTCGTCGGTGCCCGCGTAGAGAAGTGTCGGACCCGCCCATCCGATGCCGATCGGGTTGATCGGCCGGCGCACTTTGGCCTTCGACAACTCGTCGTCGATCACCAGTTGGTGGATCGGATCGGCTCCGAGACCCCACGGTGCCGGCCATTGAGGGGCGACGAATCCGGAATCGGCGAGCTGACGACCGGTGGGATTGGGATGCGTGGCGAGCCACTGCCGCACCGCCAAACGCCGAGGATCATCGGCATCAGGCAGCTGGAAGTCCATCCCCTGATTGTAATTGCCCGATTCCGCGACCGCCCGCGCCTCACCCAGCCCGACCCGACCCGGGGTTGTCGCGCCGTGACCGTCTTGGAGACGGTGGCGCCGCGACAACCTCATGGTTCGTCGGGCCTCGGTCGCTGAGCGCTTCCGGAAAGCGCGATGATGGCGCGATGAAGTTCGGCTTCGTGGTGCCCTGGGCTGATGCGGCCGAAATAGGCGAACTGGCCGCGGTCGCCGAATTGCATGATTGGGACGGTCTGTTCGTCTGGGAACCGGTGTGGGGCGTCGACGCCTGGGTCTCACTCGCTGTAGCCGCGGTCCGTACCAAGCGACTACGGCTCGGCACCATGCTCACCCCCCTGCCGCGCCGCAAGCCATGGGAGCTTGCCGGCCAGGCGGCCACCGTCGACCGGCTCTCCAATGGGCGAGTGATCGTCAGCGTCGGGCTCGGTGCACCCGATAGTGGATACGCGGCATTCGGTGAGCAGACCGACAAGGTCATCCGCGGCGAGTTGCTCGACGAGGGCTTGAGCATCGTTCGCGGTCTGTGGGCAGGACAGCCGTTCGCCCATCAGGGCAAGCACTACACGATCGAGCCGTGCGACTTTCCGACGATCGCCCACACCAAGCAGAACGGCGGTGTGCCGATCTGGTGCGTCGGTGCATTGGGGTCGAAGAAGTCGATGACCCGAGCACTGTCGTGCGACGGCCTCATCCCGCAAGTGGTTGCCGACGGCAAGGCTCGGCAATGCACCTTGGAGGAGTTGCAAAGCGTGCAGCTTCCCGACCACCAGTTCGATGTTGTCGTCGAGGGCGCATGGAGCGAGCACTCACCCGCGGCGTGGGCAGAGGCCGGGGCAACGTGGTGGCTGGAGACGCTGTGGAGCGCGGTGAGCGATCCCGACGCCGTCGACGCGTCGATGAGCCGATTGCGCAAAGGACCGCCGCGCGATCGGTGAGACCGACGCTCAACCGGCCCGGAAACCTCGGTCGACGACCTCCAGATGAGGACGGCTGGTCGGCTTGGTGTTGACGTCACCGCGCCGCGTTGATGGCACGGCCAGCAGCCAGATGAGGACGACGCTGACGATCTCTGGCAAGTGACCGGCCTCGCCCACCAGCGGGATGCGACCGGTGGCCAGATCGACGATGGCGGTGATGATCTGCGCGCCGGCGAGCACCAACGCGACCGGCAGGATCGAACGAGCACGAGTGGGACGAACCACGACGACCACGAGGGCGACGCCGTATGCCACGCCGAACGCGCCGAGGTGGCGGGCCGAATGCGTGGCGGTGTCTTTGACGTCACCCAGCACCAGGGCCGGTAGGGAGAAGGCAATCACCTGAACAGCAATCACCGCCAGCAGGATGCGGAGGATGCTCCAATGTGCGGCCCGATCGGCAGCAGCGTTGAGCCGCGAGATGGCCTTGGAGAGATCGGGCATGCCTGCAGCCGGTTCGGGCCGACTCACCACCTTGGGCGACGACTCCACTGACGCTTTGTACGACCGGCACCCAGGGCACCGGGCAAGGTGAGCCGCGACGAGTCGTTCGTCGATGACCGCGGGCTCGCCATCGGCCGTCGCCGAGACCGAATCGCGCCATCGCGAGCACTCCATGTCGTTCCAGTCGTCTTCCGGCATCGATTGGTTCCCGGCCGTGGGGCCATTTTCGGTGAATCAGGGCGATCCAAGCTTGCACTAGTTTGCCGCACGGGATGTTTCAGTAGCGGCGCTTTGGTGCATCTAACACGCGTCGACTGAAGTGGCCGACCGAAGGAGCACGACAGTGACAAACGAGAACCTGAGCCCGAACGAGAGCCACCCCATCACGACCACCAGCAGTGGACCGAGCCCCACCCTGATCGGGCTCGCCATCCTCATCGCGCTCGGAGTGGCCTTCTTCTTTCAGAACGGCAACCAGACGTCGCTTCACTTCCTGTTCTTCCAGAAGACCACCAAGACCCGCTGGGCGATCATCGTCGCCGTAGCGCTCGGCATCGCCATCGACCGTATCTTCACGATGTGGTGGCGCCGCCGGCGCAAGCGCCTCAACGATTGATGCCTCAACGATTGATAACAGTCAACTCCTCCGACGGCGTCGAGGTGGCCGTCCACGATCTTGCCGGCCACGACGGCGATCGTCCGGTGTTGCTCATCTCGCATGCGACGGGTTTCCACGGGTACTGCTACCAACCGCTCGCCGAAGCACTGGCGACTGGGTTCCACTCGATCGCCTTCGACTATCGCGGGCATGGCGACACGCCGCAACCCGCGCATGTCGCGCTCGACTGGAACCGGTATGCCGACGACGTCGAGGCCGTTGCGCTCAGCCTCACCCGCCCACTCGCCGCCTTTGGCCATTCGATGGGCGGAGCGTGTTTGCTGATCACCGCGCACCGCCATCCCGATCTGTTCTCGCATCTGGTGTTGTACGAGCCGATCGTGTTCACGCCTGAGGTCACCTCCGAAGAAGGCCACACGCCACAACTGGCCGAGGGGGCGCGCCGTCGTCGATCGACGTTTCCTTCGTTCGAGGCTGCGCTCGCCAACTTCGCGGCCAAACCGCCGCTCGGTCAGTTCACGCCTGCGGCACTCGAGGCGTACGTCCGGCACGGCTTTCGAGAGGGTGAAGACGGCCAGATACATCTCAAGTGCCGACCGGAGCAGGAGGCGGCCACGTTCGAGATGGCCGAGCGCCAGGACACCTGGGATCTGCTCCCCGAGATCACGGTCCCGGTCGTCGTCGTGTGCGGCGCACTGACTCCCGACTCGCCAGCACGATTTTCGCAAGGTGTCGCCGAGCGTTTGCCGAATGGGACCTACCTGCAGATCGACGAGCTCGATCACCTCGGTCCGATGACCCACCCGGAGATGGTCGCCGGACTGATCGCCGCAGCGCTCTAGCTGGCGTGACGCGACGATCGTCCACTGTCGCGCACCCCTTCTCTACGATGGGGCCATGTACCCGGTGCCGACCAGCCTCTCGCCAAGCCGAGTCGAGGCGTTCACCTCGTGCCCGATGGCATTTCGGTTCGCCAGCATCGAGCGACTTCCCGAGTCGCCGAGCCCGCACACCACCAAGGGCTCGTTGGTTCACCGCGTGCTCGAGCTGTTGTTCACCCGTGCCACTGCACTGCGAACCGTCGAGACTGCCAGGGCGTGCTTCCAGCAAGCCGTCGACGAGTACTCCATCGATCCCGAGTTCACCATGCTCAACCTCGACGACGATCAACGAGCGGCGTTCGTCGCCGATGCCTGGTCGCTGGTCGAGGCGTACTTCCGCATGGAAGACCCGACGGCAATCCGCGAGATCGGCATCGAGCTGCACCTCGAAGCACAGGTTGGCGCGTTGGCACTGCGTGGCATCATCGACCGACTCGAGCTCGACAGCGACGGTGGTCTGGTGGTCACCGATTACAAGACCGGCCGCGCTCCCGGCCTGAAGTACGAGCAGGGCCGCCTGGCCGGCGTCCACTTCTATTCGTTCCTGTGCGAAGAGGTGCTCGGGCAACGCCCGTCAGCGATCCGGTTGATGTACCTGCGCACCGGGGAAACCATCACCGCCTTGCCGTCGGCACAATCCGTGCGGTTCATCACGACACGTACGACCGCAGTGTGGAAGGCCGTCGAGCGGGCGTGCACCACCGGCACGTTCCTGCCCCGCCAGGGCCCGTTGTGCAATTCGTGTTCGTTCCAACAATGGTGTCCGGCCTTCGGTGGCAACCCCGAGCTGGCCGCTGTCGAAGCGCCACTGCGACACGCCGCCCTCGTCGCGTGAGGGCCGTCACCGAGTTCGATGCCTGGGGCGACCGACAGCTCGAACACCTTCGCGGCCACGCCGTGGTCGCCCCCGTGTTCAACTCGGCCAGCTTCCTGGGCGACTTCAGCGCCGTCTGGCATCTGATCGGGATCAGTCGGGCGGTCATCGACCCATCGAAGTGGCGCCAATCGGTGGCCATGTCGGCGCTGATCGGTGCCGAGAGCCTGTTGGTCAATCAGGGTGTGAAGCGACTGTTCCGGCGGATCCGGCCCACCGAGACCGGCGATCCGCGGTTCCGCGTACGCCGACCGTCGACATCGAGCTTCCCCAGCGGCCACGCCTCGTCGAGCTTCTTCGCCGCCGCCATCCTCACCACTGCCACTGGCCGGTCGTTGGCACCGGTCTGGTATTCGGTCGCCGTGGTGATCTCCGTCAGCCGTGTCTATGTCCGCATCCATCACGCATCCGATGTCGTCGCCGGCGTCGCCCTCGGTGCCGCGTTGGGTGTCGCCGGTTCGCGGGTGTTCAGCATCCTCGTGCTCTGAATCGTCAACGAATCCTGCTGTTGGGCCTCATTTGTGAGACGCAGCAATCGAGCGACGTTACGAAGCCTCGGCGGCGCGCACCTCGGCCAAGAGGTCGGCCCGGGCGCGCGCAACGCGCGATGTCATTCACATCGTCGGGCTCGACGAGAAGGCAACGGCACGCGTGAAGTCACTGTCGGGCGGACAGAAGCGACGCCTCGACGTCGCCCTCGGTCTGATCCCCGATCCCGAGTTGTTGTTCCTCGACGAACCGACGACGGGGTTCGATCCGACGGCTCGTCGCCAGGCGTGGGAGATGATCAAGAACCTCAACCAACTCGGCAAGACCGTGCTGCTGACGACCCACTACATGGACGAGGCGCAAGCGTTGGCGGATCGAGTGATCGTGATCGCCGAGGGTGAGATCGTCGCCCAGGGTCCACCCGAGTCGATCGGTGGCCGCGCCGACGGCGCTGCGCAGATCCGGTTCCTGCTGCCTGAGAACGTGACGATCGATCAGCTCCCCGTCGCGGCCGAAGATGCCGGCGACGGCGCGGTGCTCGTCACCACGCCAACACCGACCGCGGCGCTCCACACCCTCACCTCGTGGGCGCGAGATCACGGCGGAGAGCTGGCTCAGCTCTCGATCGCCCGGCCGTCGCTCGACGATGTGTACGTTCAGCTGACCTCGCAACACGACCGAGACGCGACGTGAGCTCGATGGCTCCGGCGATCGGTCGGCAGGTCAGGTGGGAGCAGAAATCGTTCTGGCGAAATCCCGCGGCGGCCGCGTTCACGTTCGCGTTCCCATTGCTGTTCCTCGTGATCTTCACGGCCCTGTACGGCAACGGCACGGTCCACGTGCCGGGAGGCGAAGTCAAGTTCACGCAGTACTACGTCCCGGCGATCGTGTCCTTCGGGCTGATCTCGGCGTGTTACACGAACCTCGCGTTCGTCGTGTGCATCCGCAGGGAGAACGGACTGCTGAAGCGATCCCGCGGCACTCCTCTTTCTCCCGTCGCCTATCTCGGGGGCATCGTCGGCAACGTCATCCTCGTGGCCCTGATCCTCACCACGCTCGTCGTGCTTCTGGGCGTGATCGCCTACGGCATCACGTTCCCAGGGCGGTATCTCGGCCTCGCCGTCGCCATCGTTGCCGGAGGGTTTTGCTTCAGCGCGCTCGGCGTTGCCGTGTCGACGTTCGTGCCCAACGAAGACGCCGCGCCGGCGATCATCAACTTCATCCTGTTTCCGTTGCTGTTCATCTCCGGAACGTTCGGGCCCGTCTCGTCGACATCGGCACTGGGCCGCGTCGCCGCGGTGTTCCCGGTTCGGCACCTCGTGCAGGCAATGGTCGCCGTGTTCAACCCGTTCGGCGGGGGAACGGGGATCACCGCCGGTCACACGTTGGCGCTGTTGGGCTGGGGTGTGATCGGCCTGCTGGTCTCGATACGACGCTTCCGTTGGGAGCCTCGAATCAAGTCCTGAACCGGCAGAACGCGAAGTGGGGACCGTGGCTTAGAGTCCACCGCTGAATAGTACGCGCGGTGTATGGTGTGGTTGTGGAGGTGACAGCGGACGGGCTTGCGCGGTTCTTTGAGGTGGTGTTGCCGCATT
>JANYKU010000014.1 GCA_025358075.1 Ilumatobacteraceae bacterium
ACGGCGATCGTTCGGCGCCGGGTCCCGGCAGCCAGCATCGATCTTGCCGAGAACGTGGCCGCCGCTGTCGCCCGGCTGCGAACGCTCGACGTGCAGAAACCGCCAGGGATCGCCGAGACGATCAACTGGGTGGCCGCCCTGGAGTTGCTGGGCATCGATCTGCTCGATGGCACGGCAGTCGAACGCACGCTCGGATCAGTGATGAAGTACCGCGAGGACCTCGAGCTCGTCGCCCAGCGCGGTCTGCGCTGGGTCGCCACCGGCTCGGACTAGGTCGCCGGCCAGGCCCATCGGATGGTCGATCTCGCAACCATCTCCGCGACCTTCGGTGACCGTGTGCACGCCGCAGGAATCCCGGTGACGCCCGAGCGTTCGGGGCGATTTGCGGCAGCACTCGATCTCACGACACCAGCTACGTATGACGACGTCTATTGGGCAGCTCGGGTCACGCTCGTCAGTGGGCACGAGCAGCTCGATCAGTTCGATCGCGTCTTCGCCCACTACTTCGGAGAACTCGCCGACCAGGCCGCGATGCGGGGGGACCCAACGTCATCGAAGGCGAAGAGCGAGCAACAGCAACCATCGTCTGAAAGTACCGACGATCGGCGCGGCGCGGCCGGCGTTGGTCGATCAGGCGAAGATCAACGAATCGGCGACGACGAAAGCGTCGAGGGCGAGACGCTGGCGATGACAGTGAGCGGCCTCGAGTACCTCCACCGCGCCGACTACGCCGCGCTGACCGCGAGCGAACTGATGACCCTGCGCATGCTCATGGCGCGCATGAAGCTCGCTCCGCCGAATCGCACCCGTCGACGCACCCGTCGTTCTCCGACCGGAAAGCGCATCGACATGCGGGCGACGATCCGTCGCAGCCAACGGACCGGCGGGGATCCAGTGGAGCAGATACTTCGGCGGCGAACGACCCGGGCCCGGCGCCTGGTGCTGCTTGCCGACATCTCCGGGTCGATGGAGCCATACGCACGCGCCTACCTGCAGCTGCTGCACTGTGCCGCCGGTGGCGCCAACGCCGAGACCTTTGTCTTCGCGACGCGCTTGACGCGGCTCACTCGGCAACTGCGGATTCGCAATCCCAACGTGGCCCTCCAGCGCGCTGCCGCCAGCGCACCGGATTGGGCGGGTGGCACCCGCCTCGGTGACGCGTTGAAAGCCTTCAACGACGGTTGGGGACGACGGGGTCTGGCCCGCGGCGCCGTGTTGCTGATCGTGTCCGACGGATGGGATGCCGGTGACCCGATGGTGGTGGCCGAGCAGATGGCTCGACTCTCCCGCCTCGCCTATCGAGTTGTCTGGGTCAACCCGCGCAAGCAGAGCAGCAGCTATCAACCATTGGTCGGCGGGATGGCGGCAGCGCTGCCGCACATCGACGCGTTCATCAGCGGGCACTCGCTGGAAGCCATGTTCGAGGTGCTCGACGCCATCGGACGACAATCATCTGCTCCCTGACCTCAGGGTTTTCCAGGGACCTTGGTCCCGCGTTGCCACGTCCACATGCCCTACTTCGTACGCAGATTCGTCGTCACCATGGCGCCCATGGCAAAAGAAGACAGGTCGGTACTCGGTTGGTTCGCGTTCATCGTCTCGGTGACCGCCTTGGCGTTGGCGATGTTCGGGTTGCGCAGCGGTTCGGCATCGGGGGCGACGGGGACGGCCGCATCGTCCTCGGCCTCGGCCACCGTCGACGTCACCCTGTCCGAGTTCAAGATCAGCCCACAGATGATCTCGTTGCCGCTCACCGGAGGAACCATCCGGATCACGAACAACGGATCGATGGCGCACAACTTCTCGGTGCCGCAACTCGGCCTGAAGGTTGGAGACATCAACCCCGGCGATACCACTGAGCTGAAGGTCGGGCCGGTGGCAGCCGGGATGTACGACGCGCTGTGCGAGATCGCCGGCCACGCGGCCAACGGAATGAAAGCGTCGGTGATGATCGGCGGGACCTCGACGGGTGCAAGTTCGACCGGTGGCGACTCGAGCGGTGCGGCAGCAGCGACTCCGACCACGATGAGCTGGCAGCAGATGGATGCGATGATGGCGGACGTCGCCTCCAAGTTCCCGGCCAAAACGGCAGGTCACGGTGGCGATCTGTTGCCTCCCAAAGTTCTGGCAGACGGCACCAAGGAGTTCGATCTCGAGGCCAAGATCGTGAAGTGGGAAGTCTCGCCGGGCAACTTCGTGGACGCCTGGACGTACAACGGTGTCGTGCCGGCACCGGAGATCCATGTCAACGACGGCGACAAGGTTCGGATCGTGCTGAAGAACAGCCTGCCGGAATCGACATCGCTGCACCTCCATGGCATTCAGGTCCCCAACGCGATGGATGGCGTCGACCCGTACACCCAACCGCCGATTCAACCGGGCAAGAGCTTCACCTACGAGTTCGTCGCCAAGGGTCCCGCTGTCGGTATCTACCACTCGCACCACGACGCCCAACTGCAGGTGCCCAACGGCCTGTTCGGTGCGTTCACGATCGACGAGATGCCCATTCCTCAGGTGCTGAAGGACAAGGGCTACACCCAGGTCGACAAGAAGGTCAACATGGTGTTGAACGATGCCGGAACGATCGGGCTCAGCCTCAACGGCAAGAGCTTCCCGGCCACGGAGCCGACCACGATCCGGGTCGGCCAGGTCCTCGAGGTCAACTACTTGAACGAAGGACTGATGGCTCACCCGATGCACTTGCACCAGCCGGTGGGTTGGATCATCGCCAAGGACGGCGTGCCGCTCGACGCACCGATGCCCGGCGACACCATCCTCGTTGCTCCCGGCGAGCGGTACACCGTTTTGTACAAAGCCGTGGAGCCGGGCGTATGGGCCTGGCACTGCCATATCCTGAACCATGCGGAGACCTCAACCGGCATGTTCGGAATGGTCACCGCCCTCATCGTCGAGGAGTAGCCATGTCGCACGAGTCTGATCCAGCTGCCGAGACAATCGTGGCCAAAACAATCGTGGCCGACACAATTGTCGCCGAGACAATTGTCGACGAGACAATTGTCGCCAAAACAATTGTCGCCAAAACAATTGTCGTGGGTGTGGATGGGTCGGAAGGCTCGTTCGAGGCGCTGATCTGGGCAACGCACCATGCTCAACGCACGGGCCTCCCGTTGAAGGTCGTCACGATCACCGAGATTCCCGCGGTGTACACCGCAGCGGGCGTGCCGGCCTTGCCGATGGGCTCGACGTTCGACGAACTGGTGCAACATGGCCTCGACGTCAACAACCGCGCCGTCGATGACGCCCTCGCCTTCGACTTGGGGATTACCGTCTCGGGCACCGCTGTCGTCGGTACCCCGGTCGTCAGCTTGGTAGAGGCGACGCCGCCCGGAGGTGTCCTCGTGGTGTCGGCCACCTCGCAACAGAAACGAATCGCCGACGTGCTCGGGTCCGTCGCGACCGGTCTGGTGCATCGGGCCCACGGCCCCGTCATCGTGGTACACGGTCCAGTTGCCCACGATGCTCCCCTGAACCGGGTCGTCGTCGGTATCGACGGGTACGACGACTCGAGACCGGCACTGGATTGGGCCTGTGACCTCGCCGCACGAACCGGCGCCACGCTCGAGCTCGTGCACGCCTGGGAGTATCCGTACCGGACCAAGGACGCGGTGTTCGGATCGCCGAAGGACGTGATGCAACGCGACGCCACAGCGCTCGCCGAAAGCGTCGTCGCCGGGCTGAGCGAAGCGCATCGAGCAGCGATCAGCGCAACCCATGTACTCGAGGGCCTGACGGCCGACGTGCTGATCGATGCTGCCAAAGATGCCGACCTCATCGTCGTCGGGTCGCGGGGACGTGGGGGGCTGCGCTCGCTGCTGCTCGGATCCGTCAGTCGCAAGGTCGTGCAGCATTCACCATGCACCGTCGCCGTGATCCCCACAGGGCGACATGGGCGCGGACATGACTGATCCCCACCGCGCCGACCTGCCCACGTGGGAGTGCCTCGACCTCGTCGGAGGGCGATCGGTCGGACGTTTGTGCTTCCTCGATGGTGACACCCCGATCGCCTATCCGATCAGCTTCAAGCTGCTTCGCGGCGATACCTCGTCGTACGTGGTCATGCGCACCGGCCCAGGTTCCCTCGTGGCCAAGTACACCGGCCCGGCGTCGTTCGAGGTCGACGAGATCGATGTCGAGGCGCGCACGGCGTGGAGCGTGCTGATGCGTGGTGTTGTTCGCCGTAGTCATGAGACCGACGAGCTGCCCGTTCCCGACCCGTGGATTGCCGATGGCATGCACGTTTGGCTGCTCATGGAGATCCACACCGTCAGCGGGCGGAGGTTCGTGGCTCGCGACACGAGCGACGGATTCGCGGTCGAGTGGGACCTCTACGGCGGACCAAGGTCCTGAACCACGAGGACCTCAGCGACTGCTGAAGATCAGCGCGAGCAGAGCAAGATCTAGGCATGACCAACAGAATCGTTGTCGGTGTGGACGGATCAGCTCCGTCGATCGTGGCGTTGCGCTGGGCTGCGTTCGAGGCGCGCCGTCGCAACGCCGAAGTTTTCGTCGTGTCGTGCTACCGCGTACCCGTCTACGGCAGCCCCGAGGGCGCTGTTTACCCGACGCCCGATGACATCGAGCTCTTCGAAGAGAGCGCCGCCGACGTCGTTGCGAGGGCGATCGCAATCATCGCCGAGATCGATCCGAAGATCGCCGCCGACTCACTGACCGCCATGGCGCCGGCGGCAATCGCGATTGCCGAAGCCGCCCGTCCGGGCGACGAGATCGTCGTCGGTGCAACCGGTCACACCGGTGGCCTCGATGGTCTGCTCGGTTCGGTCGCCATGAGCGTCGTTCATCGTTCGCATGTTCCAGTGATCGTCGTGCCGGCAAGCCCGGCCGTCGAGGCCGGCTCATCCATGAAGAAGATCGTGGTCGGTGTCGACGGTTCGGCGCCGTCTCTCCACGCTCTCGAGTGGGCTTACAACGAGGCCCTGGTTGCAGGAGCCGAGTTGACCGCCGTCCACGGATGGATCTACCCATATGTCGGCGAACGCACCTCGGTCAGCGAGCCGCGCACTCAGATGCAACTCGACGCGATGGAGGAACTGAAGTTCAGCCTCGAATCGCTCGGTCCGCGCCTCACTGGCGGATCGCTGCACATCCACGCCAGGTTGCTCGAGCAATCCCCGGCGGAGGCGCTCCTGGAGGAATCGAAAGATGCCGACCTGGTCGTCATCGGGTCGCGGGGTCGGGGTGCCCTCCGCGCGGCATTGCTCGGTTCGGTCAGTCGCACGGTCGCGCAGCACGCCTCGTGCCCGGTGGCGGTGATCCGCTAGCCCGAGGCGCGTCTACGTGCTGCGGCGCCACACCACGATCGAACGGGGCGCGATCGTGGTGTTCTCCGGCGCGACGCTCGACAGCGCCTCGAGCCACGGCCCGTCCTCCTGGAACACAAACGTCGCCGGTGCCCAGCCGGCGTTGGCCGTCACGTACAGTCCGCCGGCCGACCAGGCCAGAACGCGCGACTCGGTCGAGGTATCGGGGACGGAATCAACGCCGTAGAACCGAAAGTTGGACGGCGGATGCACGGCTCGCAGTCGCAGCAGCCGGCGAACATAGTCGTGGAGATCGGACCACTCGCCCAGCCGACGCCAATCGACCCGCGTCACCTCGCTGTCGACGTTGTAGGGATTGTCCTGGCCATCTTGGGTGCGGGCGAACTCGTCCCCCATGACGAACATCGGCGTGCCCGCGGCGAGCAACAGCACGGTGAAGTAGTTCTTCAGTTGTTGGAGCCGAAGCTCGTCTCCGCAATCCCACGAATGATGGTGGTCGCTCGTGACCAGCGTCAGATCGTGCATCGTCAATCCGTCGTGGGCAGTCACGAAGTTGACGCTGCCCTCCGGGTCATTCGGAAACAGATCGGGGCTGCCCTGCAACCGATCCATCATCGCCGGCACTCGGCCGGGTTCGCCACGTACGAAGCCGCGCACCTCGTCGCGGAAGCGGTCGTTCCATTGCAACCACGGCAAGGGCCACTTGCCCACCTGGTACTCGGCAAGGTCCCACGGCTCGGCGATCAATCGCACTCCACGATGGATCCCCCATTGCGTGATCCGCTCGACCAGTCCGCCGCCATCGCGCGTCAGCAGCGACGCAAGGTCGAAGCGAAAGCCATCGAGCCCGAGGTCGGCGAAGCGATCGAGCGCGGTCATGATCAGTAGCTGGATGTACGGATCGGCGGGATTGGAAACGTTGCCGCATCCACTGTCGTCGTTGTACGAACCGTCGGCACCGTGCAAGTAGGCGTTGGCGTCGTCGAGGCCGCGCAACGACAACGTCGGCATCGTCGCGTCACCCTCCCCCGTGTGGTTGAACACCACATCGAGCCAGACCTCGACACCCTGTTCGTGAGCCGCGGCGACCAGCATCGCCAGCTCACCGGGGGCATCCTCGCCTGCTGCGTACGGTCGGTGCACAGCGCCCCACACCCATGGCATGTAGCCCCAGTAGTTGTCGGACGGGTCGAACGAGTGAACCGGCATCAGCTCGATCGCGTTGACCCCGAGATCGACGAGATAGGGCAGCCGTTCGATGCACCCGGCGAACGTGCGGGCGAAGCCGCGGACGTGGAGCTCGTAGACCACCGGATCGCGGTGGTGTGCAGCGAGGGCAGGTTGCTTCGGCCAACGGGTGCGGACGACGCTGCGCGGCCCATGCGGGGTGATCGCGACGTCCGTGGAATCGGGGTCGAGCAGGGGCCCGATTCCGTCGACATCGAACCAGTAGAGGTCACCCTCGTCCACCTCCGCATCCCCGTGCCACGCCAACTCCCCGGGTTGTCGCGTCATGACCGTCTCCGAGACGGTCAGCGTGTGACAACCCCGGACGAAAAGAAGGGCGTGGCGGGCACCTGGGGCATGCACGGTGAAGCGATGTACCACGCTCTCAGCATGGCATCGCCTCTAACCTGTCGAGCAATGCCTGTCACACCAACTTCACCCGCCGATGTCTCGCAGGCGCTCAGCTTGCATGGTTACTTGCCCGACGATGGCCTGGCAACGTCGGTGTTTCTCGCTCTCACCCTGAAACGTCCGTTGTTGTTGGAAGGCGAGGCGGGCGTCGGCAAGACCGAGGTCGCCAAGGTCATCAGTCGATGGACGGGGGGCGAGCTCATCCGTCTGCAGTGCTACGAGGGCATCGACGCTGCGCAGGCGGTCTACGACTGGGACTACTCGCGTCAGCTCCTCCACCTCCGAGCCGCCGAGGCGAGCGGCGAGGCGCGCGGGGTCGGCACGGGCGCGTTGGAGGAGCAGCTGTACAACGAACGGTTCCTACTCAAGCGGGCGCTGCTGCTGGCCATCGATCACCGCGGTGAGATCCCGCCGGTGCTGCTGATCGACGAGATCGACCGGGCCGACGACGAGTTCGAGGCCTATCTGCTGGAGATGCTCTCCGACTACCAGATCACCATTCCCGAGCTCGGAAAGTTCACGACCACGCGCCCGCCGGTCGTCATCTTGACGTCCAATCGAACACGTGATGTTCACGATGCACTGAAGCGACGGTGCCTGTATCACTGGGTCGAACATCCGGACTTCGAACGTGAAGTGAAGATCGTGCGCATGCGAGTGCCCAACGTGATCGAGCCACTCGCCCGCCAAGTCGCCGCTGCCGTCGAAACGATCCGCGGTCTCAACCTGTACAAGCCTCCCGGCGTCGCTGAGACGATCGACTGGGCACAGGCGCTGGCCGCGCTCGGCGTGACCGAGCTCGACGAAGCAACGGTCGAGGCCACGCTCGGCACCGTCGTGAAGTATCGCGAAGACCAAGAACGCACTCGGCAGCACGGCCTCGCCAACATGGTCAAGCAGGCCTCCGAGCGGGGCATGCAGCAACCTTGAGCACGATCGAACTCGGCGCCACCCCAGCGGAGCGAATGGCTGTCGCGTTCGCCCGGCTCCTTCGTGGCGCTTCGCTGCAAGTTCCAATCGGAAGCGTACTGATGTTCGTCGAAGCGCTCGGCAAGGTGGGCATCGCCGAGCGTCAGACCGTCTACTGGGCGGCACGCTCCACGCTCGTGCACCACCCGGAGGATCTCGATCTGTTCGATCGCGCCTTCGCCGTGTTCTGGGATCGGGCTCGCGCCAACACCGTCGAAGAGGAGACCGAGGTCGTCAACATCACGTTGGCCACCGACGACGACAGCGACGACGACGACGCTGACGACGCCGCGTCGGCGAGCGACGATCCCACCCTCACGTTGCGGTTCTCGCCCATCGAGGTGCTGCGCAACAAGGACTTCGGCGCCTACGACGATGACGAGCTCGAGCAGGCACAACAGCTGATGAGCCGGTTGCGATTCGTCGGGCCGCCGCGCCGCTCGTTCAGGTACGGCCCGACGACGGGCGGAGGGCGACCCGATCTGCGCAAGACACTGCGCAGCGCGATCAGGGCGGGAGGCGAACCGATCCGCAGGCACTGGCGCGAGCCCGGCGATCGTCTTCGCCGGCTGGTGTTGTTGCTCGACGTCAGCGGGTCGATGGAGCCGTACGCCAGGGCGATGCTTCGCTTCGTCCACGCCGCAGTTGCCGGTCGTCAGCGTGTCGAGGCGTTCTCGCTCGGAACCCGACTCACCCGCGTCACCAAAGAGTTGAACAGCCGCGACCCCGACCTCGCCCTGAAGCAAGCCGGCGAGCGGGTGCAGGACTGGAGTGGCGGAACCCGCCTCGGTGAATGCCTTCGGCGGTTCAACGACGAGTGGGGGGTGCGCGGCATGGCACGCGGTGCGATCGTCGTGATCCTCAGCGACGGGTGGGACCGCGGAGATCCCGCGGTGCTCGGCGAGCAGATGTGCCGTCTGCAGCGCGTCACCTACGATTTGATCTGGGTCAATCCGTTGAAAGTCACACCGGGGTACGCGCCACTGGCTCGTGGCATGGCGGCGGCATTGCCGTATGTTGATCACTTCGTGGAAGGTCATTCACTCGCAGCAATGGAAGAACTCGCCAGCGTGATCGCCGGCGTCTCGTCGAGGCGTTCCTGATGCGCGAACTGCTCGACGACATCGACCGCTGGCGTGCCGCCGGCAAGGCAGTCGCAGTGGCCCGTGTGGTCGACATCGAAGGCTCCGGACCACGCGAGCCGGGCGCAGCGATGGCGGTCAACATCGACGGCGAGGTGGCCGGCTCCGTCAGCGGCGGCTGCGTCGAAGGGGCTGTGGTCAGCGAAGCGCTGGCGATCCTCAACGGCGATGCCGAGCCGCGCATCATCACCTTCGGTTACAGCGACGACGATGCCTTCGCTGTCGGTCTCACCTGTGGCGGAACCATTCGGTTGTTCGTCGAGCCGCTCGACTGGTGAGCAGGTGAACCAGTCGATCTACGAGCTCCTTAGCGAGCGAATCAGATCCAACCAACCGGTCGCGCTGGCGACGGTGGTCGATGGTCCACACATCGGCGCAAAGCTGGTCGTCACCACGTCCGACCCTGCCGTGGGCGATCTCGGCCACCCGGAGCTGACCCGCATCGTTGCACGCGATGCGCTCGCCGAGTTGGAGGCTGGGCGCAGCGGCATACGCAACTACGGCCCAGAGGGCCAGACCACCCCGGAAGATCTCGTCAACACGCCGACCGTCAGGATCTTCGTCGAGAGTTGGGCCCCACCGCCACAGATGTGGATCTTCGGTGCGGTCGACTTCACGGCTGCACTGGCCAAGGTGGCCAAGGTCCTCGGCTACCGCGTGACGGTGTGCGATGCCCGTGAGGTGTTCGCTACCCGGCGCCGCTTCCCGATGGCCGACGAGGTCATCGTCTCGTGGCCGGCACCGGTCTTCGTCGAACGCGGTGCCACGCTGAGCCAACGCGACGCCGTGTGCATCCTGACGCACGATCCGAAGTTCGACGTACCGGCCATACAAGGGGCACTGGCCACACGGGTGGGCTACATCGGCGTGATGGGCAGTCGCAAGACACACGCCAAGCGGATGGAACGACTTGCCGAGGTCGGCATCGATCAGCCCAAGCAGCTCGAACGGCTGATGTCACCGATCGGCCTCGATCTGGGAGCCCGCACTCCGGAAGAGACGGCAATCTCGATCTGTGCCGAGATCATCGCCCGGCGCACCGGTCGAGCGACGCCGTCGTTGCGCGAGGCAAGCGGGCCGATCCACGCCTGAAGCTCAGGCGACGCTGGGGTCGCCGAACTTGATGCGCCTCACGCTTCGACTACTGATCTGCCAGAGCTCGACGGGGTGCCCCCGACGGGGGGCGTGGACGACGAGGGTGTCGACCCCCAACCACATCATGACGTGGCCTGGGAAGTACACCAGATCGCCGGCCTGCGCCGTGCTGATCGTGCGTGCGGCGGCGTTGCGAAGTTGCGTGGCGCTCTGATGGGCGATGTCGAAGCCCGACTGCGCCCAGGCGTAGGCGGTGAGACCGGAGCAGTCGAAGCCGACGCCAACCTTGCTCATGTTGCGCCGGTACGGCACCCCGACCTGGGTGAGCGCCGACAGCAGCGCAACTTGATGAACATGATCGGCCGCAACCCATGCAGCGTCCAACCGGACCTGGTCGACCCCCAACCGAGCGCCAACGGCCGTGGAGACATCTGCCAGTCGAAGAGCGAACTGAGCGGTGCCGTCGGCTGCGAGTGCGGCGGCGGCGGTGGTCGACACTGGGTCGATCGTGGCGGCTTCGGCCCTGGTTGGTAGTGGCGCGGCGCCGGCGGCGCCAGCGGCGACTCCGACCACGCCCCCGCACGCCATGGCGCAGGCAAGAACGTATGTTGCGAATTTCTGGCGAATCGTCATCTGGTGGTGTCCCTTGGTGATGTTGCACCCGCCCGCCTCGGGCCGGTGCCTTGGTCATGCCAGCGAAAGATCTCCTCTGGCACGGCGAAAGCGTCACAACTGAACGCCACCGCTCCGTCTGCAGTTCAGGTTGAGCCGGCATACGAACGCCGCCATCGACCTGTGATTCGATGACAAGTTATCGTCATCAAATCGCAATAATCAAGTCGTTCGTAACACGTTCGTCACACCAGTTCGAGAAACACCCGGTGAGCAGGCCGGTCGTATGCTTGCCAAGTGACGACGACCGCTCTGCTCCTGGCCGCTGGCGGGGGCACTCGATTCGCCGGTCCGACGCACAAGCTCCTGGCAATGCTCGACGGTCGCCCGGTGTTTCGCCACGCCTTGGATCACGTCATCGAGGCCCGCCTCGACGGAGTCATCGTCGTCACAGGTGCGGCAGAGCTCGACATCTACGACGACGGGGTGACCGTGCTCCACAACCCGCAGTGGCAACACGGCCAGGCCGGGTCGCTACAGATCGGGCTTGCCGAGGCCGCGTCTCGCGGGAGCGAGTTCGTCGTCGTCGGCCTGGCCGATCAGCCGTTCATCCCGTCGTCCACGTGGCGGGCGATCGCCGAGGCGCGATCCGATGCACCGATCGTCGTCGCCACCTACGCCGGCGTCCGCGGTCCGAGCCCGGTGCGTCTGCACCGTTCCGTGTGGCCGCAACTGCCCACCGAAGGCGACGAGGGCGCGCGCCCGCTGATGCGCCTTCACCCCGAATGGGTCGATGAGTTAGCGTGCGAAGGCTCAGCGGCTGATATCGACACGTTGGAGGATCTCGGACAATGGACAAACTTCTGAACGAATTCACTGTTCATCGACCGATTGCTGAAACCTGGAACGTATTGACAGAGGTCGAGCGCATCGCCCCATGCATGCCAGGCGCCGCCCTGGAGGAGATCGAGGGCGACATCTTCCGCGGTGTCGTCAAGATCAAGCTCGGCGCGATCTCGACCGCGTTCAAAGGTCAGGCCAACTTCATCGAGCGAGACGACACGGCGCACCGAGCCGTGCTGAAGGCCGAAGGTCGTGACACCACCGGCAAGGGAAATGCCAGCGCGTTGATCACCGCCCAACTGGAGTCGATCGACGCCGGAACCACTCGATGCTTCGTCGAGACCGAGCTGCACATCACCGGCAAGGTCGCCCAGTTCGGCCGGGGCATCATGGGCGACGTCAGCAAGAAGCTGAACACCCAAGGCGCGGCGCCCTCCGGATCGGCTACCTTTCGCGCAATGGACGTCGTCTCCGCGTGCCCGCTGCCTGTTGCCTCCGTGCTCTGGCGCACGCCCAAGCGTGGCGCCGTGCTGACCATCGTCTGCAAGGCGACCTACGCGCTGCTACCCGTGGAGTCGTCGCTGGCGGCGGAGCAAGACGCGCTCCACGAGGGGGATCGCCACCGCGACGACGATCCTGCCCGTGAGCTCCTCGTTGCGAGCGACCTCGTGCCATTCAAGCGCAGGGCCGACGTGGTGCTGGTCGGGCGCGCCTACGCGCCGCGCCGCGAGCCTGTCCGTTCGCTCCTGGCGAGGCTCATCGCGGGCGAGGTGGACAAGACCATCGAGGTCTTCGGCGACCGCGCCTTCGCGCTCGACGGCCAGCTCGGTC
>JANYKU010000032.1 GCA_025358075.1 Ilumatobacteraceae bacterium
GTACAACTACCTGTGGATCGGTCTGGTGATCGGCGCCTCGACCGTGGGGTTGATGATCGGCAATGGCCTCGCCTCGCCGCTACGCGGTCGCCTGCGCGAGGAGTCGATGCTCACCTCGGCCATCGTCCTGATCACGATTGGCGGGCTCGGCGCCGCAGCGTTCGGTGGGGTCGGTGCTGCCATTGCACTCGCCGGGGTCGCCAACCTGGCCTCCGGCATCGGCCGTATGGCCTTCGACTCGATCGTGCAACGTGATGCGCCCGGCGCGAACCACGGCGAGTCGTTCGCCAGGTTCGAAACCAGGTTCCAACTCTCGTGGGCGATCGCCGGAGTCGTGCCCGTGCTGGTGACCTTTCCTGGACGGGTCGGGTTCTTGACCGTCGGGCTGATCGGTCTGGTCGCCGGAACGCTGTACACGCAGGGGTCTCGCCTGCACCTGCGCGATAGATCGACGAAGGCGGCGCCTAGTCGGCGGCCAGCTCGAGGCGGGCAACCCACAACCCGGGCGCGTCGATCTCGGCCGGGGTCGGCAGGGCATTCGGAGCGGCGAGAAGCGCACTGAGTCGTGCCTCGCCAACTCGATCCACGACTCCGCCGATGAAGTTCTTGCCGCGCTGGACTTGATGGTGGGTCAGGCGCAGACCGAGGAGCCGTTCGATGTACACGTCCTCGGAACTGTGGTCGACGCGCCGACGCCTGACCGCCTCGGCGATCCGCAGGGCATCTCCTCCGATCACCCGGACGGAGACGCCATCGACCATGTAGTCGACGTAGCCGATCACCGCCGCGGCGGCGGCGTCGAGCGATGGTTCGAGCTCGCGCTGCTCGGGCGATTGCACCGCACCGAGCAGGACGGCGGGATCACCGAATGCCTGTTGCATGGCCTGGATGGGATCGCCGTCCTCGGCGTCGAGCGAGGAGAGCTTCTCGGCGATTGCTTCGGGATCCGGCCGAAACGCGCCGACGTGGCGGCGCACCAGCGAGGCAAAGTCTTCGCGAAGTGACGTGATCGAGAACAGCGCATGCCCGGTGAGCTCTTGTGCGAGCACCCACATGCGCATCTCGTCGGCAGCGATGCTCCACTCTTCCGCGAACCGATCGATGTTGCCGGGCAGCAGCGAGATGCTGGCATCGCGGCGTGGGATCGGCAGGTCGTACTGCCCGAACGCGTGGGTGGCCATGCGCCCGACCATCGAGCCGACCGCCATTCCCATCATCGACGGCGCCATCATCTTGCTGAGGTTCGCCATCATCGACATCAGCGGGTCGGCATTGAGATCGATGTCGGTGTCTGGCTGCGCTGCCGGCTGGCCGAGCGATGTGGCCAACTCGGTGAAGAGCGGACGGTACGCCTCGAGGGTGCGCTGGGCCCAAGCACCTGTGGTGACCGGAACGACCTCCGGCGAGGGGCCGTCGAAACCGGTGAGATCGCGCACGTGCATCTCGGCGATCTGGGCCAGCTCGCCGAGCTTGATGCGGATCGTGGGATCGATGTTTGCCTCTGCCGCACCGCCCGTGGCGGCGAGCCCGGCGAACTGTCGCGCGGCATCCCAGTTCAGCGGTCCCTGACCGGCGAGCGCACGTGCCAGATCGCCGAACATCGGGAGGTTCTCGAACGGGTTCTCGGGCTCTGGTCCGTCGGCCATGATCGCGAGCCTACGGCCTGCTTCGGCGCTAGCGTCCGTCGTCATGACTGTCGCCTCGACGACTGGGGTGTGGATCAGCGACGGCTCCGACGGCCTCGGCCAGCGGGTGCTGCGGCGACTGGAGGCAAGTCCTGCACTGGTCCAAGGCGAGGTCGGCAACAGCGATGTCGTCGTGTGGCTGGCGTCGGCCGACGCCGACGCCCGAGCGCGCCGTCGACAGAGTGCGACAGAAGGGTTCACCATGGCGCTGGCCGAGGCCACCCACGTCCGTCATCTCGTGCTCGTCTCCTCGGCGATGGTTTACGGAGCATGGGCCAACAACCCGGTGCCGATCACCGAGGAAGCGGTCCTGCGGCCCGACGTCGAGTTCGTGTACGCCCGGCAGCTCGGCGCGGTGGAGCAGCTCGCCGACGAGTGGCGTCTGGCGCAGCCCGGGCGGACCGTCACGGTGCTTCGACCAGCCATCGCCATGGCCGCCGATGGCACGAGTGGGTTCGCCGCAGCGCTCGCCGCCGGGATGGGGCAACGATTCGGCGAGGACGATCCTCCCGCGCAGTTCCTGCACATCGACGATCTCGCTTCGGCGGTTCTGATCGCCGTCGAGCAGCAACTCGACGGCGTGTACAACGTGGCACCCGACGGCTGGGTGGCCGGCGAGCGCGTCCGCGCCCTGGCGGGTGCGGTGCCTCGCCTCAAACTGCCCGAGCGCATCACCGAGGTCATCAGCAACCTTCGCTGGCGATTCGAGCGCGGCCCGATCCCACCTGGTCTGCGCAGCTACACGCGTTGGTCGTGGCTCGTCGCCAACGACCGCTTGAAGGCAGAAGGTTGGACACCGACGGTCACCAACGAACAGGCCTACGTCGAGGGAACCGAAGGCAAGTGGTGGACGATGGTCACCCCGAAGCGCCGCCAAGAGATCGCCCTCGGTGGGCTCGTCACGCTGGTCGCCGCTATCGGTCTGATCATCTGGCGGGCAGTACGGCGCGCCCAACGCAGGCGCAGCCCACGCTGACGACTCCGCTACATCGACGGCGTCGTACCGAGTGCGATCACGACATCTGACGATGTCTGATCGGCGTGCGCGATGGTGAGGGTCACGGAGTCGCCCGGAAGATGAGCAGCGATCGCCGCCTTCAACTGATCAACCCGAGCGACTGCGTTGCCATCGATTGCGGTCAGGGTGTCGCCGACGACGATCCCGGCAGCAGCGGCAGGGCCAGTGCCATCGACACTGTCGACGACCGGCCCGCTGCTAGCGGCATCGGTGACGTGAACCCCCAAATACGGACTGGCTCGCGCTCGCTTGGCAGCGGGCAGCATGGCTGCGACGTTGGCCACGCTGACGAGCTCGGGGCCGGAGGCACCCTGGCTGCACATACCGACGAGTAGGCCATCGGCGTTGAGGATCGGCGTGCCCTCCGCCATGGAATCGGCCCACGTGTCGAGGGTGAGGTGGCCCGCGGCGTCGACGCGTACGTTGGCGGAGACCGGCAGTGCTCCGAGCACGGTGACCACATCGCCGTCAGCCGCAGCCGGGCCGATGCCATACGAGTTGGTCGACGTCGCCGCGTCGGCGGACAGCACTGCCAGACCGATCTCACGGTCGACCATCAGCACGGTTGCGTCGTGCGGCTGCCCGTCGGAGCCGGTGATCGTGATCGACGTGCGACCCTCGACGGCGCGCGCCGTGGTGATGACCAAGGAGTCGCCGACTCCAACCGCGACCGGCGCGGACCCGAAACCGTCGGTTCGCTTGATCGTGATGCTCGGCACGGTGTCGCTGGCGGATGTCGTCGGGCTCTGCTTCGACACCGTGGAAGTCACCGGGACGGCACCGAACGCCGTTGTCGTCGGAAGCAGCGCGGCGATCGATGTCGCCACGAGCGTTTCGGGTCGAATCGTGACGATCGGAACCGCCCGGTCGTTGGCGGTACTTGTGACGACGGTTGGTTCGGCTGTGCCACCGCGCCCGGCGGCCGGCAACATCACCCACAGCACGGCGAGCGACAGTAGGCCGCCGATCGCCCCGGTCGTGATCAGCAACCCGCGTCCGATCGTGAGCGGAGGCTCGGTGTGGGCCCACATCGCACCGCCGATCTCCGACGGATGTCGCCAGAGCCGCTCGTGCGGTGGCAACGGCGCCGGAGGGTACGCGCCGGAACCAGCCGCATCGTCGTCAGGCCACTCACTCCGCTCCACGAGCCGGAGAGGTTAACGAGCCAGAGCGCGTCGCGGGGATCGCCCCAGCTTCCCAGTGTCGCTTGCTGTGCGGCGAGCTACGATGAGTAGTCGTGCAACCTCCGGCTAGCGGGAACTCATGGCTCAGCCTGAGTAGCGACGCGTTGCCGATCGTCGCAGCCTACGAGTGGGCGGTTCTACCGCAATGTGGGGCCGTCGTGCTCTTCAGCGGCACCGTTCGTGATCATGCCGTCGACGAACAGGGTGCGCTACGGGATCAGGTCGAATCATTGACCTACGAGGCCTACGAGTCACAAGTCGTGCCGCGATTCGAGGCCATCGACACCGAATTGCGCCAGCGATGGCCGGAGACCGGGCGTGTGGTGCTGATCCATCGAACCGGCAGGCTCGAGCTCACCGAGAGCTCGGTGATCGTTGTCGTCAGTGCCCCGCACCGCGGCGAGGCGTTCGAGGCCGCCCGCTTTGCAATCGATGCGCTCAAGCTCGGCGCGCCGATCTGGAAGCACGAGGTATGGAGTGGCGGGGCCGACTGGGGTACCGCATCCGGCGCACCCATCGATGCGGCCTCGGTACCGACTTCGTCCGGTTCGCGGACTCCGTCATGACCGTCGTCATCGCGCTCGCAGCAGTCGTCCTGCTCGTTGCCATCGGTCTCATCGCCTACACCCGCCGGCCACGTCAAGACGCCGGTCTCACCAGTTTTCGTCGGCACATCGACGCACTGTCACCCGAATCTCGCCGCGAGGTCATGGATCGGGTCCATCCCTCCCACGACTCCGACCACGACTCCGGCCACGACTCCGGCCACGACCGATCCAACGATTCCACTCAGGAGCCGACGGACTAGCCCATGGCGCGCGACCTCGCAATCGATCTCGGGACGGCGAACACGCTGGTCTACATGAAGGGCCGCGGCATCGTCCTCAACGAGCCGTCGGTGATCGCCTTGAACCGCCAGACCGGCGAGGTGCTGGCCACGGGTCGCGAGGCATGGCAGATGATCGGTCGCACACCCGGATACATCGTCGCCGTGCGTCCGCTTCGCGGCGGGGCCATCACCGACTTCGAGATCACCGAGCGAATGATCCGCCTGCTGCTGCAGCGGGTCGGTGTCAGCCGGTTCACCCGGCCGAAGGTCGTCATCTGCGTTCCCTCGGCCATCACCGAGGTCGAGCGGCGCGCCGTCACCGACGCGGCGCGGCGTGCCGGTGCGGCGGATGCCCAACTGATCGAGCAGCCGATGGCTGCGGCCATCGGTGCCGACCTGCCGATCGACGAGCCGGTGGGCAACATGGTCATCGACATCGGCGGTGGCACCAGCGAGACGGCCGTGATCAGCCTCGGCGGCATCGTGGCTCTCGAAGCCGTGAGGGTCGGCAGCTTCGACATCGACGCCGCGATCCAGGCCTACGTGCGCCGCGAGCATGGCATCGCCATCGGCGAGCGGACTGCCGAGGAGGTCAAGGTGGCCATCGGGTCGGCAGACCCAATCGGCGACGAGAACCAAGCAGAGGTGCGTGGCCGCGACTTGATGAGCGGCCTGCCGAAGACCGTGGTCTTGACGCCTGAAGAGATTCGCCTGGCGATCGACGACGTCATCAGCAGCATCACTGCTTCCGTCGTGCGCTGCCTCTCCAAGGCACCCCCCGAACTTGCTCAAGACTTTCTGGTGCGCGGCATGTACCTGGTCGGCGGCGGCGGTCTGTTGCGCGGTCTTGCTCAACGCATCGAGCGCGAAACACAGGTGCCGGTGAAGATGTCGACGATGCCACTCGAGGCAGTGGTGATGGGTGCCGGTCACTGCATCGAGCACTACGACGCGCTGAAGACGATGTTCATGGGGGCTCGCCGCTAGGTGCGCATCCGAGCCGATCTCACCGACGAACTCGTCGAAGGTCTTGTCGAGATACGACGGCAGTTCAAGGTTCCGGGTGAGTTCTCCGCGCCGATTCTGCAGGCTGCCGACGAGGCTGCCGCGCGAGTTCCCTCGGCACACACCGATCGCACCGATTGGCCGTTCGTCACCCTCGACCCCGCGTCGTCGACCGATCTCGATCAGGCCTTCCACATCGAGCTCACCGGCGACGACGTCATGCTGCACTACGCGATCGCCGACGTCGCCTGGTTCGTCGACGACGGAGATCCACTCGACAACGAGGCATGGCTGCGCGGGGCGACGCAGTACCTTCCCGATCGGAAGGCGGGCCTGTACCCACCGAGGCTTGCGGAAGGGGCTGCCAGCCTGCTTCCCGATGGCCCTCGTCCGGCGATCGTGTTCCACGTGCGAGTCGATTCCAGCGGGCACTCGAAGCTCGACGGAGTCGAACGCTCGCTGATCCACTCCCGCGCCAAGTTGGCCTATGAGACGGTGCAACCGGCTGATTTGCCGGCTGCGTTCGCTGAGCTCTCGCGGCGCATCACGATGGCCGAGGACGCCCGAGGTGCCAGCCGCATCGAACCACTCGAGCAAGAGGTCACCGCCTCTGACAGCGGATACGAGATCACCTACCGCCCTCGGTTGAAGTCGGAGGACGACAACGCGGCGATGTCGCTGGCGACCAATCTCGCCGTCGCCGACGCCCTGCTGGCAGCCGGAACGGGGTTGTTCAGGATCATGCCGGAACCTGGCCCGCGAACCGAGCCGCGGCTGCGGCACACGGCCCGAGCCTTTGGTATCGACTGGCCGGCCGGCACGAATCTGGCCCAGTTCGAGCGATCGCTCGACGGCCGCTCGCCCAAGCCCGCGGCGATGCTGATGGCCATCCGCCGCGCCGGTGGTCATGCCTCGTACGTGCCGTACGCCGCCGGTCAACGGCCGTGGCATTCGGCGATGGCGGCCACCTACGCGCACGCGACGGCGCCGTTGCGCCGGCTCGCCGATCGCTATGTCGTGATGGCTGCGTTGGCGGTCGCCAATGGTCAGGCGGTGCCCGACCACGTGCAGCAAGCCTTCCCGAAGCTGCCGGCAGTCATGGAACGAGCCGACGACGCCGCCAGCCAGATCGAGCGGGCGGTCATCGACCTGGCCGAGACCGCATTGCTCAGCGGGCAGGTTCAGCACACGTTCCCAGCGGTCGTGACGGATGTCGACGATCGTGGAGCGCGAATCCAGCTGTGCGATCTTCCCGTCGTGTCACGCATCGACGTTCACAACGTCGAGCCGGGTGACGACGTGCGTGTGCGGGTGGTTTCCACCGACATCCCGACGCGCACGGCGAAGCTCGAGCGAGTCGCCTGAGTTTTCTCAGCCGGGAGTCACCGCGAAGATCGAGCCGGCCACCGACAACACGAGCAGCTCGCCGTCAGGTGTCTCGGTGACGGCCGAGATGCTGGCCACGTTGCCCAGCGTGACTTCGTCCGTCACCGCGTTACCGGTGATCTTCAGGGCTCTGACCTGCCCGGAGCAGTAGTCGCCGTACACGTACCAGCCGACCAGCTCCGGAATCGCAGTGCCCCGGTAGCGCACGCCGCCGCTGATCGAACAGCCCGCATCGCCGTGCGGGTATTCGTAGATCGGCGCGGTCGCGCCGTGGGGTGATTGGTCATCGTTGAGTCGATGGTTTCCCTCCCATGCGCTCCATCCGAAGTTCATTCCCCGACCGCTTCCGTCGGCCGCCCAAGCAACGTCGACCTCCTCCCAACTGTCTTGCCCGACATCTGCGATCCACAGATCGCCGGTCTGGCGATCGAAGCTGAAGCGCCACGGATTGCGGAGACCGACCGACCAGATCTCCGGACGAGCCCCGGCGATGCCGACGAACGGGTTGTCGGGCGGCACGGTGTACGCCGCGCCACCGCCGGGGAGCGGATCGATGCGCAGCATCTTGCCGAGCCACTCGCCGAGGTTGAGGGCCCTTCGTTCTGGATCCTTCTCACCGCCACCGTCACCGGTGCCGATGTAGAGCATGTGGTCGGGCCCGAAGACGAGCTCGCCGCCGTTGTGGTTGGGGTAGGGCTGATCGAAGGCAAGCACCGTGCGGCGAGTTGCTGCATCGAAGGTTCCGTCCGGCCGGATCGCGTATTCATCGATCTCGGTGTTGCCGTCGTCGTCGGTGTAGTCGACGTAGGCGAAGGTGCCGGCGGCGTTGATCGCCAACCCGAGCAGACCTTGTTCCCCGCTGGCCTCGGTTCGATCCGACATGTCGAGCGCGGTTGCGCCGGGTTGGCCGTCGTTCATGATCACCACGCGCCCGGCCTGTTCGACGACGTAGGTCGTTCCATCGGTTGGTCGCCAGGTGAAACCAACCGGTTGCTCGAACGCGCCGAGTTCGGTGAGGCTGACCGTCGGTCGGCCGAGTGGCTCACTGGTGGGTGCGGCGATGCTCGTGGTTGGCGTCGCGAGCGAATCTCCGCTCGGCGTTTCGGCTGCCGTGCCCGGAGGCGCGGGGGTCGCAGACGCAGGAGGGCTCGACCCGGTGTGGAACGTGACGTCGACCGACGACGAGGCGTCGCCGCCGCAACTGGCACCGATCACGATGAGGGTCGCGGCGAGCGCGTGCACCCTTATCGATCGCACAGGCAGCGATCGCATGAACAACCGGACATCGATTGCATGACTACCCGAGTCCGATCCTGGCCAGACCTTCCTGCACGACGGTGACCGCGAGTGTGCCGTCACTGGAGAAGATGGCCCCGCCGGCAAGTCCGCGACCGGCGCTGGTGGACAGCGCCTTCTGGTCGTAGAGCAACCATTCATCGGCACGGAACGAACGATGGAACCACATCGCGTGATCGAGGCTGGCCATCTGAATGCCGGGGCTGTCCCACGACAATCCGAATGGCAGCACGGTGGTGTCGAGCAAGGTGAAGTCACTGGCGTAGGTGACGATGCACGCGTGCAAGGTGGGGTCGTCGGGTAGCCGGCCGTCGGCGCGCATCCACACCCGTTGACCGTCGGCCGGATTGTCGCGGCGGGTGAACGGATCGCGGTCGATGTAACGGATGTCGATCGGCCGCGGCCGGTCGAACCATGGGCCGAGACGCTCCTTGTATGGCTCCATGCGGGTCTTGAAGTCGGGCAGTGTCTCGGGCGCCGGCAGATCGACCGGCATCGCCAACTGGTGATCTGCGCCCACCTCGCGGACATGGAAGCTGGCTTGCAGGTTGAAGATCGCCCGGCCGTGCTGAATGGCAACGACACGCCTGGTCGTGAAGCTGCGGCCGTCGCGAATCCGATCGACCTCGTAGAGGATCGGCAGCGTCGGGTCTCCGGGGCGTAGGAAGTAGGCGTGCAGGGAGTGCACCTGCCGGCCCGGGTCTTCGATGGTGCGGGTCGCGGCGACGAGGGCTTGCCCGGCGACCTGGCCTCCGAACACCCGCTGACGGTTCTCCTGCGGCGAGCGACCACGGAAGATGTTGACCTCGATCGCTTCGAGATCGAGCAGCTTGACGAGGTCGTCGAGGGCAGTCATGGACTCATCCTTGCCCAGCGGGCACGGCTGCGTCGGATCAGCACTTCGAGGGATCGTGTGGCGCCAACAGGTACAGCTCGCCGCCGGGCACCGACTGCTGCGGCTGGAGATCGACGAGCTTCAGCAGATCCGGGCGGCGCTCGGCGGGCCCGCCGCCGGCGTTTGCCAACCCGTCGAACCATGCCAAGTAGGCATGGCCCGAGCACGCCTGCGCGACGGTGTGAGCGGTGTCGAGTGGGTAGTGGCTGTTGCCGGGTCGCGGCTTGGTGAATGCAAACAAGGTCGGTTCGCGATCGGTGAACCACCACACCCGCTGCGGGTTGTCGGTGAGCACGGTCGCGTTTGCCGGCAGCGCATCGATGACGTCGTACATCTGCGGCGAGAACTGCGGCTTGTACCCGCTGCTCCCTGGCGCCAGGTCGGGGAAGCGCGCCGCGAATGCCGCCCCTAGGTAGAGCCACCAGCCGAACAACACCGCGCCTGCAACGGCGGCAATTCGAACGGTGCACACCCGGTCGAACATCACCGCGGCGAAGTACACGACAGGAATCAGCATCGGCGACATCACGCGCAGTTCGATGTCGTTGGCAGTGATTCGGCGGGCGATGATCGGAACGACGAATGAAGTGATCGCGAACGCGAGCATGCCGATGTCGAGCGTGGTCGACTTGCGGCCGCGTAGTGCGAGAGCCGCGACGATCACGATCGCGACGACGATCGCGGTTCCGAGTCGGGCGCTGGCCGTCGCCGACCAGCCGTCGCCGAGAACGATGTTGCCGGTGCCGCTGAAGGCCAGACGGATGGTGGTGCTCACCGGCTCGGTGGCGCCGCCTTCGAAGCGCGGCCCGAGTGGCTGGCCGGTCTCGACAAGGTTGCGAATGACCCAGACCGAGCTGATCACGATCGCACCTGCCGCGAACGCTGCAGTCCGCTTGATCGTGACGACGCGGTCGTGCTCTCGCCAGGTCGAGGCGATGACGATCACCGCGCCGGTCGCGATCAGCCCGAGGCCTGCGTAGCGCGTGAGGAACCCGATGCCTGCCAGCAGGCCGCCGATCACCGCGGTGCGAGTCGTGATCGACTTGCGCGAGAGCACGGCGATGGTCACCAGTGAGATCGCCGCGTAGGGGGCCTCGCTCCACACCACGGAAGCAATCCGCACCAAACCCTGGCTGGCGCCCAGGGCGAGCGCCCCGCCGATCGCGACGATCGGCCGAACCCGGTAGCGCAGCAGCGTCCACATCAACGCGGTACCGGCGGCGATCGCCGTTGCACCGACGATCGATGCCCACACGAGGCTGCGACCGCCCGGAGACAGCAGCAGTGGATAGATCGGGCCGAAGACGCTGAGCGGCTTGAGTGTGAAGTCGGTGATGCCGTGCCCGCCGCGTATGTGATCGGCAGCGGAGAGGTAGGTGATCGAATCGGGCGACAGCAACGGATCGTGCCGAGTGGCGATGAACACGAGCATCGCGGCGAGCAACGATGGCACGACGATTGCCCACTTCGGCATCTGCCAGCTCGCAGTCGTGGCGGTCGATGGACCGATGGCAGCTTCTGGCACATGCCGATTATGGTGCCCAGCGTGCCCTCTGCACCGCTCGGCCCCGATGTGCGCGCCCACGCCCTCGCGGCCAAGGGCTTCATGCCGAGCGACGAAGGTGACGCGCTGCACCGCGCCGCGTTGGCCGCCGGATTGGAGGTCAAACATCCAATGGTGGAGATCGGTTCCTACTGCGGTCGCTCGACGGTCTGGCTGGGCGCCGCGGCGCGTGCAGTCGGCACGGTGCTGTTCGCCGTCGATCATCACCGAGGCAGCGAAGAGAACCAGTCTGGGTGGGAGCACCACGATCCGACCGTCGTGGACCCCCGCATCGGCAAGATGGACACCCTTCCGACCTTTCGGGCGACGATCCACGACGCCGGTTTGGAAGACGTCGTGATCGCCGTGGTCGGTCCCTCGCCGACGGTGGCCCGGTACTGGACCACGCCGTTGTCGATGCTGTTCATCGACGGCGGGCACGGAGAGGAGCCCGCACGGCTCGATTTCGAGGGCTGGGCCAAGCACGTTGCTGTCGGCGGAACGCTCGCCGTGCACGACGTGTTCCCCGATCCCGCCGACGGCGGCCGGGCGCCCTACGAGCAGATCTATCTGCCGGCGTTACGCACCGGACTGTTCGAGGAGACCGGCGTCACCGGCAGCCTGCGCATCCTCCGCCGCATCCCCTGAGCCAGCCGGCACCAAGACGGGTCAGCCGAACTTCACGCCTTGGGCGAGGGGGAGCTCGTTGGAGTAGTTGATGGTGTTGGTCGCCCGGCGCATGTAGGCCTTCCAGGCGTCGCTTCCACTCTCGCGGCCTCCACCCGTGGCCTTCTCGCCGCCAAAGGCGCCGCCGATCTCGGCACCGCTGGGCCCGATGTTGACGTTGGCGATGCCACAGTCGCTGCCGTCGGCCGCGCAGAACCGCTCCGCCTCGCGCACGTCGGTGGTGAAGATGCTGCTGGCCAGGCCCTGAGGCACGCCGTTCTGCAACGCCAAGGCTTCGTCGAAGTCGTCGTAGGCCATCACGTACAACAGCGGCGCGAACGTCTCGGTCGCAACGATGTCGGTCTGCTCGGGCATCGTGACGATCGCCGGGCGCACGTAGGCGGCGTCGGGTGCGTCGTCGGCGAGTAGTCGTTCGCCGCCGACCGTGACCTTCCCGCCATCGGAACACGCGGTGTCGACCGCGGCCTGCATGCGCTGCAACGCCGTGGTCGTGATCAGTGGCCCGACCAATGTGCCGGAGTCGAGCGGGCTTCCGATCGGAAGGGTGGCGTACGCACCCGACATGCGCTCGACGACCTCGTCGAGGCGCGAGCGGTGCACGATCGCCCGTCGCAGTGACGTGCATCGCTGGCCGGCGGTGCCGGCTGCGGAGAACGTCATGCCGCGGACGACGAGCTCGATGTCGGCCGATGGTGCGACGATCGCGGCGTTGTTGCCTCCGAGTTCGAGGATGCTGCGGCCGAACCGGCCGGCGACCACCCCGGCGACCTGCTGGCCCATTCGGGTCGAGCCGGTGGCGCTGACCAACGGAATGCCGGCGTGCGCCACCAGCGCAGCGCCGACGTCGGCACCTCCGAGCAGGACCTGGCTGAGGTGATCGGGAGCGCCGACGTTGATGCATGCCTGTGTGAACAACGCATTGGTGGCGATGGCAGTGAGTGGTGTGAGGTCGCTCGGCTTCCAGATCACCGGATTGCCGCACACCACGGCCAGCGCCGCGTTCCAACTCCACACGGCCACGGGGAAGTTGAACGCAGTGATCACCGCCGTCGGACCGAGCGGATGCCATTGCTCCATCAGCCGGTGACCGGGGCGCTCGCTGGCAATCGTGAGGCCGTGCAGCTGACGGCTGAGACCGACGGCGAAGTCGCAGATGTCGATCATCTCCTGCACCTCGCCGAGTGCCTCGCTCTCGATCTTGCCCACCTCGATCTGCACCAGTCGAGCGAGATCGGCCTTGTGGGTGCGCAGCAATCCGGCGAACTGGCGGATCAATTCGCCACGAAGCGGTGCGGGCGTCGTGCGCCAGGACCCGAACGCGGTGCTCGCCCGTTCTGCGGCAGCGTCGACCGACGTCTCCCCTTCGACCCCTCCAAGGGGCGTCCCGGTGATCGGGCTGCGGGCCACGTGTGGGCCGGAAGCGGTGAAGCCGGACGCACCACAAGCGCGTAGGGCGGCATCGGCGAGATCGGTGAGCGAGTTCTGTGTCGGGAGTGTCACGGCAGCCATGCTGCCACGAAGGCGACCCGTTGCGGTACAGGGTCGAGGTCGTCGAGTGCTGATCGGTACGGTGTGTCGGTGAGTCTCGCTCAGCAAGGTCCGCCGGCATCGGCCAAGCAGGTTGCCTACATCCAGGCGCTGATGCGCAAGGCCGGATACGACGACTTTCGATCGGCGCGCACCGAGTACCGGCTGACGCCGCGCCAAGCTCGTGGCAAGTTCACCAAGACCGAGGCATCGGCCCTGATCGATCGGCTGACGTCGACCGACGACGAGAACCCGACCCTGTCCGTCACCGAAGAACCCGGCACGCTGGAGTCGGCGCAAGCGCTGCTCGTACGCGGGTTCCCGGCAGAGGTGTTGGCCGACGAACTGCGTCGCCGCGGCTGGAACGTGACCGAGCCTCAGTCGTAGCTGCGCGGCACGAACACGGAGTTGGCCGGTGACGCGGCATCGATCGCGTCGGCCGCAAGGATGACGGCGGCGCCGGTGTATGCCGAGATTTCTTCGACCGGAAAACGCACTTGGGATGGGTAGACGATGCCGGTGTAGTAGGCGCCGTCGGCGCGTCGGTGCGGACGAGTCCAGCTGACGAGATCGGTCGCAGTGACCAGGTCGCCGATCGCGGCGTGGGCGATGGCGCACTCGGCAGTCTCCGACGCCGTGACCCACGGCTCGTCGCTGACGCACCGGATCCCGCGGTGCTCGATGGCGAACTCCGACCAGCCATCGGCCATGCGGATCTTGGCACGCTCGCCCACGAGGCAGCCTGACAGCACCGGGTAGTACCAGTCCATCGCCCAGCGATCCTTCGGTTCGAAGACCCGAGGGTGATCGTTGATCAGCAGGCTGAGGCGGTCGGCGGCGGCGATCCAGTCGGGCCGTGGTTCGTTGGTCAGCGCCGCGAGGTTGGCACCGCAGCGCAACGCGTGGGCGATCGACGACGATCCAGAGAGCAGCGCGTAGTCCCACGGCCGATCATCGGCGGTGCAGGCCCACAGCACCGTGCCATCGTCGCGCCGCATCGTGAGCACCCAATCGAGGGCACGTTGCACGGTCGGCCAGAGGTGGTCGACGAAGGCCCGATCCCACGTGCACAGCCAGTGGTGCCACACGCCAGTGGCGATGTAGCCGCAGACGTTGGTGTCGAGCTTGGCTTCTTCGACGGTGCCGTCGGGCAGGTAGTAGTTCCACCAACTGCCGTCGGCGCGTTGGATGTCGACCAGCCATTCGTAGGCCCGCTCGGCGCCGGCGTGGAAGCCGGCGACGTCGAGCGCCATCGCGGTTTCGACGTGGTTCCACGGATCGCAGTGACCACCTGGGAACCAGGGGATCATGCCGGTGTCGAGCTGCAGCGAAGCGATCCACTCCGCGGTGCCGACGATCTCTTCGGCGGAGATCACGCCGTCGATGTCAGGCAACCGCGACATGACGATCACCTTCTTTGGCACCTTTGTGGGCGACCTCTCGGGCGCTCTTGCGCGCGTAGACCACGTAGCTCTTGCCGAGCAATGGCGACGCGGTGCGTTCGACGACCTTGAGGCCGCGTGGCTGTTTGACGATCTCCCATTCGAGCAATCGCTTGTACGCCTCGACCAGTCGATGGTCGTCTCGCCGAACGCCGACTGCGCACTTCAGCCACCAGTACGGGGAGTGCAGGGCGTGGGCGTGATGGCTGCCGGTGATCGCCAGGCCGGCGCTGCGCAGCTTGGCCTTGAGCTCGGTGGCTGAGTAGATCCGGACGTGGCCGCCGACGCTCTTCGGAGCGTGGTACTCGTCGCTGAGCATCCAGTTGATCTTCTCGGGCAGCCACGTCGGAACGGTCGCGGCAAAGGTGCCACCTGGCTTCAGGACTCGCACGAACTCGGTGATCGCCGCGGTGTCGGCCTGGATGTGTTCGAGCACCTCGCTGGTGATCACTCGATCGAACGTGCCGTCGGCAAACGGCAATCGCACGGCATCGCCCTGCAGACCGCCGACGAACCGAGCCTCGTCGATCTCGCCGGCCTCGGCCATCGCCGCGAACGTTGCTCGCGTGGACTCCACTTCCTTCGGCGCGTAGTCGAGGGCGACAACATTGGCACCCTGGCGCGCAAGCGCGAACGCATGGCGGCCGAACCCGGAGCCGGCATCGAGCACGAGGTCGCCCGGCTGAACGCCGAGCTGATCGAGTCGGATCGTCAGCACCCGGTCTCCTGAGCGAGCGCAGGCAGACGGCCGTTGTTGCGAAGCTTCTCGACGTTGTGGGGCATCGCCAGAACCTCGCGGTACTGCTCGACGGTGAGTTGCGCACAGTGCTTCCAACTCCATCGCTCGACAACGCGACGACGGCCGGCCTCGCCGACTCGCGCTCGCAACTCGGCATCGTCGAGACCACGCCGGATGGCCGACACCAGCGCGTCGACGTCGCCCGCCGCGCACTGCAGCACGGTGTCTCCGTCGCGCCCGGTGACCTCGGGTAGCGCGCCGCCGTCGGTGGCCACCAGGCAGATGCCCGTTGACATCGCCTCGATGGCGGGGAGGCTGAACCCTTCGTACAGGCTCGGCACCACAGCGAGCTCGGCCTCGGCATAGAGCTCGACCACACGCTCGTCGGGCACGCCGCTGACGAACTCGATGTGCGGACGAAGGCCGAGTTGATCGATGAGCTGGTTGCTGGCGCCGTCGCGTGGTTTGCCGATGATGGTCAGGGTGACGTCGCGCTCGGTGCGCAGCTTGGCCATTGCCTCGAGCAAGTACGAGAGGCCCTTCAGCGCCACGTCGGCCGAGGCCGTGGTGATCAGCCGGCCGGGTCGGCGGGCGATCTGCGGCAGCGGTGTGAACAGTGCAGGATCGACACCGACCGGCACGAGCCGCATGCGATCGAGACTGACTCCCATGTCGGCGTGGATGTCTTTGATCGAGTTCTCGCTGACGACGACGATGCGCGGCAGTCGTTTGGCGACCCGGCCCTGCATCTTCACGAAGTTGTACCAACGACCGATCGAGTATCGCTTCCGCCACGTCGGGGTGTGAGCCATCTCCAGCGCTCGATCACGGGTGATCGGGTGGTGCAGCGTGGCGATCGTGGGTATGAGCTTCTCGATGCCCAACACGCTGTAACCGAGGCACTGGTTGTCGTGCACCAGGTCGAAGTCGGACTGCCGCTTGCTGAGCGCCTGCAGGGCCCGCATGCTGAACGCCAACGGCTCGCCGAAGGTGCCACGAAGGTGGCTGAACGCCTCGGCCCAATCGGCCTTCGTCTTCAACTCCCAATACCCTGGGAATCGACCGGGGAAGTGATCGTTCCAGAGGTCGAGGCTCGGCAGTTGGTGCAACGTGATGCGCTCGTCGAGGATCGGGTACGGCTGGCCCCCGAACACCTCGACGGTGTGACCGAGATCGACGAGCGCCTTGGTGAGATGGCGCGTGTACACGCCTTGGCCGCCGACATGCGGCTTCCCGCGGTAGGTGAGATAGGCAATCGAGAGGGGGGCGTTCGGCGACAGCGCCGGGGCCTTCGCCGAGGTGGCGTCAGACATAGGCCCGTCACGTTATCCGGGCCTTGTTACCGACCGGTAGGTGTCACGCGGTTGCAACGTGGGCGTGCCGAGGGTCACGTTCACCGGGGATGCAGCGATATGGTGGGCTCTTGAAGGTGTCAAGTCACGCGCCGCGGTCGACGATCAGGCTGTTCGTGATCTACGCGGCCATCAGCCTGGTGCCGCTGGTGCTGCTCGGCGCGGCACTCGCCGCCAGCTATCGATCCGATGCCCGCGATCGTGGCCGGGCCGAGGGCGGGTCGGATGCAGCGCTGGTCGCCCGCATCGCCGTCGAGCCGTTGCTCGCCGGCCAACCGCTGAGCGACGGCCTCACTCCGGTCGAGCGGTCCAGCCTCAAAAGCCTGGTTGCGCGGGTGATCGGTGATCACAGCGTGGTGCGTCTGCGGCTCCGCGATCTGAACGGCATCGTGGTGTTCTCCGGCGACGGCTCCGGCCTGACGCCGCAAACCGACGGCGAGGCGCTCGACGCAGCGTCCGGCAAACAGATCACCGTCCTGACCCACCTCAACAACGACAGCAACGACTCGGGTCCGTTGGGCCAGGCGGTCGTCGAGGTGTACCGGCAGGTGTCGGCGGGTTCGCCCGCTCATCCGGTCGGGGTACTGGAGATCTACCTGCCCTACGGCCCCATCGAGCAAGACGTCTCCGCAGCGCTGCACCACTTGTACCGCGACCTGGTGCTGGGGCTGGCACTGCTGTGGCTGCTGCTGCTCGGGATCTGCATCTCAGTGACTCGGGGGCTGCGCAAGGAGGTCGCGCTCAGCACCTTCCTGGCCGAGCACGATCCGCTGACTGAGCTTCCCAACCGAAGAGTGTTCCACCGACGAGCCGAGGTCGCCTTGGCCGAGGCCGCACGGGATCGCGCGCCGCTGGCCCTCGCCATCATCGACCTTGATCGCTTCAAGGAGATCAACGACACGCTCGGTCATCAGAGTGGTGATGTCGTCCTCACCGAGCTGGCCAACCGGCTGCGACGTTCGGTCTCGGATCGCGACACCGTGGCCCGACTCGGTGGCGACGAATACGGCTTGATCCTGCACGGCGTCGGTGACGCAGCTTCGCTGTCGAGTCGCATCGTGGGTGTGCTCGATCACGACGTCGAAGTGGATGGGCTCCGTCTCACGATCGAGGCAAGCATCGGCTTCGTCGTCGCACCCGAAGACGGCACCGATGTGGTGGAGTTGCTGCAGCGCGCCGACGTAGCGATGTATGTCGCCAAGACGAAGCAGATCGAGGTCGTGCGGTACGACGTTCGCGACGATCACTACAACGCCGACAACTTGGGCCTCATCGGCGAACTGCGCCGCGTCATCGACGCCGGCGAGTTGATCCTTCAGTACCAGCCGAAGGTGCTGACCATCAATGGCCACCTCGAGGCGGTCGAGGCGCTGGCGAGATGGCAGCACCCGGTGCTCGGGCTCCTGAACTCCGACAGGTTCATCCCCCTGGCCGAGCACACCGACCTGATCGACAACCTCACGACGTGGGCGCTGGCCACGGCCCTCACCGAGATCAGCGAGCTCGGTCCGATGGCCGCAGATCTGGCCGTCGCCGTCAACGTGTCGGCTCGCAACTTGGCTCGAGTCGATTTCGCCCAGCGCGTCGTCGGCATCCTCGATCGCCTCGGCGTGCCCGCACAGCGCCTGGTGGTCGAGATCACCGAGACGGCACTGATGACCGATCCGATCCGCGCAGCCAGCGTGCTCGGCGAGTTGGCCGCCGCCGGGGTCAACATCAGCCTCGACGATTTCGGCTCCGGGCAGACCTCGCTCGGCTATCTCTCCGCACTTCCGGTGCACGAGCTGAAGATCGATCAGAGCTTCGTCACCGACATGGCGACCGTCAGATCCCACGACGCCATTGTGCGGTCGATCATCGATCTGGGACACAACCTCGGGCTGCGCGTCGTCGGCGAGGGCGTCGAAACCAACGGCGTGCTGCTTCGACTGCGTGCCTCGGGTTGCGACGTGGTGCAAGGTTTCCTGCTGGCCCGGCCGATGACGATCGACCAACTGGCGAGATGGATTTCAACGCTGTCGCCCGAGGGTGTGGTGCCGGCGTGGAACGAGGCGACCAGGCTTCGCCCTGCGACGTCAGACCCAAGAGATGGTCATGCGCCGGCGGAGCTCCTCGCCCGGGTCGAGGCGGGTGGCGCCGCCGACGCTCCCGAGGTTGAAGGCATCAGGTAGCGCAGTCTGCGGCTCGACGCATGTTGCGTGCGCCGGCAGGTCGTAGACCACCCAGTAGTCGCAGTCGCTGCTGATCGACACTTCCACACCGTTGATCCTGAGGCGTGGCGTGTTGAGCGGGCCGGCGAAGCAGTCGTCCCACGGCGGAGGTGGGGGCGGGGAGATCGAGTGTCCGTCGGTGATGTACTCGTCGTCTCGCGGGTACATCCTTTCGAACGCCAGATCGGCGCGCTCCGGTTTGATGAACCACGGATGCCATCCGAGTGAGCACGGCATCGGCCGCTCTCCGGCGCGGACAGCCAGCACGCACGTCAGTGACTTCTCGGTGAGCTCGATCTGCTGCAGCGATTCGCCACCTAACTCCCAATCGAGTTTGCACGACATGGCAACGCTGCTCGAGTCGCGTGCCGCGACGACGGGTGCTGCCTCCCACGATTGCTCGAATCCTTTTCCGTGGATGGCGTGTGGCGCGAAGTTGATCGGCATCTGATAGTCGACACCTTCGAACGTGAACCGCCCGTTTCGAATGCGGCCGGCGTATGGCACCATCGGATAGCTCCCCCAACCCGCGGCCGGCAGCGAAGGGTCGGGTCCGACGATCAAGTCGATTCCACCGACCTGGAGAGTCGCGACTCGCCCCCCGTGTGTGGGGCTGATGGTGCACACTGCTGATCCTGCGCGGAGTTCGATCACCGACCCATTCTGTACGGCAGACTCGGTCCATGCGTGGTTTGGTGCAGCGGGTCGTGCAAGCGTCGGTGACGGTCGGGGATGAAGTCGTCGGAGCCATCGGTCCGGGATTGTGCGTGTTGGTCGGGGTGACCCATGACGACACAGAAGCGACAGGACGCAAGCTGGCCGACAAGATCTGGGGTCTGCGCATCATCGATGACGAGAACGGGGTGATGAACCGCTCCGTCGCCGACGTCGGCGGAGAGGTGTTGATCGTCAGTCAGTTCACGTTGTACGGCGACACCAGTGGAGGTCGCCGCCCGAGTTGGATCAACGCGGCGCGACGTGAGCATGCCGAGCCGCTCGTCCAGGTGGTGATCGATCAGTTGCGTGCGGTCGGTGCCACCGTGGCAACGGGGCGCTTTCGCACCGAGATGCAGGTGTCGTTGATCAACGACGGTCCGGTCACGCTGTTACTGGAGGTGTGACTCGCCGCTTCGCCAGCCAGGCCCTGCCCGGCACGATCCACGAGGCGAGCAGTACGACGACGACGAGGAGCTCCCACGGGAGATCGCCGAGATGGGAGTACCACGTGCGACCCGAGGCGAGGTCGATCGTGCGGAAGATGACCTTCTGCTCGCTGACCGCAGAGCGCTCGAAGACCTCGCCATCCGGTGACACGAACGCGCTGAAGCCCGTTGGTGAGACCTGCACGACCCACCGACCGTTCTCGATGGCCCGCAGCCGCGACGATGCGACCTGTTGCGACTGCAAGATCGTGCCCGAGTAGCTCGATCCGTTCGTCGGGTTGAGGATGAAGGTCCCGCCGCGGCCGATCCCGTCGCGGACGCGGCTTCCGAAGAAGACCTCCCACGAGATCACGGTTGCCGCACGGACCTTCCCGCCGGCGACCGGAATGTCGAGAAAGGCCGGTCCGGTTCCCGCGACCGCGTCACGTGGCACAAGGTTGGTCGGAGCCCCCAACGCGTGCAGCAGGCCACGCAGCGGCATGTACTCGCCGAACGGGACGCGGTGCACCTTCTCGTAGCGAGACACCACCTGCCCATCCTGGGTGACCACGACCTGGGCGTTGATGAAGTGATCGCCGGGCGCGTCTTCGGTGACACCGACCGCGAACGGCGCACCGATTCGAGCGGCTTGGGCGGTCACCTCGGAGAGCTCTGGACTGCCGGCGAGGACGGGGACGTCGATGACATTTTCCGGCCACACGACGAGCTCGACCGCCCCCGGCGCGATCGTGCGCGTTGCGGCGAGATGACGGTCGACCACCTCCCTCGGATCCGAGTTGATCGCCCGCGTTCCTTGCGGCCCGCCACCTTGCACGATCGCCACTCGCAGCGTCGCCGGTTGAGCCGAGTGAGTTCCATGGGGGGCGATCGTCGCCGCAATGATCACGACAACGATCGCGGCGAGGAGCCCGAACACCCCGTGCCACTGGCCGGAGGACCGCCGGCCACGCATGCGAGCGAGTTGTGGCACGAACGGCGACGGGCCCGCGAGCGCGAACCCGATCTGGAACACCACCCACGTGAGCAGGATGACGCCGCCGACTCGAACCACACCCGCCAAGGGACCGTCGGCCTGGCCGATCGGCAGGGTTGCCAAGGGAACCCCGCCGAACGGGAAGACGAGGCGCAATGCCTCGGCGAGTGTGTGCGCAGCAGGCCTGCCGATCACGCGCCATGGACCCTGCGGCGAGATCGCTGCCGCGAGCGCATGGAACCCGGCGAAGATGACGACTGCGACAAAGTATCCGGGGATCGTCAGCGACCACATCCAGGCCATGCCCGGCAACATCCACGCCGTGGTGAACAAGAAACCCCGCGCGGCGCGGGTGCGTGCCGGCAGGTGTTCACCGAGTGACGTCTCGAAGATGGCGATGCCGACGAACGCCAGCGGCCACAGACCCCATGGTGGCAACGACACGGCGACAGCTACCCCTGCGGCGACCGCCATCGCGGCTGAAGCCGACAAGCGTGGGACGCGGATTGACATCAGCGAGCGACCATAGCCGCCAGAACGCCGGCCGATCCGTTAGGCGTTGGGGACGTAGGCGAGGTGAACGACGATTCGCTGCTTGGTGGAGCCCGCCGGATGGCAGGCGAACAACGTGGCGGTGTAGTCGGCGGTCTGGTCGATGATCCACAGGGCGTCGGGATAGACGATGTCGGTGCCAGTGACCTGGTACACGAATCGGCCTTCGTCGGTGGTGAGGATCACTTGATCGCCAGGCACGAGCTGGTCGATGTTGCGGAACGGCTTGTCGTGGCTGACCCGGTGGCCGGCGATGACGACGTTGCCCTGGTGCCCGGGCATCGCCGTACCCGGCCAGTGCCCCGGCCCGTGATTGAGGGTGGTCAGCGTGATGCCCTCGTACATCGTCTTGGTGACGCCGATCTTCGGGATCTCGATGGTGCCGACCGCGACGACCGGTACTGCCGCGTTGGGATCTGCGGGCGGGTCCTCCGGGTTGGGCAAGGTGACTGGGACGATCGTCGTGGACGTGGTCGAGGTGGTGCTCGTCAATGTCGTCGACGTGGTCGTCGACGAACTGGTGGTCGAGGGCATGGTCGTGGTCGTGGTCGTGGTCGTTGCCGCCGTCGTGACAACTGCCGAATCAGTGGCGGCCGTCGCCGCATTCGAATCGCCGCCGCACGCCGCCAGCGCGAACAGGGCGGCCCACGCCACCACTGTCATCCAAGTATGAGGCACCCGTGTCGCAGGCGATCCTCGGCGCATCGCATCAGTCTGCCAGCGGCACCTACCGGCGCGACAGCAGGGTGGCTGCTTGTTGGCCGGACCGGATGCATGCCGGGACACCGATTCCGTGGTAGCTGGCGCCGGCGAGGGCGACTCCGGCCGGAAGCGTCCGCTCGGCCGCGGCAATACCAGCGAGGTGATGGGGCCGGTACTGCGGGAAGGCGTTGGGCCATCGGCTGACCCGCACCGCACTTGGCTCGGCGTCGATGCCGAGGTGCCTGGCGAGCTCGCGTTGCGTTTCGGCCAGCAGATCGTCGTCGGAGAGGTGGAGCGCCGGCAACCCGTCGCGGCCGAGCGAGACGCGCAGGACGACGTGCTCGGGGCTGGCCCAATGGGCCCACTTCTGTGATCCGAAGGAGACTGCGGTGACGAGTCGTTGCTGCGGCTTGGGGACGAGGTAGCCCGATAGGTCGTGCAACCGTCGAGGCCAGTGATCCGCCGGCATCGCCAGCGTCAGGATTGCCACGCCTGCGGCCGGGATGGCCGCCAAGGTGGTTGCCGCGGAAGGTGCGATCCGGCTCAGCAACCCGGCGGCAACGCGCGCCGGGCAGGCCAGCACAACGTCGTCGAACTCCTCTCCGTCGATCCGCCAGCTCGCTCCATCTGCCGCGAGTTCGGTGATGTTCGCGTCGAACCGCACGTCGGCGCCGCCTGCGACGATCGACTTGTATGCGGCATCGACAAGAGCGCCCATCCCTGCTTTCGGTGCGTAGAAGATCGGTCCGCTCAGCGCAGCAGGGCGGTGGCGGGCAGCCAGCAGCACGCTGCGCGAGCGCGCCGCCAGGTCGGCAAGTTGGGGGATCGCGGCGAGGCTGAAGTCGTCGGTGTCGGCCGCGTAGATGCTGCCGACGAGGGGATCGACGAGTCGCTCGTGAACTTCGTCGCCGAACCTCGAGCGCACGTACTTGCCGATCGAATCGGCATCAAGGTCGCTGCGGCGTCGAACCACTTCCGTAGCGGCGCGGATCTTGCCGCGGCGCGACAGCAGCCGTGACCGGCCCAAGGCGAACAGGTCGGTCGGCAGGCCGAGCAACAACCCCTGCGGGATGTCGTGAAAGCCGTTCCACCACACTGCTGCCTTACCGACGGCCGGCGACGTCAATGAATCGCCGAGCGATAGGGCGCGAGCGAGATCGACACCCCACGGAACTCGGGCCAGGAATGCGTCTGGCCCCTCGTCGATCGCCGGGTGCCCAGCAAACGGCGTGGTGTTGATCACTCCGCCGACCCTCGATTTCGCCTCCAGAACCGTGACGCGTGCACCGTCTTCGGTGGCGGCGTGCGCAGCCGCCAGCCCGGTGATGCCTCCACCGACAACAGCGACGCGGCGTTCTCTGCTCATGTTGCGCCGATGACCCGGGCGGCCAGTGCCGCCATCACGACGGGATCGTCGTTGACACAGGCCGTTCTGGCGAAGGCCAGCCCGTGCTGGGCGGCCCGCCCCGCTGCCTCGATGTCGAGGTCGTAGAGCACCTCCAGGTGGTCGGCGACGAACCCGACGGCACTGACGAGCACCGCACATGTGCCTCCGCCGTCCGCCAGCTCGTCGATGACCTGCAAGATGTCGGGGGAGAGCCATGGCTCGGTTGTGCGCCCTGCGCTCTGCCAGGCGGTTGCCCAGTTGTCGAGACCGACCGACGCGGCGACGAGCTCGGCAGTGGCGCGGACCTGCGCCGGGTACTGGTCGCCCGAGGCGAGGATTCGCTGCGGAAGGGAGTGCGCCGTGAACAGCACGCGCGTCTCAGCCGGCAGGGTCGACAACTTGGTGCGGAGATCGGCGGCGATGAACTCGACGAAGGCCGGTTCGGTCGCCCAGCTTTCGATCGAGCGAACGACCATGTTGCGCGGCGAAGCAGCGTCGCTCAGGCGGGTGAGGTACTGACCGACGGAGAAGGCCGAGTAGTGAGGCGCCAGCACCAACCCGACGACCTCGCGGAACCCGTCGACGGCGAGCGCCTCGACGGCCTGCTCGATGAATGGCGCCGCATGCTTGAGGCCGAGGACCACGTGGTACCGGCCGTTGGCGGCGTTGTCGAGGGCAGCCTGCAATGCGTCGCGCTGTGCCTCGGTGCGCTGCGCCAAGGGTGAGATGCCGCCGATCGCTTCGTACCGCGCCGTGAGGTTGGCCAGTTGTTCGGGCGATGGAGGGTTGCCGCGGCGGATGTCGGTGTAGTACGGCAGTATTTCTTCCGTCGAACGCGGCGTGCCGTAGGCCATCAGCACCACAGCCGTACGGGTCTCGGTCATCGGGCCGTGCGTTCCTTGACCCGATCGACGATCGCCTGCAGCACGTCAGGGTCGGCGTTGGGCGGCACACCATGACCAAGGTTGAAGATATGGCCCGGGTGCCGTTCGCCGTCGAGACAGCCGTTGTCGTCGAGGACCGCATCGGTTGCCATCAACGCGACCTCGGCCCCAGCAAGCACCAGCGCGGGATCGAGGTTGCCTTGCACCACCAGACTGGCGCCCATCCGGCGACGGGCATCGCCGATGGGCGTCCGCCAGTCGAGCCCGAGCACCTTCGGGCCGGCAGAGAGCATCGATTCGAGTAGGTGATCGCAGCCGATTCCGAAGTGGATTCCGGGGATGTCAGGGTGGCGTGTGGCGAGTGCGGCAAAGACCGCTGTCGAGTGCGGGAGCACATACGTGTCGTAGTCGGCACGGCTCAGCGTGCCTGCCCACGAGTCGAACAGTTGAAAGGCTCGGGCTCCATGATCGAGCTGGCCACCGATGGACGCCACGGCATGTTGGACCAGCCGTTCCATCAGTTGATGCCACAACGTGGGATTGCTGTGCATCAATTGCTTGGTGTGTTCGTAGGTGCGGCTCGGCCGGCCCTCGATGAGATAGCTGGCGACGGTGAAGGGTGCCCCGGCGAAGGCCAGGAGCGGCACGGACTCGGGAAGCTCGGCCACGAGCATGTCCACCGCCCGCAGCACGTACGGGGCGTCAGCCGCGGGCTCGAACGGCCGCAACCGGCGTAGATCGTCGGCAGTGCGCAGTGGTGCGTCGCAGACCGGACCAGTGCCTGGCGATACATCGATACCGAATCCGACGGCGTGTGCCGGAACGATGATGTCGCTGTAGAGGACGGCGGCGTCGACGCCGTACCGGCGCACGGGCTGCAGGGTGAGCTCGGCGGCACGGTCGGGAGCCTTGATGGCGTCGAGGATGCTGCCCTCACCCCGGATCGCCCGGTACTCGGGAAGGCTGCGGCCGGCCTGGCGCATGAACCACACCGGGGTGTGGGAGCTACGACGGCCGCTTGCTGCGAGGATGAACGGCGCTGTCGACATGCGTGAGGTACGCTACCGGTCTGCCCGCCGGGGAAGCCCGTCCGCTTCGGTGAACTCCTGACGACATCACCGGACTTCTCGAAACGGGTGTTGAAGTGTGGGGCTAGCCTGTGACACATGCCAGCTTTCGGAGAGCACCACCCTGCTTTCGAGGAATACTGCGAATGCATCTTCGAACTCGACGAGGACGACGTCGCCGTGATCCAGGCTCGAATCGCCGAGCGCCTACAGGTCAGCCGTCCGGCGGTCAGCGAGATGATCCGCAGGCTCGAGTCCGAGGGCCTCATCACCACCGACGGCGCCATCCGCCTCACCCTGACTGGTCAAGCGCTGGCGCAACTCGTCGTGCGCCGGCATCGCATCGCCGAGCGGTTCCTCACCGACATGCTCGGCCTCTCGTGGGCCGATGCCCATCACGAGGCAGGCAAGTGGGAGCACGTCATGAGCGATGCCGTGGAGCAGGCCATGGATCGCGTGCTCGGCCGCCCGACCACATGTCCCCACGGCAACCCCATTCCCGGCTCGTCGTATCTCGAGCCGTTGCTCGTGCCGCTCTCCGACGTCATCGTTGGCAACTCGTTCATCGTCAACCGCATCCCCGAAGAGCTCGAGTTCACACCGGGGTTGCTCGATTTCCTCGAAGAGGCCAGCATCGTGCCCGGCCGTAGCGGCATGCTGACAGCGGCGTCGCCGGATGGCACCATGACGATCGAGATCGAAGGCCATCACGTGGGAGTCGGCTCGTTCGCCAGCGCCCGCATCCTGGTGATTGCGTGAGGCCCGGAAGAACTCTGTCGGTCCTCATCCTGTCGGTCTCGACAGTGTCGTGCGCGGCGACCACCTACGACACATCGATCACGGCCAAGCCCGCTCCCACCACCACGGTGTTGCCGACCGGAACCGCAGCCGTGCTGCTGCCCCAATTGGTCACCGAGGCGTCGACGTTGTCGTCGTTGATCGTCGGTCAGGGCGACAAGCTGGCCGCTGTCGAGCGCATCGAAGCCCTCTGGGCGGCGGTCTCCGCCGAAGTCACCGGCAAGGATCGCGACCTCGCCACCGAGATCGGGGCGGAGGTCGTCAAAGGGCGAACCGCTGCGGTGCTCGACCGGCCGGCTTCGGCCGACAAGGTCTACCGAGATCTCACTGCGTTGGTGAAGGCGTACCTGGCATCTGCATAGCAACCGGCAACTCGCTGGCGTGCACGACCATGAGACGACGGGTGCTGCGGGTCAGCGCAACGTAGAGCGCGCGCAGCCCCTGCTGCTCTTCGGCGACGATCGTTGCCGGCTCGACCACGACCACACCGTCGAGCTCGAGACCTTTGACCACACTGACCGGCACGACGGTAACGCCCTGTTCGAGGCCGGTGCGAGTGGCGCGACCGTGCTCGATGCCTGCGGCTTCGAGGGCCTGCGAGACGCTGTCGACCATCGAGTCGGGGGCCACGACGGCGATCGTTCCGTCGCCGATGTCGTCGGTGAGCGCTCGCGTCGCCGCGGCGACTCCGACCAGCAACTCGTCGGGCGTCGTGTGCATGAACTCCGGAGCATGGTCGCTCTGGCGCACGCTGGTCGGCGCTCGCAACGTCGGCGTCGCCGCCAACATCACCTGGTTGGCCAGCGCCATGATCTGGGCCGGGATGCGATAGCCGACGCTGAGCCCGATCACCCGCGAGGGCTTCTGGTCGGGCAGGTGGCGCAACACATCGTCCCAATCGTTCGGTGCCAGCGCGCCGGTGGCCTGGGCGATGTCGCCGACCACGGTCATGCTGCCGTTCAACGAGCGACGAGAGACCATCCGCAGTTGCATGGGGGTGAGGTCTTGCACTTCGTCGACGACGATGTGGCCGTAGGTGCGGATCTCGTCGGGGTCTTGACCGTTCTGGGCAGCGTTGCGGACCGGCCTGGACCCGAGGTAGCTGCGAGCCTCGTCGAGCAGAGCGACGTCGTTGTCGGTCCATCGAACCTTGTTGACATCGTCGAGGCGCGGTCGATACAACGCCAGAAATTCGTCTTCGCGGAGATGCTTCGCGCCTGCAAGCTTCAACAGCGCCTTGCTGCCGTAGAGATCGTGGAGCAACTGCGCGGGGGACAGCAGTGGCCACATCCGCTCGAACGCCTCGCGGATCTCGGGCATCGAGCGAACGGCGTCTCTGACGTCGCGGGCCGACAGGTTGCCTTCGCGCCAGGTGGCCGCCATCGACGACCAGATCTCATTTTCGACCCACCGGCGTGCTGCGTTGTGCCGGCGGAAGCGGCGCTGCGCGGTGCGAACGATTCGTTGTGACTCCTCGGCCCGCAATCGGAGGTAGCCGGTGCGGAACGGCACCACGACATCTGCGCGCAGCGGACGCTCGCGGTCGGTGACGGCCTGGTCGATGACCTCGGCCATGCGGATGTTGCCCTTGACCTTCGCGGCGAGGGGTGAGTCGGGCGGGTCGATGCCGTATCGGGCCCATTCGACGTCGGGCACGAGATCGCCGAGCACGACCTGCTCGACACCTGCCTCGCCGAGCGATGGCAGCACGAGCTCGATGTAGCGCAGGAACACCCGATTGGGCCCGATCACCAGGACCCCTTGATCCTCCAATGGGAAGCGGTAGGTGTAGAGCAGGTAGGCGGCGCGGTGGAGGGCGACGACGGTCTTGCCGGTGCCCGGGCCACCTTGTACGACGAGCACGCCGGCTTGCGGGCTGCGGATGATCTCGTCCTGTTCGGCCTGGATCGTCGCAACGATGTCTCCGAGCTGACCCGTACGACCCCGCTCCAACACGGCGAGCAGCGTGCTGTAGCCGCGCAGTCCCGAATCTGGGCCGAGGCGGTTGCCGCCGTCGAGCCCCTCGTCGTGACCGACGCCGAGATGCCCATCGCCGAACAGCTCGTCTTCCAACCCGAGCAGCGTGCGGCCCTGTACCGCGAAGTGCCTGCGGCGAGCGAGACCCATCGGCTCGCGGCCCGTGGCCCGATAGAAGGGCTCGGCGACGGGGGCGCGCCAGTCGACGACGACGGGTTCGCTCTCCTCGTCGGCGATCGCCAGTCTCCCGATGTGGAAGGTCTCCAGGCCATCGGGAGTTTCGGCCATGCGGTCGATTCGACCGAACACCAGGGCAGCGTTGCCGAGGTCGAGTTGGGTGAGTCGGTTGACCACCGCTTCGTCGAACACATCGCGCTCGTAACGGGCCTGGAACGTGCCACCGAGGGTGCCTTCGTGCAGGTTGCGCATGCGCCATGCCGCGTCGCGGCTGACTTCCAAGCACCGATAGGCGTGATCGATGAAGTCCTGTTCGGCGGCAAGATCGGGGTGCTGCTGCGTCATGGGTCGTTCAACTCTATCGGCCGTTTTTCGACCCCCCACCTGCCGACAATCGGTGGTCAGCTCGTGGGAGTCGGAGCGACACGCAAGCCGACTCCCAGGGCACCAGCCGCCATTCGGCTGTCCCAGACCGCAACCACTGGGTCGGAGTCGGCGAACTTCAAGGCGCTGGCGAGATGGACGCCATCGGCCCCTCGCAGCGAATGATCGCGGCACAGATCCCCAGCAACCGAGGCGACAGCGGCGGTCAGTTCCACCTGTCGGACGGCTGACCAATAGGTTTCCCACCGGTTCTCGAGCGCGGCGTGATCGGGGGCATCGATGCGGCCGGCTCGCACCGCTGCTGCCAGTGCTGCCCGTACCTCTGGATACGCCAGCCTGCTCGACACGGCCGCGTCGCAGCCGTCCCACAGTTCGACGGCGAGGTCCGTGCCGTCCTCCTCTACGAGCAGTTTGACGAACGCGCTGGCGTCGAAGTAGACGATCGACACGTCAGCGACGCTGCTCGCCGACCAGATCTGAGACCGATCCGCGTGACCGGACTCGCGGTACCTCGCCGGCGCGGGGGCGTTTCGGCGATTTGGGAGGGCTGATCGCACCCTCGCGGGTGAGCCGCTCGATCGTGTCGGTTGCTTGGACCCCGACGAGTCGGGCGACCGGCACTCCCCGGTCGGTGACGACCACGTCCTGGCCGCGCCTTGCGCGATCCAACCAATCTCCGAGGTGAGCACGAAGCTCGCTGATGGCCACATCCATGCCCAAAGTGTACATCATGAAGATCTTTGATAGTACTGTTTGAAATCCGGGTGCAACACCCCCGGCGTAACCTGACGCGATGGCCGATCACCCGGTTCTCGAGGCGTTCTCGCCGGCGGTTCGGGCCTGGTTCGCGGCGTCGTTCCCGGCCCCCACCACGGCGCAGGTCGATGGCTGGCCATCCATCCTTTCCGGGGCGCACACGCTCGTTTGCGCGCCGACCGGCAGCGGCAAGACCCTCACCGCCTTCCTCGCCTCCATCGACCGGTTGTGCACCACCGAGCCCGCCGACCCCAAGCGCAGAACGCGGGTCTTGTACATCTCGCCGTTGCGGGCCCTGGCCTTCGACGTCGAGAAGAACCTGCGGGCGCCCATGATGGGCATCGGCCTGGCGGCAGAGCGGCTCGGGGTGCCGTTCCACCAACCGACGGTGGCCATGCGCACCGGCGACACCTCGTCTCGCGATCGGCAGGCGCTGATCCGTCATCCGGTCGATCTGTTGATCACCACGCCCGAGAGCCTGTACCTCATGCTCACCTCGTCGGCCGCCGACACGCTCGTCAACGTCGACACGGTCATCATCGACGAGATCCATGCGATGGCCGCCACGAAGCGGGGCGCCCACCTCATGCTTTCGTTGGAGCGTCTCGAAGCGATCGCGGCCCGCCCGCCGCAACGCATCGGTCTGTCGGCGACGCAGCGCCCGCTCGAAGAGGTGGCCCATTTTCTCGGCGGTCAGTCAGCCGATGGCAGCCGCCGGCCGGTCAACATCGTCGATGCCGGCATCCGCAAGCAGATGGAAGTCGATGTGGTCGTGCCTGCCGAGGAGATGGGTGGCATCTGGGAGAGCGTCTATCCCGCAGTGCTCGCACAGGTGCTGGCTCATCGCAGCACCATCATCTTCTGCAATTCCAGGCGTCAGGCCGAGCGTTTGGCGGCCAACCTCAACGAGCTCGCTGGCGACGAACTGGTCAAGGCCCACCACGGTTCGCTGGCGCGCGAGCAGCGAGTCATCATCGAAGACGAGCTCAAACGCGGTCTGCTGCGCGGCATCGTCGCCACCAGTTCACTGGAGCTCGGCATCGACATGGGTGCAGTCGATCTGGTGATCCAGGTCGAGTCGCCGGGGGCGGTGTCGCGAGGCATGCAGCGGGTTGGTCGCGCCGGGCACTCCGTCGGCGAGCCCAGCCGCGGCACCTTGTACCCAAAGCACCGAGGCGACCTGCTCGAGGCCGCGGTGGTCGCCCAGCGAATGGTCACCGGTCAGATCGAGAGCACCCGGTTCCTTCGCAACCCGCTCGACGTGCTTGCCCAGCAGATCGTTGCCCACGTCGCCACGCACCCCGAATGCTCCGTCGCATCGGTCGCCTCACTCGTGCGCCGCTGTGCCAACTTCGCCGAGTTGAGCGACGATCTGCTGCACAACGTGCTCGATCTGCTGTCGGGCCGCTACCCCAGCGACGAGTTCAACGAACTGCGACCGCGCATCGTGTGGGACCGTACGGCCGGCACGCTGCGAGCCCGAGAAGGGTCCAAGCGATTGGCAGTCACCAGCGGTGGCACCATCCCCGACCGCGGCCTGTTCGGCGTGTTCCTCCCCGACGGCACTCGTGTCGGCGAGCTCGACGAAGAGATGGTCTACGAGAGCCGGCCGGGCGAGACGTTCGTGCTCGGGGCCAGCACCTGGCGCATCGAAGACATCACCTTCGAGCGGGTCACGGTCACGCCGGCGCCGGGCGAGCAAGGCAAGATGCCGTTCTGGCACGGCGATCGACCGGGCCGCCCGCTCGAGCTCGGGCGGGCGCTCGGCGCGTTCCAACGCGAGATGCGAGCGCTTGGTGCCGACGTCGCCACCGAACGCCTCATGGGCGACTATCGGCTCGACCGGTTCGCCGCCGGCAACGTCGTCACCTATCTCGACGAGCAAGCTCAGGCCACCGGCGTGGTGCCCGACGATCGCACCGTTGTCATCGAGCGCTTCCGTGACGAGATCGGTGATTGGCGCGTCTGCATCCTCACCCCCTTCGGTACTCCGGTGCACGCGCCGTGGGCCATGGCCATCGAACGTCGGCTGATCGAGCGCTACGACATGCCCATCGAAACGATGTGGAGCGACGACGGCATCGTGCTGCGATTGCCAGAGGCCGCCGACAACGTGCCGCTCGCCGACCTCATCATCGACCCCGACGACATCGACGAGCTCGTCGTCGGCGCGTTGCCGCAGACCTCGCTGTTCTCGGCTCGATTCCGCGAATGCGCGGCTCGGGCCCTTCTGCTGCCGCGCCGACGGCCGGATCGGCGAACGCCGTTGTGGCAGCAGCGCCAACGTTCCGCCGACCTGTTGGCGGTGGCGGCGAAGTATCCGAGCTTCCCGATCCTGTTGGAAACGTCGCGTGAATGTCTTCAGGACGTGTTCGACCTTCCCGCCCTGCGCGAAGTGCTCGGCCAGCTACGTAGCCGCGCCGTGCGCGTTGTCAGCGTCGACACCGCCAAGGCTTCGCCGTTCGCTCAGAGCCTGCTGTTCAACTGGATCGCCGC
>JANYKU010000035.1 GCA_025358075.1 Ilumatobacteraceae bacterium
CGGTCTGGTAGGGGTTGTCTCCGTCTTGAACGTGGACCCCGATCTGTTGGAGGGCCTCGCGGGCTTTCGCCACGGTGATGTCGCTTGCGCTGTTGGCGATCGCGTATTCGAGTGCGGGTCGGGCCTCGTCGTTCCGGCCAAGGTGCATCAGAGCAATGCCGCGGTACATCTGATTGCCGGCGTGTCGACCGATGCCGACGTCGACCGATGTCTGCTGATAGGCCAGGCACAGCGCCTCGACTGTTGTCCAGTCGCTCCGCCCGAAGGCGTCGATGGTGCTGTGCTCGTAGTGGTCACAGGCTTCGGCGGTTTGCGGCACCTCCGACGGGTCGACCGCCTGATCCGGCATGGCGGCCCGCAAGGCGATCTCGAGGTCATGCGTGCCCGGTTCTTTCGAACCTTCAACGAAGCTGAGCGCACCGTCGATGTCACCGATGGTCTGTAGGTAGAGCGCCAACCGGTAGCCGGCGAGGCTGCTTTCGGGACCAGTGGTGCCGTTGTAGACCGACCGGTAGAGCACGTGCGCTTCTTCAGTGCGGCTGTCGTTCCAGAGACGATCGGCCTCGTGCATGTACTCGGTGATCTGTTCGGGGGTCTGCGGGATCGCTGTCGGGTCGTCGATGGCCATCTCGGCAGTATTCACGTACAGCACGACGTGTCAACCCCCCAGACTTGATTGAGGGTTTGAAGAGCGAACAGGTGTTCGATAGCCTGGTTGGCTCCTATGGGGTTCAACAACCCGAACATGCCGTGGTGGGAGCTGGAAGCAACGCTCTCCGACCGGCCGAGCTCCGCTCACCCGACCTCCGACGGGTGGAGTAGTCGCGGCCGCGATGGTCGCGCCCCGGGTTCGCCGGCATGGAACGCAGGTGGTGACGGTCCGGCGTGGAGCCGCAAACGCCAGCCGTACCAGGCACCGGATCCCGACGCCACCCAGCCGCTGCACCGCCCCGATTCGCCGGCAGTTCCCTACGCCGAGTTGCACTGCCACACCAACTTCTCGTTCCTCGATGGTGCTTCGCACCCTGAGCAGCTCGCCGAAGAAGCTGCCCGACTCGGTCTCGAGGCGCTGGCGATCACCGATCACGATGGTCTCTACGGTGTCGTTCGTTTTGCCGAGGCGGCGAGGGCCGTCGGCTTGCCAACGGTGTTCGGCGCCGAGATCACTGTCGGCAACGGAGACGGGCCGGCCACAACTCGCAAGGTGCTCAGCGAAGACCAGACGCAGCAGCAGATCGCCACCGGGCTCGTCCCCGATCATCACGCGCCCGATCCGCACGGCAACCACTTGCTCGTGATCGCCGATGGGCCGACCGGCTACGCCAGGCTGTCTCGCGCCCTGAGCCTCGGACATCTGGCAGGCGAGAAGAGCGCACCGCAGTTCACCATGCTCGACATCGCCGATGCGATGGCCGGCCACGGCTGGGTGCTCACCGGCTGCCGCAAGGGGGCAGTGCCGGCGGCACTCGTCGATCACGGGCCTGCGGCTGCTGCAAAGCAGCTCCGCCAGTTGATCGAGCTGTTCGGCCGCGATCGGGTGGTCGTCGAACTTTGGGATCATGGTGATCCGCTCGACTCGGCGCGCAACGATGCCTTGGCCGAGCTGGCCGCCCGCCACGACCTCACCTGTGTTGCCACCAACAACGTGCACTACGCCACGCCATCGCAGCGCAAGCTGGCCACGGCAATCGCCGCGGTGCGCGCCCGGCGCAGTCTCGACGAGCTCGATCCGTGGCTGCCCGCTTCGACCGGTGCCCATCTCCGTAGCGGGGGCGAGCAGGCTCGCCGGTTCCTGCGCTACCCGGGCGTCGTCGAAGCAGCCGCCGAGATCGGCCGGGCGGCGGCATTCGACCTGGCGTTGGTGGCGCCGAACCTGCCGCCGTTCCCCTGTCCGTGCCCTCAGGGCTCTCATGGCACTCCGCTCAGCGAGATGGAGTACCTGCGTCATCTCGTCGAAGAGGGAGGCCGTCGCCGGTATGGCGAGCGTCCCGGCGCGCACGAAGACCTGTTGCTGCGCGCCAGGGCGTGGAGCACCATCGACCACGAGCTCGACGTCATCGAACACCTCGGGTTCGCCGGCTACTTCCTCGTCGTGTGGGATCTCGTCGAGTTCTGCAATCGTGCCGACATCTTCTGCCAAGGCCGCGGCAGCGCAGCGAACAGTGCGGCGTGCTTCGCGCTGGGCATCACCAAGGCCGACGCCGTGTCGTTGGGACTGCTCTTCGAGCGGTTCTTGTCGCCCGAACGTGATGGTCCCCCCGACATCGACATCGACATCGAGAGCGACCGCAGAGAAGAGGTCATCCAGTACGTGTACCAGCGCTACGGCCGCCATCACACGGCCCAGGTTGCCAACGTCATCACCTATCGGGCTCGGTCAGCGGTACGCGACATGGCCAAGGCGCTCGGCTACGCGCCCGGCCAACAAGATGCGTGGAGCAAGCAGATCGACGCCTGGGGCAATGTGTCGACCACCGCCCATCAACCCGATCACGGCATCCCCTCGGCCGTGCTGGAGTTGGCCGAAGAGATCGAGGATGCGCCGCGTCACCTCGGCATCCACTCCGGTGGCATGGTCATCTGCGACCGTCCGGTGATCGAGGTCTGTCCGGTCGAATGGGGGCGCATGGACAAACGCAGCGTGCTGCAGTGGGACAAGGACGACTGCGCGGCGGCCGGATTGGTGAAGTTCGACCTGCTCGGCCTGGGCATGCTCAGCGCGCTGCACTATGCCGTCGATCTCATCCGCGAGCACCGTGGCTACGACGTCGATCTGGCCACCATTCCGCAGGAGGACGATGTCTACGCGATGCTGTGCCGTGCCGACACCGTTGGCGTGTTCCAGATCGAATCTCGGGCCCAGATGGCCACGTTGCCGCGGCTCAAGCCGCGCCGCTTCTACGATTTGGTGGTCGAGGTCGCGCTCATCCGCCCCGGCCCGATTCAGGGTGGGTCGGTGCATCCCTACATCCGCAGGCGCAACGGCCAGGAGCCCATCACGTACCTGCACCCGCTGTTGGAGAACTCACTCGGCAAGACGCTCGGTGTACCGCTGTTTCAAGAGCAGTTGATGCAGATGGCCATCGACGTCGCCGGGTTCAGCCCCAGCGAGGCCGACCAGTTGCGCCAGGCGATGGGCTCGAAGCGCAGCAGGGCACGCATGGAGAAGTTGAAGGCTCGGCTCTACGAAGGCATGGCCGAGCGCGGCATCACCGGGGATGTCGCCGACGAGATCTTCATCAAGATGGCTGCGTTCGCCAACTACGGCTTTCCCGAATCGCACAGTGTCAGCTTCTCGTACCTCGTCTACTCCTCGGCGTGGATCAAGTTTCACGAGCCCGCCGCGTTCTGTGCGGCGTTGCTCAATGCCCAGCCGATGGGGTTCTGGAGCCCGCATTCGCTGGCCCAAGATGCGCGGCGGCATGGTGTCGTCGTGCGGTCGCCCGACCTCAACGCATCACGCGCGGCTGCGACGTTGGAGCCATGCCCCGAGTCGGTCGGTGATGTTGCGGTGCGGCTGGGCATCGGCTCCGTGCGCGGCATCGGCAGCGAGCTCGCCGGTGAGATCGAAACCGGCAGGCCCTACGACTCGTTGGAGCATCTGGTACGAGTCGCGCCCTCGTTGCAGTTGCAACAACTCGAGGCCATGGCAACTGCAGGGATGTTCGAAGAGTGCTTCGGGCTGGAACGTCGTGAGGCGTTGTGGTCGGTCGGCGCTGCGGTGCAATCACGGTCGGATCGCTTGCAGGGCATCATCACCGGCGAGCGATCGCCACGCCTGCCCGGTATGGATTCGATGGAGACCGCCGTCGCCGACCTGTGGGCCACCGGCGTGGCGCCCAACGGCCATCCCACCCAGTTCCTCCGCGATCAGTTGCGTCGGCAGGGCGTCGTCACGGCCATCGGTTTGTGGGAGTGCAAGCCGAAGAGCAAGGTACTGGTGGCCGGGCTCGTCACCCATCGCCAGCGGCCGATGACGGCGCAAGGGGTCACGTTCATGAACCTCGAAGACGAGACCGGGTTGATCAACATCGTCGTGTCGAAGGGATGTTGGGCCCGCTACCGGGCGATCGCCCGCGGCGCGCCCGCACTGCTGATCCGTGGCCGTCTCGAACGTAGCGAGGGTGTGATCAACATCGTCGCCGACGAGCTGACGCTGCTGTCGATCGCGGCATCGACGGCCAGCCGCGACTTCCGCTGATCCGAGAACGCGCTCGTCTACAGTCGAGCCGAGGAGGCCCCGATCCATGCAGTACGCATTGCAGAACGCCGCGCCGCAACCGACGCTGCAGCACAACGTGACCGACCTCGAGGGTCAACCATTGCGGATCATCGTGTTCAGCGGTGTGGTCACCGTTGCCCCGGCTCAGCAACGCGGCATCGTCGTGCGCACCACGCCCGAGCAGCCCGGCGCGCCGATCGGGTTCTATGTGCCAGAGGCCTTTGCCGTGCCGCTCGAGGCAACCACCGCGGTGGCCGAGGCCACGCCGACGCAGGTCGTCGTCGATGGTCGCACCCAGATGGCTACTGCCTATGGGGTCAGCGACGTAGCGGTCCGTCTGGTGGAAGCCGAGCAAACCCCTGGCAAGGGATGGCCGTACCTCAGCTTCACCTGCCACTCGCAGGATCTGGCATTGGGGGTGCACTACCGCGTCACCATCCAGCATCCGGTGCCGGCCTAGCCGGGGCGCTCGCCGCGGCGCAGCAGCGCGTTGCCACCAAGGGCCACCACAATCGTGTCCATTGGCCCTACTCTGCCGCATCGGCCCGGGCGCATACTCGCTGTCGCAGACACCCACGAGGAGGTAGTCATGCGACGAGTACTGATCGCCGGTGCTGGTGGCCGCGATTTCCATACCTTCAACGTCGTGTTCCGTCACGATCCGAACACCGTGGTGGTCGCCTTCACTGCCGCACAGATCCCAAACATCGACAACCGGATCTATCCGCCGGAGCTTGCTGGGGCGAACTACCCCGATGGGATCCCGATCCGCCCGGAAGCCGAGCTCGATGCGATCGTTCGGGAACGTGCGGTCGATGAGGTCGTGTTCGCCTACTCCGACGTCGCCTACGCCGATGTGATGCATCTCGCATCGCGGGCGATGGCCGCAGGCGCCGACTTCCGCCTTGTCGGACCGCGTGCTTCGAGCTTGCGTTCGCGTCGACCGATCGTTGCCGTGTGTGCGACGCGCACCGGGTGTGGGAAGAGCCAGACCAGCCGGGTCATCGCCAGGCTGCTGCTCGACTCGGGCTTGCGCACCGCGCTCGTACGCCATCCGATGCCGTATGGCGCGCTCAACGAGATGCGCGTGCAGCGCTTCGGCACGCTCGCCGACATCGACGCCGCGGATCCCACGGTGGAAGAACGTGAAGAGTACGAAGAGCCCGTGCGGCAAGGGATGGTGATGTATGCCGGCGTCGACTACGCCGACATCCTCGCTGCCGCGGAGGAGGAGGCCGACGTCATCGTGTGGGACGGCGGGAACAACGACCTGCCGTTCTACGTGCCGGATCTGATGATCGTGGTCGCCGATGCGCTGCGACCATGCCACGAGCTGGCCTACTACCCAGGTGAGGTCAACGTACGGCTCGCCGATGTCGTCGTCGTCAACAAGGTCGACTCGGCCGAGCTGGCCGATGTGCACCGCGAACTGGACGTGATCCACGCTCTCAACCCGACGGCCACGGTGATCTGTGCCACGTCGCCGGCTGTGCTGGCCGACGGGCCCGAGATCAATGGAAAGCGTGTGTTGGTGATCGATGACGGACCGACGCTGACCCATGGTGGCATGCCGTTCGGCGCGGGCACCGTTGCGACCACCGCGGCAGGCGGCGAGCTCGTCGACCCGCGTCCCTACGCCGTCGGCTCGCTCGCCGAGGTGTACAAGAAGTATCCGCATCTCGGTCGGGTGCTGCCGGCGATGGGCTACGGAGACGAACAACTAGCCGATCTGGTTGCCACGATCGCGGCGACACCTTGCGACGTCGTGGTGACCGGGACCCCGATCGACCTGGCGGCGACGGTGCGCGCCCGGCTGGGCGATCAGGCGATCGGTCACCCGGTTCGTCACGTTCGCTACGAGCTCGGCGAAACTGCCCAGGCTTCGCTCGCCGAGGTACTTCGACCGTTCATCGAACGATGGCGGATCAGTCGTGCAGGGCCTGAGCCGCCAGGCTCGACGAAAGGAACGGCTCCGAACGGCTGATCAACCCGGTGTCGCGCAGCTTCTCGGCAGCGGCGACCATCGCACCGTGGGCGATTCGCGACAAGAGGCTGCCGGTGGAGATGCGACGCACCCCGGCGCCGGCCAACTCGTCGACACCAGGCCCACCGGGCAGGATCAACACGTTGACAGGAACTCCGACGGCACTGACGACCTTGGCGATCTGTTCCAAATCGATGAGCCCCGGCGCATACACGACTTCCGCCCCCGCAGCGGTATAGGCCTGCAACCGCGAGATGGTGTCGTCGAGGTCGTTGACGCCGTGCAGGTGGTTTTCGCAGCGGGCGGTCAGCACCAGCCCACTGCGAGCAGCGCCGGCGGCGGCTGCGCCGACTCGCTCGACGGCGAGTGCGAGCGGGTCGATCGCGTTGGTGACGGGGTTCCAGTCCTCGATCGAACAACCCGCTGCTCCGGCGTCGGCCAACAACTCGACCGTGTCGGTCACGCCGGCCAGGTCGTCGGCGAAGCAGCGCTCGGAGTCGACGTTCAACGGCAGGTTCGTGGCTGCAGCCAACGGACCGATGTGCGCCAACAACTCGTCGCGAGTGACCATCATGTCGAGGCGACCCAAGGTGGCCGCGAAGCCGGCACTGGTCGAAGCCAGGGCTGCAAATCCGAGCGAAGCGAGAAGCCGGGCGGAACCGAGGTCGTAGGGGTTGGGCATCACGAAGATGCCGTCGGCATGCAAGGTGCGGAATCGGTCGGTGGCGGTTGTCATGCCCACACATTGCCAGCCTTGATCGCCGCGACACCGGCTGAATTCAGAGCAGGATCGCCCGAAGGCGAGCATCGGGCTTGGGGCGCGCGCCCAGTTGCTCGATGACCCACGCAGAGATCTTGGTGGCGAAGCGGGCGGCGTCGAGCGCCGTCGCGCCGCTGAGGTAGCGAGCCAGGAAGGCGCCGGCAAACGAGTCGCCTGCGCCGGTCGCATCGACGAGGTTGTTGGTCGCCGGCGGCACGGCGGTGGCGACGCCGTTCTCGTACACCAGGGCGCCGTCGGCATCGAGCTTGAGCATGATCAGCGCCCGCGGATACAGCTTGGCGAGCGCGGCGGCGATGGCTTCCGGCTCGTCGAGACCGGTGAGCACTTCTCCCTCTTGATAGTTCGGAAGGAAGACGTCGATGCCGAGATCTTGCGTGCACGCCAGGAACTGGCTGACGCCCATCTCTTCGATCATCTGGAACGAGGCCGGGTCGAACGACAACGTCGCGCCGCTTTCGCGTGCCAGTTGTGCGGCGGCACGCGCAGCGGCCCGCGGCGGGTCGACGAAGAACGACCACGCCGTCATGTGAAGGTGCTTCGCCGCTCGCACCGTCTCTTTGGGCAGTTCCGATGGCAGCAGGTAGAAGTCCGCGCCTCGACCCGAGACCATCGAGCGCTCGCCGGATTCGTCGACGAATACGGCGACGCACCCGGTGAGGTGTTCGTCGGTTTCCACGAGGTGGCTGGTGACCTGCTCGTTGGCAAGGTCTTCCTGAGCGAGTTGACCGAACCGGTCGCGGCCGATCTTGCCGATGAACTCGGTCGGCAACCCGCACCGACTGCCCCATACGGCGACGTTGGCTGCACTCCCACCGGGGGTCAGCATGACTTCGCCGAACGTGTCGCCGCCGCGCAGCAACTCGCTGTTCGTGCGGATGAGAACGTCCCAGGCGAAGTCGCCGATGACGCACAGTGGGGCAGTCACGCCGGGCACCGTAGCCGCCCTTCAGCCGAGCGCGCGAAGCACTGCCTCGCCACGCGGAGAAAGCCGGTAGCCGACGTCGAGGCTCTCGGTGAGACCGAGCTCTTTCAACTTGCGCACGTTGAGCTTGAAGCTCGGGCGATCTTGCCCGGCGTGGCGCGCCAAGGTGGTCGAGACGATGCCGGGGTAGCGGTCGATCAGCTGCAGTGTGGAGCGGGTCCACGGACCATTGCGGTCGAGACGGTTGAGCCGAGCGGTCACCTCGGCGAGGTCGGTCGGCGTGGAGTCTTCTCGGCGGGCGATGCGATCGTCGGCGCCGAGATGCACGAACTCGACTCGCCACACGACCTCGGCGTCGCCGAGCCGTGCCAACAGTGATTCGATGTTCGCTGTGCCGGTGCGCCGCGCATCGTCAGACGTGATGTCGGCGGCGCTGACCTGGCGCACGTCGGTGGCCTCGATCAGCATCCCGGCGATGCGGTAGCGGCCGCCGACCTTCGCCTGGGCACGCTTCCAGGCCCGGAAGGTGACCGTGATCGAACCATCGGCGATGCCCGCCCAGGCGTCGGCGCTGAACAGCATCAGCTGACGTCGATCGGATCGGCCGGCGGTCCATCGCGCAGCAGCATCTCGAGCAAGGCGTGCAGTCGCTTCGGCACGAAGTAGCACTCGCTGGCGGCGATCCCGTCGATCGTCCACCAGCGCAGTTCGTGGACGAACTCGGCGTTCATCTGCTCCCACGACAGTCGTGGCTGTGCATCGAATGACGCGCACTCGACCAGATGGATGCGTTCGCGCTGACCGTCGAACTCGCCGTTGAGGAACGGCACGATGTGCAGCCGATGCCAGATCTGCGGCCCGATCGTCGCATCGACCAGCCCGACCTCTTCTTCCAGCTCGCGGCGCAGCGCTTCGAGATGGTCCTCGCCGGGCTCGAGCCCACCACCGGGGAGCGCCCAGCGAGTCGCCGACGGGAACTCGAAGCGCACGAGCAACACCCGTCGGTCGTCGGCGAGGAGCAGCGCGCGCACTGCCTCGCGGATTCGCAGGCCGGCGGCATGGTCAGTCATGGACTCGTCGATGGGATTCGTTGATGGGATCAGTCGAACAGATCAGTCGCTCGGCGAATCGCCGAGGCCATCGTTGAACATCTTGTACATCTCGTACACGCTCTTGCACGCCTCGCACAGCGGCAGCTGCTTCGGGTCACGCGACGGAACCCATACATGACCGCACAAGGCCTCGAGGGCAGTGCCGTAGATGCGAGCCTCGAGAACCTTCGCCGCGGCGCTCTCGCCGGGCTCGGTCTTGACGATGTGGGCCGCTAGTGGCTCACCGGTCTCGAGGTCGTAATCGAGGTCGGTGATCGTCTTGGTGATGGTTCCGCGTCGGGGCTGCAGCTCGCTCACGGGTGCAAGTCAACCATCCGACGCAAGCGATTCACCAGCGCTGCCCCATCAGCGCAGCGTGGCCAGTTCGGCCTCGATGTTGGCCCGCGCCCGATGCTCCACCTCGGCGCGCATGTAGTCGGTGGCAAAGATCTGTGGTCGATCGAGAAACCCCTGCAGCACGCGACCCCGTCCCGTGCGCCAGCGATCGTCGTCGACGAAGTAGTACTCGGCCCTCACCCCGTTGACATAGGCCTGATAGCTGTGCGGCTCCGCCCCGAGAATGGCCAGATCGGCGTCGAGAAGGAATTGTGTGTCTGCAATGACTGAACCCGCCGTTGGGCTGTGGCCGGCCGTGGCAACGATCAATGCCTTGACCAATGCGCATCGTTCGACCGACCAGCCCAGCTCGACGAGATCGCCTGCGGCGAGTGCCGCGCTGCGCAACTCGTTGTCGTCGGACCGCGGGTCATAGATCGCGTCGTGGTACAGCGCCGCAGCGACGAGCTCGGCGGAGGGCTGACATGCCGACATCGCGGCCACGTCATGCACGTTGCGGACCACCATCATGATGTGCGTCGCGGTGTGGTAGTACCGATGTGGCTCGGAGTACCTGATCATCAAGGCGTCGACGTAGCGGTCGTGGTCATGCCCGACCGCATGTCTCCATGCCCTCCGGATCTCGATCTCCGGTTGTGTCATCGAGATCAGGTTACGGCACAGTGGCGAGCGTGGCGGTGCTGATCGACGAGCCGATCTGGTGGTTCAAGGGCCGTCGTTGGTCACATCTGGTCAGCGATGCGAGCTATGACGAGCTCCACGAGTTCGCCGAGCGAGCAGGGATCCCGCGCCGCGGGTTTCACGGCGACCACTACGACATCCCGGAGGAACATTTTGCCGAACTGGTGAGCGCCGGGGCCGCCGTGACGCCGAGCCGCGACTTGTTGCGCAGGATGCGCGCCGGGGGCCTGCGGTTGAGCCCTGCGGAACGGCGGGCCCGGCGCGAGTGAGTCACCATCGATCGGGCTCGCCGAGCAGCGCGCGGGGGCAGTCGACGCCGGCCGGACCGACGATGAACCACTCGACGAGCTCGATGCCCTGCGATTCGGTGACGGCGTCGATCAGCTGCCACCGGTCGAGGTCACCCGGAAGCTGGCCGCCGTTCGGTCGAACGGTGGCCAGCACGACACCGCAGAGCGACGGCGAGCGGCTGGCCGCCAGGGCCATGCACTCGGCCACCGCCACGATCGAGTCGGGTTCGGTCGTGCCGCTGATGACAGTGATGGTGTTGCTGCAGTTGCAGTCGTCGAGGAAGAAGGCGATCGTCTCGGCTTCGAGCGGATGGCGAATCGCCATCGAGACGACTCGCAGTGCCTCGAGCGAGGTGCGGATCGGCTCGCCGGCGATCGGCAGGGGCGGGCGGGTAGGAGAACGCGGCATCTGGTGCCTCCGATGACGTGACAGTGTTCTGTCGCTGGTGCTCGGGGGAAGCCGCAGGGTCATGGTACGACAGGGGTGTCATACGGATAGGGTTGCCCGATGGCCGACGTCACGATCTACCACAACGTCTACTGAAACTCCTCGCTCAATGCCGTGAGCATTGCTGAGGGACTGGGCGTCGATTTCGACACCGTGCTGTACATCAAGACTCCGCCCGACGAAGCCACCTTGCGAGCCATCATCGCCAAGCTCGAGGATCCGGTCACCGACCTCGTTCGCCGCGACAGCTTGTGGAAGAAGCTCGGCCTCACCGAAGCAGATGTGGTCACCGAAGACCAGGTCGTCGCCGTGCTGCTCAAGCACAAGCAACTCCTGCAGCGACCGTTGGTCGTCACCAAGAAGCGGGCGATCATCGGCCGACCGAAGGATCGCGTGCGCCAACTCCTCCAGCGCTAGCGGCGCCGTCGACCGAGGCGACGACCGCGGCTGCTGATGGCCTGCAACACCAGCAACAACAGGATCGCCCCCAGCGCGGCAACGAGCGTCGAGCGCAGACTGAAGGTCTTGATGCCCTCGTGGCCGCTGGCGTGCATCAGCCATCCGCCGATCAACGCCCCGAGCACGCCGACGGCGATGGTGTAGAGGCAGCCACTGCGGTCGTCGCGGACGATCCAGCGGGCCAGCAGACCGGCGATCAGTCCGACGAGGATCCAGGCCACGATGTTCATGCGCGACCCACTCTACGACGCGAGTTCTGCTTCGACGATCACGACTGCTGCAGCACGATGATGAACTCGAGGTCGCCGTGATCCTTCGTGGAGATGGTCGCGAACGATGGGTTCGGGATCCCGTAGTCGGCGAACAAGATCGGGATCGTGCCGAGGACTCCGATCTTGCCGTTCTTCCTCATCGCCACAAGATCGAAGGTGACCGGCTTGGTCGTTCCATGCAGGGTGAGATCGCCCGTCGCCGCGACCTGCGCGGTCTTGCCGTCTGCAGGCACCGACGCGAATTCGATCGGCGTAGTGATGTTGAACGTTGCAGTCGGGAACTTGGCGACCTCCATGACGCGACCGCGGAACTGCTCGTCGCGCCGCGACTCGTCGCTAATGAAGGACGTCGTGTCGACAGTGAACCCGGCTGCCCTGACCTGCTTGCCCTCGATCGTGACGTTGCCGGTGATCTTGTTGGTCCCGCCGACGGCGGTGCTGGCGAAACCGTTGATGCTCTCGTCGACCCGGTAGCGGATCAGTGATGTCGAGACGGCCCGCCACACGCCGGTGAGGTCGTTGGCGGCGCGGGGCGGCGTGTTCGCGGCGGTTGTGCTCGGACCGGAATCGGTTGGCGGTACCGGTTTGTCGAGCGCGTTGGCGAGGTCGGTTGTCGAACTCGTGGCCGGCGCCTTGTTGATGACCTTGGCGTAGAACCACGAGCCGCCAACGACGAGAGCGATGACGACCACCAGGGCTCCGACGATTTTCTTCCAGTGGCGCTTCATGAAAGTCCTATGCAGCGAGGGGCGACGTGGTCTCGAAGATCATGACACCACCGACGAGTTCGTGGCAGTCACCAGGGTTTACGCCAGACTGTCGAGCATGACCGTCAACGTCCACCTCGCCCGAGCCGCGCCGCGCACCGCAGAGACGATCGGCGTGCCGGTCGCCGCCAGCGGAGCGGTACCCCGGAGTTTGGGTCTCAGTCGGGCTGCGCTCGCCGCCCACGGCTTCGAGGGCAAGCCGGGGCAAACGCTGCTGCTGCCATCCGCCACCGGCCCGTCGCACATCGCCGTGGGGATCGGAGACGACAGGCCAACGGCGGCAATCCTGCGCAACGCGGCCGGGGCAATGGTGCGTGCCGCTGGCAAGCGCACGTCGATCGCCACGTCACTTGCCGATCTCGAAGGCATCGATGCGGCGACCGCCGCTCAGGCCGTGGTGGAGGGGGCGCTGCTCGCCGCCTACCGCTATCACGGTCTCAAGAGCGAGCCGGCTTCCGAAGGCCTGCAGGAGTTGACGCTCGTGGTCGGCGATCGGCGTTCGTCAGGCGCCAAGCTCGGCGCCGATCGCGGCTCGGTGACCGCGGCCGCGGCACGACTGGCAAGGGACCTGGCCAACACCCCGCCGGCGCACCTCACGGCACGAATGATCGCCGACAAGGCGGTCGAGGTCGCCGCAGCCAGTGGCCTCGGTGTCGAAGTGTTCAACAAGGACCAGCTCGCCGCGATGGGTTGCGGGGGCATGATCGGCGTCAACAAGGGCAGCACCGAGCCGCCTCGCATGGTCCGCCTCACGTACACCCCGCGCAACCCGCGTGGCCATTTGGTGTTGGTCGGCAAGGGGGTCATGTACGACTCGGGTGGCATCAGTCTGAAGCCCAGCGACGGCATGCACGCGATGATGAAGATGGACATGAGCGGCGCCGCGGCCGTGCTTGCGGCGATGAGCAGTCTCAAAGCGCTGAGGTGCAAGTCACAGGTGACGGGCTACCTGATGTGCACCGACAACATGCCGTCGGGCAGCGCACTCAAACTCGGTGACGTCTTGAAGTTTCGCAATGGCAAGACCGCCGAGATCCACAACACCGACGCCGAGGGCCGCTTGGTGCTGGCCGACGGATTGTCGCTCGGTGTCGAGGCCAAGCCCGATGCCATCGTCGACATTGCCACATTGACTGGGTCCTGCATCGCCGCGCTCGGCCTGAAGATGGCAGGGGTCTTCGGCAACGATCAGCCGTTCATCGAGCGGGTCAAGCATGCGGCTGTCGACGCCGACGAGGCGATCTGGCAGCTGCCGCTCGAGCGCAACTACCGCAAGCTGCTCGATAGCAACGTGGCCGACATGAAGAACGTCGGCGGTCCCTACGGCGGCGCGATCCTGGCTGCGTTGTTCCTCAGCGAGTTCGTCGGCGATACGCCCTGGGCGCACCTCGACATCGCCGGCCCGATGAACTCCGAATCCGACGACGGCTGGTTGTCGCGTGGCGCCTCCGGTTTCGGCACGCGCTTGTTGATCCAACTGGCGCTCGACTTCGCCGCCTGATCGGGAGACCGCATGCGCCTTTCTTGTGGCAATGGTGCGTTCCCGTTGCTGTCGGTCGAGCAGTCGATCCGGCTCACTGGGCTGCTGGAGTTCGATGGCTTCGATCTGGTCGTGATGGGCAACAGCGCGCACATCAGGCCGGAGGACATCGCTCACGATCTCAGCGGTTGGGCAGCCGGCATCAAGTGTCTGGTCGACGCTGAGGGCCTCGAGATGGCCGACGTCTTCTGTGTGCCGTGGACCGACTTCACGACGATGGCCCCCAACAATCCCGACGAATCCGAACGTGCTCGCGGCCGCCAGCTCTTCCGGCAGATGCTCGACCTCGCCTCGGCGCTCGGCGCGCCAGGGATCACGATGCTCCCCGGCATCGACTGGTCGCACGAGAGCCACGACGAGTCACTGGTCAGGGCGGCCGATGAGCTGCAGGTGCGAGCAAATGAAGCCGCCGATCGCGGCCTCGGCTTCTCCATCGAACCTCACCTCGGTTCGGTTTGCCACGACCCCGCCGACGTGCTGCGCCTGTGCGAGCTCGCACCGGCGCTCAGATTGACGCTCGATTACACCCACTTCGTCTCGCAGGGCGTCGCTGAGGTCGACATCGAACCCCTCGCCCCCTTCGCCCGATACGTGCAGACACGTGGTGTCGCCATCGACCGATTGCAGGCGCCGCTGAAGGACACGTCCCTCGACTTCGAGCGAATGGTCGACGTCTTGGCCGCTGCCGGTTACGACGGGTTCATCAACGTCGAATACGTATGGGTCGACTGGAAGCGGCTGAACGAGGTCGACGTGCTGTCGGAGACGATCATGCTCCGCGATCGCCTCAACGCGAAGTTCCGCGGCGAGGCGTGGAGCTACCCCGGCCCGACCGGCATCACCGAGTGAGCCGAGACGTAGGTAGCAATTGTCCCCGCCTGAGGGGGCGGGACATCCGGTGCCTGCGTGGCCGCGTGCCGAGCTTCAGTCGCGGTATGGGGCCCGGCCGGCGTCGATCGTGATCTTGCGTCGGGCGAACTTCCAGCGACCGTCCTCGCGCCGCAGGGTGTCCTCGTAGTGTCCGACGAGGCGCAGCTCCGGCAGCTCCCCCTCGACCGCCTGCACGTACGAGAACCGCGACATGGAGGTTGCGTCGTCGCCGTCGACCTCGATCAGCGGGTTGGCGTAGATGTGGAACCCGGCGTTGATCGGGCCGAGCACGTTGCCCAACATGGCGCGGATGTTCTCCGAGCCCGTTGCCGAGCCCAGCGGTGCGTCGAGCACGCCGTCGTGGGTGAACAGCGAGACGTACCCCTCGAAGTTCTTGCTGTCGAGGAAGAGCCCGTAACGAACGAGGAGATTGCGGATCTCCTCCGCCGAGTGCAGGTCGTCAGTGGTGTTCATCGGTGTCCCCCTTGGTGTTACTTGTGGTACTTGCGTTCGCGGCTTGCAACGCCCGCCACACGCGGTGCGGTGTGAACGGGAGATCGAGGTGCTCGACCCCGAACTCGGCGAGCGCGTCGAGCACTGCGCTCTGCAACGCCGGGGTGGCCACGACAGTGCCTGACTCACCAACCCCCTTCACGCCAAGCGGGTTGTTCGGTGACGGAGTTTGCATCTCGTGGGTCTCGAAACTGGGTAGCTCGGCCGCCGACACCAGCGCGTAGTCGGCGAGGTTGGCGGTGCGTGGCACCCCGTCGTGGTCGTACACCATCTCTTCGTAGATGGCCGCGGCAACCGCCATCCCAAGGCCCCCGTGCACCTGGCCCTCGGCCAGTTGCGGTTGCAGCAACGTGCCGGCGTCGTCGACAGCGACCAGCGAGCGCACGCGCACTCCGCCGGTCTCGGTGTCGAGCTCGATGGTGGCCACACACGCTCCGAAGGCGTACGTGCCGGCGCCGCCCTCTGGTTTGAACTGATGGTCAGCCGACAACGGACCGAGGTCGATCCAGCCGACGTCGCGCGCCGGCGTGCCGGCCACGTGGAAGCGGCCTGTTGTCTGCTCGAACACGACGTCGGCAGCAGCGGCTTCCAAGACCTCGGCTGCCGCGTGGCGGGCCAACTCGATCACGTCGCGTGCCGCGCCAAAGGCGGCCGAGCCGCCGAGTTGCGCCGAACGCGACCCAATGGTGCCGCCGCCGAACGGGGACAGATCGGTGTCGCTGTGGAGCACGCGCACGTTCTCGGGGGCCATGCCGATCTCGTTGCCGACGATCGCTGCGAACGTGGTCTCGTGGGCCTGTCCGTGAGGAGAGGTACCGACCACCACCGTGACGGACCCGTCCGTCTCGACGCTGACCGAGGCGCGCTCACCCTCACCACCACCGGTGATCTCCACCGTGCAACTCACGCCGATCCCGATGCGAACGGCGCGGCCCTTACGGCGTCGCTCGGCCTGCTCGGCCCGCAACGCTTCATAGTCCGCGGCCTCTATGCAACGATCGAGCGCCTCGGCGTAGCGGCCGCTGTCGTACGTCGAGCCGACCGCGGTCTTGTATGGAAAGGCGTCGGGCGGAACGAGATTTCGTCGACGGACCTCCACCGGGTCGAGACCGATGATGGCGGCGTAACGATCCATAGCTCGTTCGATGTCGCCGGATGCCTCGGGTCGGCCGGCGCCGCGCAACGCCATCGTGGACGACGTGTTGGTGACCACCGAGCGACCGCTGACCCTGGCCATCGGGATGTCGTAGACACCGGTGCCCGAGTTGCGCAGGTTGGTGGTGATGAACGTACCCATGGCCGGGTAGGCGCCACTGTCCTGAACCGCCGACACCTCGTAGGCCAGAACCTTGCCGTCGCGGCTGCCACCGATCCGCACCCGGTGGGTCGATGCCCGACCGTGACCCATCCCCAGCATCGACTCCGATCGCGTCTCCACCCAACGCACCGGCCGGCCAAGCCGACGCGCTGCCCAGACGATGACGACGTCCTCCGGCTGGCAGCCGTACCCGCCCTTCGAGCCGAAGCCGCCGCCGACGTCGGGCGTGATGACCCGCACCGTGCCGGGGTCCAAGCCGAGGGCGCATTCGATGACGTACTTCGCGCCGGCTGGGCGCTGCGAGCAGGCCCAGACCGTGCATCCGCCGGCTGCGCCCCACACGGCGGCGCCGGCGCGAGGCTCCATCGCACCGGCGTGCAGCCTCGGATGACGCATCGTGAACTCATCGACCACGTCGCAGGCGGCGAAAGGATCCTCGTCGAACGGCGGCATCGACCATTCGAACGACACGTTCGTGCCGGCCGCCTCGTGGAGCAAGACGTCGCCGCGGATGGCGTCGTCGAGGTCGATCACCGGCGACAGCGGGTCGGTGACGACGATCACCGCCTCGGCCGCATCGACGGCCTCGGCCCTCGATTCGGCCAGCACGATGGCGACCGGCTCACCGACGAACCGCACCACGCCCTGCGCCATCATCGGGCGCACCATCGCCTTGTTCGCCATCGGCAGCCGCGGTGGCAACACCCACACGTCGGTGAGGTCGTCACCCGTCAACACGGCGACCACGCCGAACATCGTCGTGGCATCGGCTGTGTCGATCGAGACGAGTCGCCCGTGCGGCTCGATCGAGCGCACGAACACTGCATGGAGGGCGCCGTCGAGCTCGGGTAGACGCAGGCCGTCGATGAAGGTGCCGCGCCCCGTGATGAGGGGACCGTCCTCGCGCCGATCCGTGCGGGGCAGGTGGGTGCTCATGTTCGGACCTGTCAGTTCCAGAGTCTGGCGGAGGCGATGCGAGCTCTTTCGGCGAGGGCTCTGAACTTGGGCCACACGACGGTCGGGTGCACCTCGGGGGCATACGTCGCCCGCGACGAGAAACCACAGTCGGTGCCGGCGATCACGTTCTCGCGCCCGACGATGCCGGCGTAGTTGCAGATGTACTCGGCGATCAGTTCGGGGTGCTCGACGTAGTTGTTGGCATGGCCGAGAAGCCCAGGGATGAGGATCTTGCCCTCCGGCACCCCGACCTCGGCGACCTGGCGCCACTCGTGCATGTGCCGGGGGTTCATCACCTCGAAGGAGTAGGCGCCGGCGTTGATCTTGAAGGCGAACTGCAGCGCATCCTTCAAGGGGATGTCGGTGAGGCGGGGTCCATGGTTCAACCCGTAGTACGTGTGGTGTCGGATCTTGTCCTCAGGGATGCCGCGCAGCGCGTGGTTGAGGATCTCCACGTGAAGCGCAGCCGCTTTCTGGCGCGTCTCGATCGGGTCGGTGGGATCGGTGAGGCAGAGATCAGCCACGGGTCGTCGATCTGGAGGATGAAGCCGGCCTCGACGATGCCAAGGTATTCCTCGCGCATCGCTTCAGCCACAGCCGCGACGTAGTCCTCGCGGTTCGGGTAGTACCGATTGGCCCCGAAGCCCGACGGGCCGTTCGACGGCATGAAGATCTCCGTGACCTCGAGGCCTTCGACCGCCGCGTTGAGGTTGTCGATGTCGATCTTCAGCAGTTCTTGGCCGATGTACGAGATCGGGCCGGTGGCCACGATCGTCTTCCGCTTGGCGACGGTGGAGGAGTACTTCTTCATGTAGTCCGCGTAGTACTCCGGGAACATGTCGATCTCGGCCTTCCAGCTCGGCGGCTGGCTCTTCGGCTCGGCGTCGGTCTCGAAGCCCGCGAGGCGGTCTTTGACGTAGTCGACGAACATGACCTTGCTCATCTCGCCGTCGGCGACGATGTCGATCCCGCACTCGACCTGCTGGCGCACCCGGTCGGCCACGGCGGCCTTCACCTCGCCGGCGTACGCCACCTTGTCGTACGGCCGATCGTTCTCCTTCTCCTTCATGATGTCGAGCAGCGAGACCGGCCGGGCCAGGCTCCCCACGTGCGTCGTCAAGATTCGTTCGCTGCTTCGCTTCATCGCCACGGAACCTAACTGCACACCGTTCCTCAGGCAGCGTCGGGGGAGAAGCCGCGGCTGATGGCCAACGTGGTTGCCTCGATCGCTGCGGCCGGCAGCACCCCGAGGGCGAGCAGTTGGCGCTCGACCGCGTCGGGATCGTCACCCGTCTCGACCATTGCTTCGGCCAGCACGCGAGCGCGCTCGAGATCGGCGAGCGAGATCCGCGTTGTCGAGAGGTTCCATTGCTGGTGGGCCTGGCGCAGATGCGGAGGCATCCGCATCAAGTGGCGCGTCGCCACCGGAGGAACCCGGCGGCGAACGGCGAGACCGCCATCGGTGGGCTGCGACACGCCGAAGAGCACGCATCGGTTGAGCGAGCGCATGAACGAGTTCGCCGTGCCCGCGGTGTAGGAGAGGCCGAGCGCGCTGGCCGTCTCGCCGAGGTCGAGCTCGTACCCGAGTGGGTAACGATCGAAGCCGAGCACGAGACGCCGCAGGATCCACGTCGCCGTCGGCCCGAGGACGTTGAGCCAGAACAGTTCGACGTATTGGGAGCGGACGTCGTAGCCGACCGAGTCGACCACCGGGTCGTGCCAGGGCACGACCATCAGGGATGGTTCGGTCACCGAGATGTCGAGCTGAGCGATAGCCATCGGGCCTCCTTCGCGGTTGAGTGGAGCGATACGGGGGCGTCACCCAACGATGCACACCGAGACTGCGTCGACGGCACTCGTGCGCCAAGATGCTGTCGTGATGTCCGATGAGCTGTTGCGCGCCAAGCAGTGGATCGACTCGGCCGACATGGTCACCGTCTTCACCGGTGCAGGCATCTCCACGGATTCGGGGATCCCCGACTTTCGCGGCCCGAACGGGATGTGGACGAAGAACCCGGCAGCGGAGAAGGCATCGACCTTGCAGCACTACCTCGCCGACCCCGACGTTCGCCGGGCGGCCTGGCAGAACCGACTGCATTCACCGGCGTGGAGCGCCCTGCCGAACCGCGGACATCTGGCGATCTACGAGCTCGAACGCCAAGGCCGGCTGCGGGCCGTGGTCACGCAGAACATCGATGAGCTACATCAGCAAGCCGGCCATCAACCCGGCAACGTCATCGAAGTGCACGGCACCATGCGCTGGAGCCGCTGCTGGACGTGTGACGACCGCCGGCCGATGCAGGAGATCCTCGAGCGGGTGCGCGCCGGCGAGCCCGACCCGCATTGCCTGGCCTGCGCCGAGCGAGGTGACGTCGGTGTCATCAAGAGCGACACCGTCTCGTTCGGCCAGGCTCTTGTTCCTGAAGTGATCGACGCGGCGATGCGTGCCGCCGAGGAGTGCGATGTGCTGTTGGCCGCGGGATCATCGCTGTCGGTGTTTCCTGCGGCAAACGTCGTGCCCCGAGCGAAGGCCAGCGGTGCCCGGATCATCATCGTCAACGGCGAGCCGACCAGCATGGACCGCTACGCCGACGCCTTGTTGATCGGCTCGCTCGGCGAATTGCTGCCGGCCCTAATCGAGCGGAAGAGCCCAGTAGCCAAATCCCGACCATATTGGTAGGCTTTCCACCTATGGCTACCTTCCGAGATCTGCTCAGCGCAGCAAAAGCGGAGATCACCGAGATCGATACCGCCACCGCAGCCGACAAGATCGCCTCCGGCGTGATCGCCCTCGATGTCCGCGAGCCCGACGAGTACGACCAGGGTGCGATTCCCAACGCGATCCACATTCCGCGGGGTCACCTCGAGTCGCAGGTCGAGGCCAGGCTGCTCGACAAGAACGCCGAGGTGGTCATCTACTGCGCCGGCGGAGTGCGAAGTGCATTCGCCGCCAAGACGTTGCAAGAGCTCGGCTACACCGATGTGTCGTCGATGGCCGGTGGCTTCGGCAGGTGGAAGGACGAAGGGCGGCCGTGGAAGACGCCGATCGTGCTCACCGCTGATCAGCGCAACCGCTACCAACGCCATCTGCTGCTCCCCGAGGTCGGCGTGGCCGGCCAGGCCAAGCTGCTCGCCAGCAAGGTGTTGATGCTCGGCGCCGGCGGTCTCGGCTCACCCGCTGCGCTCTACCTCGCCGCTGCCGGGGTCGGCACGATCGGCATCGTCGACATGGACGAGGTCGATGCCAGCAACTTGCAGCGCCAGATCTTGCACAACCTCGACCGAGTCGGCGATCGCAAGGTCGACTCGGCCAAGAAGACGCTTACCTTGCTGAACCCCGATGTAGACGTCGTCACCTACGACACCCGCCTCGACGCCAGCAACATCATGGACATCATCGCCGGGTATGACGTGATCGTCGATGGTGCCGACAACTTCCCGAGCCGCTACCTGCTCAACGACGCCAGTGTGAAGCTCGGCATCCCGGTCGTGCACGGGTCGATCTTCCGGTTCGAGGGCATGGTCAGCGTGTTCCATCCGCTGCAGGGCCCGACGTATCGCGACATGGTGCCCGAGCCGCCGCCCGCCGAGCTGGCACCGAGTTGCGCCGAGGCCGGCGTGCTCGGCGTGCTGCCGGGCATCATCGGTTCGATCCAGGCGCTGGAGACGATCAAGTTGCTGCTCGGTCTCGGCGAGCCGTTGATCGGTCGCATCCTGTCGGTCGACACCACCGACATGAGCTTCCGCACGTTCAACCTTCGCAAGGATCCTGCCAACCAGGTGACCTACGAGAACCGCGATCGCATCATCATTAGCGACCTCGAAGGCCTTTGCGCTCCAGGGTTGCACGACTGACGCACTAATATCTCGACTCGTGCTGGTAGCGACGGGGCAGCGGAAGACGACGAGAAGGCTGTGGGTCCACGGGCCGACGGCAGACATTGTCCTTGGGTGGTGTTGGCTGCCGATCGCAGTGCTCGTGCATTCCGTCGAAGCCAACCTCACGGCCGTTCAGTCGATCATGGGTGTGATCTTCCTGATCTCGTTTGCCCACCAACCGTTGACCCTCGGCCTCGTCTACGGCGACCCGGCGCAGCGAAGCGCCCATCCCCGCCTCTACCGATGGGCCCCGTGGATTGCCTTCGCCCTGATCGTCATCGGGCTCAACGTCAGCCTCACCACCATCGCCTTGATGGCGGGGCTGTGGAACGCCGAGCACACGCTGATGCAGCGTTACGGCGTGATGCGCATCTACGGTCGCAAGGCCGGCGACGATCACGGCCGGATCGAGAAACCGATGCTGATCGCCTGGCTGATCGCCGGCATCGCCTACCTCGGCGGGTACGTCAACCTGCAGCGCATGGTGCACAAGTTGGGCTTCGGTGGCACCAACGCACGCAGCGTCGGACTGCTCGCCGGCCTCACCTCGCTGAGTCGGGTCCTGTTCTGGATCGCCGCACTTGTGGGCCTCGTGTTCGTGGCCCGTTGGTGGAAGGCCGAACGCCGTCTCGGGTTGGCGGCCAGCCGTCCGAAGCACTGGTATGCGCTCGGCACGGCGGGGTTGGTCATCGCTGTCATGGTCGATCCGATCGCTGGTATCGCCGGGTACGTGGCGGCTCATGCGATCGAATACTTCGCCGTCGTGCACAGCTCTCTGCGCAAGCGCAGCGACGCCGCACCGGTCGCGACTGTGACGCGAACTCCCGCACGCAGGCTTGCCGTGTACGCCGCGTACTTCGCGGCCATCGGCGCGCTCGTCTACTTCAGCCGGTCACGTTTCGACGGTCGGGTGTACGCGTTTGCAGTCTTGTTCTTCGGCGCGCTGCACATCCTGTACGACGGGTTCGTGTGGAAGCTGCGCCGTCCGGCCGTGGCCGCGTCGTTGGGCATCACGTCGAGCTAGCGCGCAACAACCCTCCGAGGAAGAGGTCGGCCAACGCATCGCCGACCCGAACCGGGCTCTGCGGTCGTTTGCCGGAAAACCATCGGGTCGTGCTGAGCACGGCGTCGAACATCGCTGCCACGACGAGACGGGCGTCGACGCCCTCGCGGAACTCGCCGTCGGCGATTCCGCGCTCGATCACCGACGCCCACAACTTGGCGGCTTCGACCAGCAGGTCGGTGACCGGCTGCAGCGTCGGCATTTCCGAAAACGACTGGGCGTCGTTGCGGAACATCCGCGTCTCACTCGGTGTCTGGGCGGCCTCGGCAACGGCCACCTTGATCAGGGCGCGAAGTGTTTCCGCCGCTGCGCTGCTGCCATCGGCCAGCTCTCGATAGTGGCCGACCTGGCGTTGCATGACCGGTAGCAACAGCTCGGCAACCATCTGCTCCTTCGACTCGAAGTGGTGATAGAGGCTGCCTGAAAGAATGCCGGCTGCTGACCCGATGTCGCGCACGGTGGTGCTGGCTACGCCCCGTTCGGCGAACTGTTGGGCTGCGATCGAGAGGATCTCGTCGCGACGGGATCGGGCCACGTCATTCGATTCCGGAGACGCGACGGAAGTCGTCGACATCGGTCCACTGCCGCCCGAGCTGGGCCATCAGATGGTTGCCGGCCAGGTTGCGCGGCTGACTGGCGAGATAGAAGCGTTCGTACAGCTCGCTACGTGAGCCCAGCGCCGACCCGGCGAAGTCCCACGCCATGCGGAAGATCCTGGCGCGCTCTTCGGCTGTGATGTCGTTGGCCCCGGGCAGGTAGCGGCGAAGCAGCGGACCGAGCTCGGGGTTGTCGAACGCCGCCTCGTTGGGGGTGCACAACAGGTTGTGGCTGCCCAGCGTCTTGAAGATGTCGTTGACCCTCGTCATCCACGACGGCATCAGGGCACGAAGCGCGGTGAACGGCTCGGTGGCACAGAACCAGCCGCCGTAGCGGTACTGATGGGCGCCGGCTTCAGCGGCGCTGATTGCGGCGCGTGTCATGTCGGCGTAGGTCACCAGCTCGCCCAGCAGCTGGGTGGCTTCGGATCTGGCACCCATGTTCTGCACCTCGACCATCTTGCACGCCAGGTCATAGGCGAACTCGAGCTTGACCGCGGCGCGGATGCCTGTCTGCTGGATGATGTTGGCAGCCCAGCCGTGCTTCATCACGTTGCCGTACACATCGAGGTCGCCGGCGATGAACACCCGCTCCCATGGCACCTCGATCTCGTCGAAGATCAAGAAGGCATCCTGCTCATCGAATCGCGACGAGAACGGATGATCGGCTCGGCTGCCCTCGACGGTGTAGTGGTCGCGGCACACCGTGTGCAGCCCTTTGGCACCGACCGGCACGGAGAAGCACAGTGCGTACGCCGGGTCGGCTTCCTTGGGCAACGGGTGCGCCGGGTACACGAAGTTCTCGTCGGCGAATGGCCCGAGGGTGCCGAGGATCTTCGAACCACTGACGACGATGCCATCGGCCGTTCGCCTGACGATGCGCGGCGCCAAGTCGGCGTTGATCCCCTCGACATCGCCGACCGCCTTGTCGATCACCGGGTTGATGATCGTGTGGGTCAGCGACAGGTCCTTGAGTGCAACCTCACGTTGGAACGCGGCGAGGGCCTCACCCGCGCGGGTGTCGCCGTTCTTCTCGAACACGCTGCGTTGAGCGACAAACCCGGCGAGGGTGACGTTGACGTAGTCGGGGGTTCGGCCGAGCATGCCGATCGAATACCGGGCCAGCCGGTCGAGGGCCCGATGCCGGCGCTGCAGGTCGTCGTCGCAGAGCGGGATGACGTGGCTGGCGTTGATGAGCTCGCCGGACTCGGCGTCTTCGACGAGGCAGTCGTCGGCATGCTCGTGCTGGTAATCAAAATAGTCGGCCATGCCGCGCAACGAGCCGGCAAAGCGGGGCTCGTTGACCACGTCGACGCGCCGGCCATCGAGCCAGACCGTGCGGTCGTCCTTCAGTCCAGTGATGTACTCGTCGCCGGTGCGTGCTCCCATCGGAGCACCGTACTCCGATCACATAAACCAAGCAAGTGCTTTGTTGGTTTCAGTCGAACAGATCTGGGTCCGTCCGGCAGATCTCCTGCCACAACGGCTGGAAGCTGAACCACCCGGCCAGCGGGAAACCGGTCTGTTCGAGCGTGTACTGAGCCATGCTGTGCTCGATGTGCTTCGGTGTCCCGGCGGCCATGGCCAGCAGTTGGGCGTGGCACGAACGGTCCATCGACAGGAACCAGAAGCACGCCTCGTCGACGGTCTCGCCCACCGTGAACAGACCGTGGTTCTGATGGATCGCTGCCTTGCCGGTGGGGAAGTGTGCGGCCAGTTCCTTGCCGGCGTCGATGTCGAACACCACAGCACCGCCCTGCACGGTGATCACCCGATGGTCGCCGTAGAACGCGCACGAGTCCTGGGTGATCGGGTCGAGTGGGATTCCGAGCGACGCGAAGGCCTTGCCGTGAACACTGTGGCTGTGCGCCGCGGAGATGACGTCGGGTCGGGCCTGGTGGATCGCTGAGTGGATCACGAAAGCGGCACGATTGACCGGCCGAGTGCCGTAGACGACCTCTCCGGAATGGTTGACCAGCAGCAGATCGCTGACTCGCACGTGGCGGAAGCTCATTCCGAATGGGTTCACCCAGAAGTGGTCGGGGAACTCGGGGTCGCGCACAGTGATGTGTCCGGCGACCCCTTCGCCGAAGCCGACCCGTCCGAAGATGCGCAGCGCACCCGCCAGCTTCTGTTTGCGGTGCAGGCGCTCGTCTTCGACACTGGCGAACACTGGCGGTCCGTCGAGGCCAACTTGCTTGGGCGTCAACTCGACGCCGTCGATCATCCGCACGCCGGATTCAGTGATGCTCATGTCCATACGATAGGGCCGTGGCCCAGTCACATAGAGTCGGACCGTGAACCGCGAGATCCAGCCGTCGTCGATCGCGCCGCCGGCGGCCAACTATGCCCATGCCGTGCTCAGCGAGAACCCCGGCAACATCCTCCACGTCAGTGGCCAGGTCGCGGCACGTCCCGACGGATCGAGCCCCGACGATGTCGAGGACCAAGCCGTGGTGATCTGGTCGAACATCGGCGCAATACTCGCTGCGGCCGACATGCAGATCAGCGACATCGTCAGCATCACCACCTACGTCGTGGTCGATTTCATGGCCTGCCTCCCGGAAGTGATGGCAGCCCGTGATCACGCCATGAACGGCCATCGGGCCGCCAGCACGCTGGTCACCGTGCCCGCCCTGGCCCGTGCGGCATGGAAGATGGAGGTTGCCGTCGTCGCCGCTCGTTAGTGCGCGGCCGGCGGATGCGGTCCTACGCTGACGGGTGATGAGTGATGAACGGCGTACCGACTCGGGCATCGAGATCAAGGCGCTCTATCAGCCGGCTGACCTTGCCGGTTGGGATCCGGCAGTGCGACTCGGCGAGCCCGGCCGGCCGCCGTACACGCGAGGCATCTACCCGTCGATGTACCGCGGCAAGTTGTGGACGATGCGTCAGTACGCCGGCTTCGGAACGGCGCGGTCGACCAACGACCGATTCAAGTTCCTTCTCAATGCCGGTCAGACCGGCCTGTCCTGTGCGTTCGATCTGCCGACGCAGATGGGATACGACAGCGACCACCCGCGTGCCGAGGGTGAGGTGGGAAGGGTCGGTGTGGCCATCGACTCGATCGCCGACATGCGCATGTTGCTCGACGGCATTCCGCTCGACACCGCATCGATGAGCATGACGATCAACTCCACGGCGGCCATCCTGCTGCTGCTCTACGAGTTGGTCGCCGAAGAGAAGGGTGTCGCTGCGAGCGAGATCAGCGGCACGATCCAGAACGACATCTTGAAGGAGTACATCGCCCGCGGCACGTACGTGTACCCCCCGCGGCCGAGCATGCGGATCATCACCGACAGCTTCCAGTACTGCGCGGCGAACGTGCCGAAGTGGAACACGATCTCGATCTCCGGGTACCACATCCGCGAGGCAGGCAGTACCGCCGTGCAGGAGATCGCCTTCACCATCGCCAATGGCATTGCGTATGTCGAAGCCGCACTCGCGGCAGGCATGGACATCGACGCCTTCGCACCACGTCTCAGTTTCTTTTGGAATGCCCACAACAACTTCTTCGAAGAGATCGCCAAGTTCCGCGCCGCGCGGCGCATCTGGTACCGGTTGATGCACGAGCGCTTCGGCGCCAAGAAGGAGTCGAGCAAGCTGCTCCGATTCCACGCCCAGACCGGCGGCTCGACCCTCACCGCGCAGCAACCGGAGAACAACGTCGTGCGCGTTGCCGTCCAGTCGATGGCGGCCGTGATGGGTGGCACGCAAAGCCTGCACACCAACGGTTTCGACGAAGCGTTGAGCCTGCCGTCGCAACAGGCCGCCCAGGTCGCCCTGCGCACCCAGCAGATCATCGGGTACGAGACCGGCATCACCGACACCCCCGATCCTCTGGCGGGTTCCTACTTCGTCGAGTCACTCACCGACGAGGTCGAGCGCTTGGCTTGGCAGTACATCGAGCGCATCGACGAGATGGGCGGTGCGGTCGCTGGCATCGAGGCCGGCTTCCAGCAAGGTGAGATCGAGCAGGCGGCATACGAGTACGCCAAGTCGATCGACGACGACGAACGCGTCATCGTGGGTCTCAACAAGTTCGCCGTACCTGCCGTTGGCGATCCCGACATCTTCCCCGTCGACCCGGAACTGGAGCGTGGCCAGAAGGCAACGCTCACCGAGTTCAAGGCGGCACGTGACATGGCGTTGGTCGAGGCTCGCCTTGCCGACGTCACCGCGGCGGCGCGGGGAACCCAGAACCTGCTCGGCCCGATGAAGGAAGCGCTCCGCGCCAACGCGACGCTCGGCGAGGTCAGCGATGCCTTGCGGGCAGTGTTCGGCGTGTACCGCGCCGGATCGTGAGCGGCTGCGGGCGTGCCGATGGCTGACGAGGGTCCGATCGCCCGAGCAATCTCCGGTCGGCCGCCGTTCGGGCCGATCGAACGGCTGGAGCACGCACGGCTTCGCGAGGAGCAGCAAGCCACGTTGCGTTCGCCGCGGCGCAAGGCATCGATCAGCGCGCGACTGCTGTTCCTCGTGATGGACCGGGTGTACGGCGAAGCCCGCACCCTCGAGAAGTTCCGTGTGCTCGAGCTCGTGGCTCGTGTTCCTTATCAGGCGTGGGAGAACGTCGCCTATGTCGCCGTCACCCACACGGCGAGCCAACCGGGCTTCGCCCGTCGAGTCTTCGATCGAGTTCGGATCAGCCGATGGGAACAAGACAACGAGCAGTGGCACCTGTTGATGCTCGAAGAACTGGTGGCCGCTGATGCGGCGGGTTCGTGGTTGCGGAATCGGGTTGTGCCGCAAGTGCTGGCGTTCGGCTACTACCAGTTGTCGTGGCTGACCTTTGCGATCAAACCGGCCTGGTCGTATCGCCTCAACGCCGACTTCGAGGACCATGCCGAGCACGAGTACGCCTTGTTTGTCCAGGAGCATCCGGAGTGGGAGACGACCACGTTCAACAGCCGGTTCACCGAGGACTTCGGCCACTACGACTCGCTGGCCGACCTCTTCCGCCAGATCGGGTACGACGAGCGGTTGCACAAGCTGCAGAGCGAGGCAGCGATGGCTGCGCCAAGGTTCACGTGACGTCTTGGCTGACCCAGCATGCAAGAAAGTACCGCTGCTGGCGATCGAGCAGTGGCACGACCGTGACTGACACACCGGCGCCCACCGCCCTGACCACGTTGGACTACCTCCTCGACGAGATCCGTGCGACGTCCAGCCTCCTGCGCGTCGCCGATCTGGCACGGTCTGGTCGGCGACCGTGGTGGCGCAACCTGTTCTTCGGAGTGGTGCGCACACCGACCGAGGTGTCGGCCGACCTGGGTGTGCAATACCTCGGCGAGAACATCGATCGGGCGCGGGATCATTGGCGGGAGGCGATGTCGCTGGGCGCTGAGCTCCACCGGATGTTTCCGACGAACGAGGTGGTGGTGCGCCTCGGCGAAGACCTGGACCGCGTCGGGTTCCGTGAGGTGATCCCACTGCTTCAGCACGACGCGATCCCGCATCGTGTGGCAGAGGCCGCGGTTCATCTTGCAGATGTGCTCGACAAGATCCGCGAATGCGATCGACTCGTCGCGGACACGCGTAAGCAGCTGATGCTTCAGCGGGCGCGCGACGTCGGCCCGAACACCTAGATGTTGGCTGCGGCGAGCTCGGCCGCGATGAAGATGATCTGGTCTTCCTGACCACCGACCAGCTTCTGCTCGCCACACTTCATCAGCACGTCGGCGCCGCTGACGCCGTACTGCTCGGCGGCGCGGAAGGCGTGCTTCAAGAAGCTCGAGTACACGCCGGCATAGCCCATCACGAGAGCCAGGCGATCGATGATGCATTCGCTGTCCATCACCGGGCGAACGACGTCTTCGGCGACATCCATCAGTGCAAGCACGTCGATGCCGGTCTTGATGCCCAACCGGTCGGCGACGGCGGCGAACACCTCATTTCTCGTATTCCCAGCACCGGCCCCGAACCCGCGGACCGAACCGTCGATCTGCACCGCGCCTGCACGTACCGCGATCACCGAGTTGGCCACGGCGATGCCGAGGTTGTCGTGCCCGTGGAAGCCGACCTGGGCGTCGCCGTCGAGCTCGGCGACGACCGCCTCGACACGATGTTGCACGTCTTCGAGGATCATCGCCCCGGCGGAATCGACCACGTACACACACTGGCAGCCCGCATCGGCCATGATCCGCGCCTGCTCGGCGATCAGCTCCGGCGGCTGGCCGTGCGCCATCATCAAGAACCCGACGGTCTCCAACCCCAGTTCCCGCGCCAGGCCGAAGTGCTGGATCGAAACGTCGGCCTCGGTGCAATGCGTAGCGACGCGAACGATCGACAGGCCGATGTCGCGGATGAAGCGGATGTCGTCCATCGTGCCGATGCCGGGAACCATCAACGCGGCGATCTTGGCCTGCTTGGCCGTCTCGACGGCTGCCTTCATCAGCAGCCGTTCGTCGGTGAGTGAGAACCCGTAGTTGAACGACGAGCCACCGAGGCCGTCGCCGTGGGTGACCTCGATCACCGGCATGCCCGCCGCATCGAGCGCGGCAACGACATCGCGCACTTGCTGCTCGGTGAACTGGTGGCTCTTGGCATGCGAGCCGTCACGCAGGCAGGTGTCGGTCATCCGCACATCGAGGTTTGGTGAATACGGCATCACGTTGCTCCGTTCATGTGCTTGGCGATTCGATTGCCGGTGGCCGCAGCCGCCGCCGTCATGATGTCGAGGTTGCCGGCGTACGGCGGGAAGTAGTCGCCTGCGCCTTCCACCTCGACCTGCACGGCCAGCCGTGGCCGGCCGTCGCGTGATTCACCGAACTGCGGCGGTGACTTCAGCCGGTACCCGGGAACGTATTGAGCGACGGTGGCCACGGCATCTTCGACGGCCTTCGTGATCAGCTTCTCGTCGGCGTCGCGTGGTAGTTGGCAGAAGATCGTGTCGCGCATGATCAGCGGCGGGTCGGCCGGGTTGAGCACGATGATCGCCTTGCCGTGGCCGGCACGACCGACTTCGGCGATGGCCCGCGATGTGGTGCGGGTGAACTCGTCGATGTTCGCCCGCGTGCCGGGCCCGGCCGAGACCGAGGCGACGGTGGCCACGATCTCTGCATACTCGACCTCGGTGACCGCAGCGACGGCGTGAACGATGGGGATGGTGGCTTGCCCGGCGCAGGTGACCATGTTGACGTTCACGGCGTCGAGGTGCTCGTCGATGTTGGCACTCGGCACGACGAACGGGCCGACCGCGGCCGGCGTGAGGTCGATGGCTCGAATCCCCAGTTCCGCGTATCTCGGTGCGTTGGCGACGTGCACGTAGGCACTGGTCGCTTCGAACACGAAGTCGGGAAGCTCCTTCTGCGAGAGCAGCCAATCGACTCCTTCGGCTGACGCCTCGAGGCCCGCCTGGCGGGCCCGCTCCAATCCGTCGCTGCGCGGGTCGACGCCGATCATGTAGCGCGGCTCGATCACATCGGAACGCATCAACTTGTACATCAGGTCGGTACCGATGTTTCCGGAACCGACGATCGCAGCGGTCAGCTTGGCCATGGCCCGTACTCTGCCCCATCGGGGAGGGTCGAGGAAGACCTCGCGTTCCTATGTGCGGAACGCCAACGCGGGGGATGACGGTTCAGTCGAAGCCGGCGCACAGCTCGGCGACGACCTCGGCAGCGGTCATCACCCTGTCGACCGCGCCGACGGACACACCCGCGTAGAGCGCCATCGCGCTGATGTCGCCGGTGGTGTCGCGGTTGGGGGAGCTGGCGCCGAACCGCAGCATCGGCATCGGCTTCCCGCCGCGTGGGACGGTCTCGCCGACGACGTCGCTCGGTGCCGCGCCGGCCGCGTCGATGGCCGACCGCAGCACGCGGTGTGGCGCGTTGGGCCAGCCGATCCCGAAGGCCTCGGTCAGCACCGAATCATCCGAGCTTGCGCCGACCAACGCATCGATGTACGCGGGGTGGGCGTACGACTCGCGAGTGGCGACGAACCGTGTGCCGACCCGCACTGCGTCGGCACCAAGTCGCAGCGCGGCACGAACTGCTGCGGCCGTTCCGATGCCACCGGCGGCGACCACCGGCACGTCGACGGCCGATCGAACTGCGGGGAGCAACTCGGCCAATGGGACGTGGCCGCGTACGTGACCGCCGGCCTCCATCCCCTGGGCGATCACGTAGCGACAGCCGGCGTCGACAGCCGCCTTGGCTTCATCGACAGAGCCCACCTGCCAACCACAGATCACGTTGGCCGGGACACGTGCGGGGTCAGGCCACTCGTAGAAGAACTCGACGATCGGCAAGCGCGATGCCACCAGCTCGACGACATCGGGTTGCACGAGGTGGGCGATACACGTGCAACCAACCGGATCAGTCGTGAGCGCGGCCACCTCGTCGAGGTACCGCTCGATGACCGCCAGGTGTTGCCGACCCACACCGATCATCCCGAGCCCGCCGGCGTTGGAGACGGCTGCAGCGAGCGTTGCGGTGGCCGTGCCGCTCATCCCGGCCTGCTGCAACGGCCACCTGCTCCCGACGAGATCCGTGAACCGGTTCATGTCCAATTCCTAGGTGATCAGCCCGTCGAGCGCAAGCGGTCAGCGCCCTCGCTGGGCGTCATTACACTTCTGGAGATGGCCGCTCACAAGGATCACAACACCGATGATGGCTGGCAGCCGGCGACGAGTCGCCCGGGGGAGTTGTACACCCCGGAAGGACAGATCCGTTCGACGCGAAACTTCGTCGAGGGTTTGACGAGCAAGGATCCGCGTCGCAAGGCGTATCGCCGGCCCATGCAGCGTGCCGCCCTCCTCGTGATCGCCTTCGCCGTCGTGTTCGTTGCGGTCGTGATCTTTTTGCAAGCCGTGTTCTGATCGAGGATCTACCCATGACGACTGGCCGACCTGGCTTTGATCAGTTCAACCTCGTCGTCGCTGACATGGCTGCAACCGTCGGCTTCTACCGGCTCCTCGGCCTCGAGATCCCCGACAGCCTGCCAGAGTGGCAGGATCACCATCGATCTGCGAGCCTCGGCGATGGCGTCGATCTCGACTTCGACAGTGTCGAGTTTGCACGCCACTGGAACTGCGGATGGCCGGGAGGTGCCGGCGGCCGGACCGGAGTCTTGGGCTTTCGGCTTGCCTCGCGTGACGAGGTCGATGCGACCTACGTGCGCATGACCTCAGCTGGCTACATCGGGCAGCAGCCGCCGTACGACGCGTTCTGGGGTGCCCGATATGCGATCATCGAAGATCCTGATGGCAACGCGGTCGGCCTCATGAGCCCCGCCGATCCAGCCCGTCGGCGACCGCCAGAACTTCCGTGAAACGAGCTCTGGCCGATGACGACCAACGCCTTGCACCACTTCAGCGAAGACCCGTCGATCGTCCGGTTCGTTCCGCATGTGCCGCGCACCAACCCCGAGCATCGACGCGCGGTGTGGGCCATCGACGCCGAGCACGCGCCTCTGTACTGGTTCCCGCGCGACTGTCCGCGCGTGACCATCTGGCCGCTGCGAGCCGGCGACGTCGGCTCGTTCCAGACGCGGCTGGCGACGACAGCGTCGCGAGTGCACGCCATCGAATCGGGCTGGCTTCAGCGCATGCGCAGCACTCCGATCTATCGCTACGACTTCGAGCCCGACGGCTTCTACCCGTGGGAAGAGGCCAACGGTCAGTGGATCGCCGAAAGCGAAGTCGTGCCGGTGGTGGTCACGCCCATGGGTGATCTTCTTGAGGCCCACGTGCACGCTGCGATCGAGTTGCGCATCGTGCGCATGCTCAACGCCCAACCGCGCGACGAGACCTAGGCGAAACGCACGCCGACCGTTCCGAGGTTTTGCACGCGGGCAGTCACGTGATCGCCTGCGTGCACGGCCACCGCCTCGGTGACACCACCGGTCATCACCAGGCTCCCGGCCGGCAAGGCCTGCCCGGCGCCAGCCAACCACTTCACCAGCGCGACGACCGATGCTGCCGGGTGACCCATCACCGCGGCGCCCGCGGCGGTGCCGACCAATTCACCGTTGCGTTCCATCACCACACCGAGCAAGCGGAGATCGAGACCAGCGGGCCGACGCGGCGAACCGCCGACCACGTAGCGAGCGGCCGAGGTGTTGTCGGCGATCACGCTCTGCACATCGAACTTGAAATCCTTGAACCGTGAATCGATCACCTCGATGGCGGGTAGCACGAACTCCGTCGCGGCCAGCACCTCGTCGATCGACACGTCGCCCGACAGTTCCCGAGACGTGACGAATGCAATCTCGGCCTCGACCTTCGGATGGATCAGCTGTGTCATATCGACGACGTCGCCGTCGGGCACGCACGTGTCTCCCATCAACACGCCGAACACCGGCGTGTCGAGCCCCATCTGCACCATCTTGGCCTTCGACGTCAGGCCACCCTTGTAGCCAGTGAGCCGCCGCCCATCGGCCTGCCACTTCCGGCACAGCTCAGCCTGCACGGCGTACCCGTCGGCGACGTCCATGTCGGGATGGGCGTCGGTGAGCTTGACGATCTCCGCAGCGTTGTGTTGGGCGTCGTCGATGATGCCGGCCAGATCGGCGATGACTGATGCGGAAAGTGCCACGACAATGCTCCCTACTCGAACTTGCTCACACGAACGTCACGGTGCAGCTGCCCAACCCGCCGAACTCAACCGTGATGGTCTGCGGTTCCTTGACCCAGGCCATCACGGTCAACGAGCCGCTGAGGATCACCTCGCCGGCGCGGCACGGCGTGCCCATCTCGGCGAGCATGTTGGCCAGCCATACGACGGAGTTGACTGGCGAGCCCTTGACTGCGGCGCCCGCACCGGTGGCGAACAACTCGCCGACGGTGTCGCCGGGCTTGCGCACATCGATCGTCATACCGACCAGCGCCAGGTCGAGCTCCAGCGGATCCTTCGGTTCGGTGCCCACCACGAACACGCCACACGACGCGTTGTCGGCCACGGTGTCGAAGACCTTGATGTCCCAGTTGTCGATGCGTGAGTCGACGATCTCGAAGCAGGGCACGACATAGTCGGTGGCCCGTAGGACATCGATGGCGGTGATCCCCGGCCCGGCGAGGTCGGCTTTCAACACGAAGGCCACCTCTCCTTCGGCGCGCGGCTGGATCAGCGAACTGAGCTCGATCGTGTCGCCGTCGAGGTACTGCATCCCCGACAGCAGCTGGCCGAAGTCGGGCTCGTACAGCCCGAGCAAGTTCTGCACGGCAACACTGGTCGCGCCGACCTTCTTGCCGACGATCGTCTCGCCGGCGTCGAGTCGCCGTTGCACCATTCGCGACTGGATCCGGTAGGCGTCTTCGAGCTGCAAGCCCGGCACTCGATCGCGCAGGTTCGGCACGGTTCGCCGATCGACCAGCGCCGCGTACAGCTCGTCGCCGTATCGATTGGTGTCGCTCAGGTCCAGGCTCATGGTCGTGCATCTTCACCCACTCCCGGCTTCTGTGCCAAGCCGTCGTTCCGGCGAGCGGGACACATCGATCAACTGGATCGCACGGTGATGCCTACCCTGTGCGAGTGAGCAAGGCCTTCGAACGAGAGGTGACCTTCGAGATCGACGGCCGCACGTTTTCGTTCGCCACGTGGTCTGATGTGTCGGCGTTGTTCGCCATACGGCTTCTCGCCAAGTACGACCGGCCACGCCGGGGCTGCGAGTCAGGGCTTTGCGGCACGTGCGAGTCGCTGGTCGATGGCGCCCCGACGCGGTTGTGCCAGGTGGCGTCGACGTCGCTCGACGGGGTCTCGATCGTCAGCGGTTCGCGGCCGGGTCGCTGACGAGCGCTTTGGAGATCGCCGCCGCAGTCCGCACCACCATGCGCACCAACTGGTCGTGTCGATCAGCAGACATTCGGATCAGCGGGCCGGCAACCGACACGGCCGCCACGCACGTTCCGAGTTGATCGAAGATCGGCGCGGCGATCGACACGACGCCGGGGGCGGACTCGTCGGTGCTGATCGCGTAGCCGGCCTTGCGGACTTCGGCCAACACCTGGTTCAACCTCGTGCGCGTCGTGATCGTGCGCGGCCCCAGGCGGGGCAGCCCGGCGGCAACCGCGTCGTCGACGGCGGCTTGCGTTCCGTAGGCCAGCAGTACCTTGCCGGACGACGTGGCGTGTGCGGACCGTCGTCTGCCCACCTTGGTGAAGAGGCCCATCATCTGCGGGCTCTCCAGCCGGTCGAGGTACACGACATCGGCACCCGACAGCACCGCCAGGTGGGCTGCTTCGCTGCTGTCGTTGTGCAACCGCTCCAGGGGAACGTGTCCGACCTGGCGCAGCACGCGCGTGCTGACGACCTCTTGGCCGATCTCGTACAGCTTCAGGCTGAGCCGGTAGCGATCATCCGGAGTGCGTTCGACGAAGCCCTCGTCGACCAGGATGCTCAGCAACCGGTGGACCGTGCTCTTCGGTAGATGCACCCGCCTGCCCAGCTCGGAAACGCCGAGGACGGGGTCGGAGAACGTGAACGCCGTGAGCACGGCAAGCGCTCGCGCTACCGCGGACTCCGGTGACTCTCGTCCTTTGGCGGCCACCGCGACACCCTAGATGCCTCGACAAGCTCGAGCGCGGGGAGCTACCAGGCGCACTCGGCCATGCTGTCCCAACAACGGCGGGTCAGCTCGGCGCCCGTGAAGTACGCGGCGCGTGCCGAACGACGCTTGGCGTCGGTGTCGAGGTGCTGCTCGGCAAACTCGCCGACGTGTCCGCCGTGATCCTCATCGACCGTGATGTGGATGGTGTGGAAGGCATAGTCGTCGGGTTGCAGGATGTCGGCGTAGTGAGCCTTGAACCCGGCGACGGCCTTGATGTACGCCGGCGGGATCTGGTTCTCGATGGCGAGGACCCCGCCGAACATCACCTCGTGCCACGGTTCCTGAAGTGCCAGGCGGTAGAGGAAGCTGCTGCACGCCATGGCGTCGACGTTCGGTGTGGCGTCGGTGATGACTTCGTCGGGTGCACCGAGCGCACGGGTGAACTCGAACAGCCAGTGCAAGTGACCGAACCCCGACTTCGAAGTCGTACCGAGCACTTCCTCGGCGATGTTGTCGATGATCCCATCGGTCATCTCGTAGGGAACGCGCACGACCCACGCCGACAAGACCCGCCGGGTGTGGTAGGTGACGCCGTGATAGTGCTGGCGAGCCCAGGCGACGAGGTCTTCCTTGGTCGCCTCACCCTGCTCGGTTCGCTTCACCCAGTCGGCCTGGTCGAGCGTGCGACCCGAGGCCTGCAGCTCCTCACGCATCTCGTCAACGAATGCCTCACCATCGAATGTCATGCGCACACGCTCTCACGCCGGACCCGCCTCGTGGAACAGTGTCGTTCCATCTATCAGAACGGTGTCCTTTCGGTGCCGCCGTGCTCACAACCAAGATGAGCCCATGGCCATCTTTCGTCTCGGACACGTCGAAGTCCGCACTCCTGATCTAGAGCTTTGTGCCGCCTACTACACCGAAGTCCTGGGGTTGCGTGAGGTTGCTCGCGACGAGAACCACGTCTACCTCAAGGGTTGGGACGAGCAGGACCATCACTCGCTGATGCTCACTGGCGCCAACCGCTATGGGCTCGAGCACGTCGCCTTCAAGACCGAGTCGATCAACGATCTCGAGGACTACGAGACGACCCTCGAGCGGTACGGCTGCACGGTCGAGCGAATCGCCGCGGGCACCGAGCTCGGCCAGGGCGATGCGATTCGCTTCGACTCACCCACCGGCCACACGATGGAGATCTACGCGCAGATGGAGAAGGTCGGCAACGGGTTGCCGCTGTTCAACCCACCGCCGATGCCGATGGATCTCGTCGGCATCGCTCCGCCTCGCCTCGACCACTGCCTGCTCACCACCGAGAACGTCCCCGACGCTGCCCGGTTCATGAGCGAAGTGCTCGGCTTCCGCCTCACCGAGCAGCTCGTCACCAACGAGGGTTACCAACTGATCGTCTTCTTCGAGCGGTCACGTCAGCCGCACGACATCGCCTTCACCCGCGGAGCCAATGGTGGGCTGCACCACTTCGCCTACTGGCTCGACAGCTGGTCCGAGGTCGGGCGGGCAGCCGACATCTTGCGGATGAACGGCATCGACATCGATGTCGGCCCCACGCGTCACGGGATCACTCGCGGTCACACGATCTACTTCTTCGATCCGGTCGGCAATCGCAACGAGGTGTTCACCGGTGGGTACAAGACCGACACCGATTGGGAGACCATCACGTGGACGGAGGATCAGCTCGGTAAGGCCCTGTTCTACTACGAGAACCGAGTGATCGACTCGTTCGTCTCCATCTACACATGAGCATCACACGCGACGACGCGCCGCTGTACCTCGCCAAGTACGAGCGGCGAAAGGCAGAACCTGTTGGTCCACTGGCTCTCGAGGGGCACAGTGAGGAACCGTCGTTCGTCTTGCGGGCGCGTGAGCGCTCCGTGCTGCGGGCACTGGAAGAGCTCGACCGCATCGATTCACCGCCGGGTCGCACCGAGGAGTTCGCCCGCGAGACGGTGTCGCCGCGCGAGCAGTTCCCCGGTGAGTTCCGCAAGCGGATCACCACCTCGATCGACGTCCGCCTGATCCGCCACGGCCAGACACAGGGCTACATCACCGATGGGGCGCTCACTCCGCTCGGCCATTGGCAAGCGCACCGCAAGGGCCAGGACTTGGCCAAAGGCCTCAAAGAGGGGATGACCGTCAAGTTTCCGCATGCACCGACCGCACGTGCGACCGAGACAGCCACCGGCGTGCGCAGCGGAGTGCTGCAGGCATTGAGCCGTTACGGCATCGTCGACGTCAACGTCGAAGAGCCGTATCCGGTCGAGGCGTTCAAGAACTTCCAGGTCTGGGCCGGCGGCCGCGAGGTCGACGTGACTGCCGCCTTCCAGGAGTTCGCCCAGATCCACGAGGGCTACCAGCGATTCGGTGTCGGCGATCGCCCGGGTTGGATCACCGAGATGAACCGGTTCTACCGCGTGCTGCAGGCCGGCGGTGACCCGATCACGGTGTGGCTCACCCAACCGCTGTTCTACTTCGAGCCGCCGATGATCGTCGTGCGCCGTCACTGGCAAGGCATCACCGACGCAGTCAAAGACAGCGCGCCCGGCACGGCGATCTACATGTGCGGCCACTCCGGGCCGATCCGCGCGGTTGCTGCTTCTGCTGTTGGCCATGATCCCGGCGAGCCGAACAACACCGAAGATGTGCGCATCAAGGTCTACGACGATCACGAACACGCGGTGCTGACCTACCGAGGGCGCGGTCTGGAACTGGAAATCCCGACGCTCGCCACGCCGACCTGGTACGCATGACCATCGACACGTCCACCTCGGTTCCCGATGGCGGCGGCTTTCCCGGATTCGGTGAGCCTCCCGTGGTCACGGTGCTGACGGTCGACGACGTCGAGTACTCGATCTTCGCCGATCCGACGATGGCGGCACTCAAAGCCATCCGCGAGATCGCCGAACACGTGCGGCCGCGTCGTGGCTGCCAAGAAGGCATCTGCGGCAAGTGTGAATCGAAGGTCAACGGCCGAGAGACCCGGTTGTGCATCACGCCGATCGGCACGCTGAACGGTGCCGTCGTGGTGACGCCGGCACCGCGCAAGAGCATCTGGGGCTGATCTCCGGGCGGGTGCCGACGTAGGTATCGAATGTCCCCGCCTGAGGGGGCGGGCATATTTGCGGCCTGCGTGTGGCTCGTCGCGGGTGGGATCACCAGACCCGACGAGCTCAGTCGGCAGCGATCACGTGCACGTGGGGAGCGGGCCGCCGCGGCGGTTCGATGCTCGACGTGGCCCAGCCGAGGTAGATCAGGCCGGTGATGTGCGTGCCTGGTTCGAACCCACAGATGTCGGCGACGGTGTCGTTCGCCCCTTTCGGGCACGAGCTCCAATAGCTGGCCAGGCCGTGCGCCGTCGCAGCGAGCAACATGATCTCGATCCCCGCGGCCACGGAGTCGCGGTTCTCGCCGCTGCGTTGCGGTGAGTCGCCCGCGGCGGATCCGACCACAACGATGGCCGGTGTGCGCAGGTACTTGGTGCGGGTCTTGTCGACCTTCTCCGGCGGATCGCCGTTGGCCTGCATCGCCTCGGCCACCGCATTGCCGAGGCGGGCACGGGCCGGGCCCTCGGCAACCGCGAATCGCCACGGCCAGGTGCGCTTGTGGTTCGGCGCCCACTGGGCCAAGTCGCACAAATCACGAATCAGGTCGATCGGTACGGGGCGTTCTTTGTCGACCAGCATGCTGGTGCGGCGGCGACGAATCAGATCAGCGAGGTCGGTCGATTGCACGGCTTCATCATCGCAGCAGAGTGGCGTGACGCGGTGGTCCGGTCGTTCCGATATCCGGAACGCCGACCTTGAGGACCGGCGGTGCGAGTGCGACAGTCGGCGTGTACCGAAACACGAGGGGGTTCGTCATGGCGTTCGATGGTGAAGCATTCGTAGAGGAGATACGCGCGGAACTGGTCGCCTCGGGCCGCACCCTCGACAAGGCCCGCTGGGTCGAGCGCGTTGTGCAGGGCGAAGCGACGAAGGAAGAGCTCGTTGGCTGGGCTCGCCAGCACTATCACGGCGTCACGTATCACACGCGTCGGTTCCTCTCGATCTGGTTGGGGCGCATCCCCTACGAGATGACCGAGAGCGTGATCGAGAACATCGGCGAAGAGGTGCTCGGCATCCAGTCGAAGTCGGGCCACGGTCACCTGCACTGGTTGTTCCAGTTCACTCGCGCCCTTGGCGCACCCGACGAGGTGATCACGACCGCAACACCCAACGTCGAGGCAGTCCTCAGCGAGAGCTTCCTCTACAACCTCGCCCACCAGCGGCCGTGGTACGAGTTCCAGTTCGGCGCCAGCCTCGGCATCGAGAACCAGATCCCTCCCGCGTACATTCGTGCGGTGGAGGGCTTCAAGCACCACTACGGCGACTTGCTCGAGCCCGACGACTACGCCTTCCACACGATCCACATCATGGTCGACGAAGACCACGGCGGCCACGTCGGCGAGTTCGCCGAACGGTACCTCGACACCGAAGAGAAGCGCCGCTCGGCGCGGGCCGCATACTTCGCCGGGGCCGAGGCCACTCGCCGTTGCTGGGATGCCTACGAAGGGGTGTCGTGGTAGTGGCGGATCACGCCATCTTCTTCAGCGACTTCCAGGAATCAGACCGGCCCGTCATCGGCGGCAAGTGCGCCAGCCTCGGCGCAATGACACTGGCGGGGTTACCGGTTCCGCCAGGTTTCGCCGTCACGACGCATGCCTTTGCCGATTCGATGAGCAGAGATCACGTCGGGCCGGTGCTGCACAAGCTCCTCGACGATCTCGACGTCAGCGATTTGCACGCGCTCAGCGAAGCGGCGGCGCACTGCCGCCAGATGGTCCTCGATGCCGGGCCGTCGGCTGAAGCGGAGGCCACGGTTCGCGCTGGGTATCGCCAGCTGTGCGAGCACACCGGTGTCGACAACGTCGCGGTGGCGGTGCGGTCCAGCGCCACGGCGGAAGACATGCCCGATGCCTCGTTCGCCGGCCAGCAAGACACCTACCTGTGGATTCGTGGCGCGGACCGCGTGGTCAACCACGTGGTCCGCTGCTGGGCCAGTCTCTACACCGATCGGGCCGTCGCCTATCGCCACGAGAACGGGTATCCACATGCCGACGTGGCGATGAGCGTCGCCGTCCAGCAGATGGTTCTGCCGAAAGCGGCAGGGGTGGCCTTCACCTTGAATCCCACCAACGGAGACCGCTCGACGATCGTGATCGACTCGGCGTTCGGGCTCGGCGAATCGGTGGTCTCGGGCATCGTCACGCCCGACAACTACATGATCGACAAGGTCGTCTTCGAGATCACCAAGCGCACGGTGTCTACGAAGGAGCTGGAGTGCTGCATCGAGGATGACGAGATGGTGCAACGGCCGCTCGATGCCGAGCGCAGCACGTCACCGAGTCTGACCGACGGCGAGATCAAAGAGATCGCCAAGCTTGCTCGTCGAGCCGAGAAGCACTTCGGACGTCCGCAGGATGTCGAGTGGGCGGTCACCGTCGACGACGACGGAGGGCACACGGTGCATCTGCTGCAGAGCCGTGCCGAGACGGTGTGGAGCAACAAGCCCCGCCAGGTCAGTCACGGGTTGCACACGGGTGTCGAGGGAGTCGTCGACAACCTGCTGCGGCCCGTACAAGTCAAACACTGAGCGACACAACAACCACTGGGGGAACCTCATGAGCAAGGACCGTTTCGACAGCCCGTTTTCCATCACCACGCCGCCTGGCGCCGAGGGCTGGGAAGACCTCTACCCGTACCATCTGCTGTTCAGCGAAGCGCGCAAGGACTACGACGAGTCGATGTTCTGGTTCCGCGACGCGATCCACCTGCCGACGGTCATGCCGCCGTTCGACATGAGCCTGGTCGAGTACGCCTTCGCCTCGCTCGGTTCGTACAACAGCCGCCACTACATCGTCCCGCCGGCGATGGGCATTGACATTCGCATCGTCAACGGATGGTTCTACCTGGCGCCGGTCGGCGTGGCGAACCCTGCCGACATCCCCGGTCGCGTCGAGCACTTCATGCAACGCGCCGGGCACTACTACGCCAACTGGGACTCCATCGAGGCGGAGTGGATCGTCAAGGCCAAGGAAGTGATTGCCAAGCTCGAGGCGCTGAGCTATGAACCGCTGCCCGACATGGTGCCGCTGGAAGTCGTCACCGGGCATGCCGGCCGCAGCAACGTGTACGACTTGCAACACGGCTATCACGAGCTGGTCGACCTCTCCCTCGAGCTGTGGCAGCTCCACTTCGAGATGCTCAACCTCGGTTACGCCGCGTACCTCGACTACTTCGGGTTCTGCAAGCAGGTCTTCCCCAGCATCCCAGATCTGTCCATCGCCAAGATGGTCGCCGGCATCGAGGTCGATCTGTTCCGCCCCGACGAGGAGTTGCGTCGCCTCGCCCGCCTCGCCGTCGAGCGCGGCGTCGCCGACATCCTGTGCGAGGGCACCGTCGACCAAGCGCTGGCCGCTGTTCGTGCTGCAGACGGCGGCGAAGCCTGGTTGGCCGAGTACGAGAAGGCGAAATATCCGTGGTTCAACTACTCCAACGGAACCGGCTTCTACCACACCGATGCGGTGTGGGCCGAGCGACTCGACATCCCGTTCTCGTTCATGCGCGGGTACATCCGCAAGCTGCAAGCGGGTGAGGAGATCGACACGCCGCAAGAGGCCGTGATCGCCGAGCGCGATCGCGTCGCGTCGGAATACATCGACCTCCTCGACGGCGACGACAAGGCCAACTTCGAAGCCAAGCTCGGCCTCAGTCGCACGGTGTTCCACTACGTCGAGAACCACAACTTCTACGTCGAGCACTGGGGCATCAGCGTGATGTGGCGCAAGATGCGCGAGCTGTCGAACGTGTTCGTCAAGGAAGGGTTCTGGCACGACGTCGACGACATCTTCATGCTCAAGCGCGACGAGATCCCCACCGCCATCAGCGACATGACGTTCGCCTGGTCGTGCTGTTCTCGAGCATCTCGGGCACGTTCGGTAACCGCGGCCAGGTCGACTACGCGGCCGCGAGCGACGCGCTC
>JANYKU010000040.1 GCA_025358075.1 Ilumatobacteraceae bacterium
CGTGTTCGACGTTCGCGACCACGTGGCCGTCACGCTCGAGCGAGGTCAGCGGACCGCTCGGCCAGTCGACGGTGACTCCGTGAGCATCGATCAAGGTGGCTTCATCGAGTGGGTATCGCAATCGCACGGTCGAGTCGCGCAGCACGAGCGAGAGCGATTCTTCCAGCGAGTGACCGGTCGGCGCATCGGCGATACGAACCACGAGTTGCGCCAGGGCACGTCGATTGCGCCATTGAACGAAGGGTGTCCAGAGCAGAGAGGTGACGGTGACCGACAGACCGACGACCGCAGCAAGTCGAGCCCAGCCGGAGTCGCTCCGGCTGATGCCGAAGAATGTCGGCAATGCGACTGCGACGGCCACACCGATGCCCCCAGCGCAAACGACGACGGCTGCCGACCCGGCGCCGAGCGAGCGGATGAGCAGGATCAATGCCGCCACCACGACAATGATGGCGCCGAGGTGTGAGAACAGATCCTCGATCCGGGGTGAATTCGTGAAGGCAAGCATGTTGTGCTGGCACGCGAAGCAACCGGAACGTCGTGGATCGTGCACCATCGCCGTGAGCGGTCCTGCCGCGAGCGTGCCGATGACGGCGAGGAACATGGCCGCGCGTTCGGCGCGGTGGCGTCGCATCAGCAGCGCAACTCCGACCACGCTGAGGCCGGCCACGCTGCCACCGGCGAGGATAGCAATGGTGTAAGTGATCGCGTTTCGGGCTCCTGGGCCGGCGGATTCGGCGAGGATGACACCGGCTGCCGCGGTGGCGAGCAGCGAACAAGCTACGGGGTTGACACGGGCTCGCAGGACAGCGACACCGGACGCGAACGCCGCCAACGACCACGTCAACCAACGAACCGAGCCGGTGGGTCCGGCAAGTGCGAACGATGGTTGGCGCGTCGCGGCCAGCAGGCCTATGGCGATGGCGAGGGCGCACAACGTAGCGAGTAGTCGAATGCGGGCGGTCATGCCACCACCGCCGATCGAGGTGCGGTGATCCGCACGCGGGTGCCGAGGCCCGGTGGGCTGTCAATTGTGAGGTGGCCTCCGAGTGCCGCCACACGTTCGGCAACACCGCGAAGCCCAGAGCCGCGCGGGTCTGCGCCACCGCAGCCATCATCAACGATGTCGACATCGAGGTGAGTGGGCGAGAGCCGGAGGGTCAGTGAGATCATCGACGCAGACGCGTGTTTGACGGTGTTGGTGGTGACCTCCGAGCAGATGAGCAACAGAGTCTGGGCTGCGCGGTCGGTGAGGCCGGCAACATCGACGACCAGCTCGACAGGCACCGGGGAGCTCGCAGTGCGGTCAGCGAGCGCCGACGCCAGATGCGCAGATGTCATCGTTGCCTGCGCAAGTCCATTCGCCACATCCAAGACCTCACGGCGCGCGGCGGCGAGTTGCCCGGAGAGCTGGTGATCACCGACCAAGGCGATCGCCCGGTCGATGTGCACCAACGGACCCTGCCGGACGCGACGTGCAAGCGCTTCAGACTCGCGCGATCGAGCGTCGGCCAGAAGGCGCGACGAGCGATCGATCGCGTCGAGCGACTCACCGGCGAGTGACCGCTTGATTTCGGCGTCGCACGCCAGGCCCGCAATCGTCGTCACGCCAGCGATGGTCGCGGCATCGATGTGCAACAGCGGCTGGTGATACAGGGCGCCGACGATCTCGCCCTGGCGGGTGAGGACACTGGTGGTGCGCCCGGGCCGGTCGTCGGCGATATCGGTACCGATGGAAAGCTTCAGTGTCGGATCGGCCAATGCCCGGCGCAGACTCTCGACGAGCGAGTCGGTCTCGGGGAGAGCCGCTAGATCGATGACGAGACGCTCGACGGAGTTCTGGGCGAGTGCCAACGCGAATGCTGCGGCAATAGCGGCCACGACCATTCCGTACGCGGTGCCCGGTGCAGCGCCGGCGATCCAGCCGAACGTTCTCAAGATGCCCACGACGACGAGAATTGATGCGTACAGCCATGCAGCGATGCGCCCGATTCGGGCGAGCAGGGTGGGTCGGGTCGCGGCCATAGCGATGCAGCCCGCGGCGGCGGCGAGGCACAGTGTGACTGGGCCGAGGCGCGCCAGCGAAGGGAACGCTCCATCGATCGCGGCGGCGGCGATCAACACGAACCACTTCGGCGCCGGACGCCGAAATCGGGCGCACACGAGCACAGCGATCATCGGACCTCGGTGCAAGTAGACCAAAGGCGCCCACAGCGACCCTGCGAACCACGTGATTGCGGTCGCGACGAGCGCGGCGCCGAACCCCCGCTGTTGGCGGCCGATTGCCACGGCGCCCGATATGAGGAGGAGCAAACCAGCGGTGATGTCCACGACATGAGCGAGTGCAGGTGACATCAGGCGTCGGTTCCCCGAAGGAGAAGGGCCAACGCTTCCGGCGTGAACTCGTCCTTGCGGAGCAATCCGCGGACCGGAGCTGCAGCCGCCCGAGTGAGGTCGGACTGGACACGCCGTGCCGTTACGAGAACGACAGCTGGCGGCTCGGCCACGCGAGAGAGCGCGACTGCAACCGCGAACCCGTCGATGTCGGGCAGCTGCAGATCCAGCACCACGAGTTCGGGGGTGAAACGCAGGTATTCGGTCAGGGCCGATTCGCCGTCGTCGGCCTCGCCGATCACGTCGTGGCCGGCACGCTCGAGCAGCGCTCGGGCCGCCGAGCGGAAGCCCTCGTGGTCGTCGACGATCAACGTGCGCATTGACCAAATGCTCTCATAGCCAACGGGAGCACGAACCCGTGGTAGTACGTGTTCACAACCCGCACCGGCCCGGTGGTCGCCGAGCCGGCCCGAGCGTACCTTCGCCACTCATGACAGCTCCCTTTCGTTCCATCACCCTGTCCATCGCGTGTCTCGCAGCGCTCGTCGGCTGCGGCTCGACCGACAAGTCAAGCGCTCCGGCTGCGCCTGTGCCGACGGTGCTCCATCTCTCGACGATCACCTTCGGCGATGGCCCCGCAGCGCCCTTCACCGACGAGGTCAAGCGGCTGAGTGGCGGCGCATTGACGATCCAGATCGACACGGCGCAGCACCGCGACAGCGGCCGGGCGGGCGACCCGGCCATCCTCGCCGATGTCCTGTCGGGCAAGGTTCCACTCGGGGTAGTGACGATCGAGTCGCTGCAAGCCAAAGGTGTCCGCTCACTCGACCCGCTGGCAGCACCCGGTCTCATCACCAGCGTCGCCGCCGCGGGCGTGGTCGATGGCGGCCCGATCGCCAAGAAGATGCTCGACGAGGTGACGGCCAAGGCGGGAGTCGTCGGGCTGGCCGTTGTGCCGGGGAGGCTGCGCTATCTGGTCGGGGTGCCCTCGCCCGTGAAGGCCGTGGCTGATCTCTCGAACCAGACCGTGAAGCTGTTCGAGGCATCGACGGTGGCCGCCGACGCGTTCAAGGCCGCCGGTGCCAACGTCGTGCTCGACAATCGCACCGACACGGTCAAGAGTGGGGAACGAGCGCTTGACAGCGCCGCCAGCGACATCTCCAACCGGGAGATGACCAGCGTCGCCCACTACCTCATGGGCAACGTGCCGTTGTGGACCGAACACTTCGTCGTGGTGGCGAACAAGAAGGCGTTCGATGGTTTGAGCAGTTCCTTCAGATCGGTTCTTGCGAAGGCGGGTTCGTCGTCGGCGGCGATCAGCGCGACCGCGGTGCAACAGGAGGAAGACGGCGCCCTCTTGAGCATGTGCAACGCAAAGCTGGTCGAAGTCGACCGGCTGGCGCCGGCCGAGGTGACAGCGTTGTCGACTGCGATGAAGCCCGTGACCGACGCGATGCGGGCAGACCCCGATCTCGGACCGATCGTCAAGGACATCGACAGATCCGTCGCGGGGATCGCAACTCCGGCAGCGCTCGAGTGCGTCGCTGGGGCGGCGCCCGATTCGGACCCGGTTGCACTGACGGGCGCCGCTGCGGCACTAGTGGGCGTCTGGAAGCTCGACGTCACCCAGGAACTCTTCGACAAGGCCCACCCGCTGGGTAACGAAGTTGGTGGGGTGGGCCTGAGCGAGCTCACCTTCACCCCCGATGGGCACTTCGACTACTCGGTCGGCGGCGGTCATCTCCCGAGCACTGGGGTTTGGGTCGACGGCGATCTGGTCATCATCAAGATCCTGGGTACGTGCACGCAATGCGGCGCCGGCGAGACTTGGCGCTATCACTGGTCGGTGTTCGGTGACAAACTGACGCTCACCCGTGCCCCCGGTGCGGGTGTGACGCTCGGTGACGGTCCGACGGGGATCGTGGCCGGTCCCTACACACGTAGCAACTGACCCCTTTGTGCGGCGACGCCGTCGGTCCGACCCAGCGGGTCTCAGGCCGGCGGCTCAGCCGCGTCGATGCGAGCGGAAGGTCATTGAGGGCGCGCCCCGAGGTAGGTGAGCACCGCGACCACCCGTCGATTGAGGTCCTGATCTTCCGTGAGGTCGAGTTTGTCCATGATGTTGCGAACGTGCACTTCGACAGTTCGTTCGGAGAGCCACAGGCGCTTGGCAATCCCGGTATTGCTGAGGCCCTCGGCGAGTAGGGCAACCACCTCGCGTTCACGTTTCGACAGGCCGTGCGCGGCGAGCGCGTCGGCCTTCGGACGTAGCAACTCGGCGACGATGGCCGGATCGATCACGCACTCACCGGCGACAACACGGCGCATCGCGTCGACGATCGCGGCGGGGTCCATCACCCGGTCCTTGAGCAGATAGCCAACGCGACCGATGCCGTTGGCGATCAGTGGCATGACGTACTCGGCCTCGACGTATTGAGACAGGATCAACACGGCGACTTCGGGATAGAGCGAGCGGACCTGGTCTGCTACCCGTAAACCTTCGTCGGTGTGTGTGGGTGGTAGGCGTATGTCGAGAATGACGACGTCGGGCAGTTCCTGGGCGACCAAACGACGAACCGAGTCGAAGTCTGCGGCTTCGCCGACGACCTCGTCACCAGCTTGGGTGATGATCTTGATCAACCCCTCGCGGGTCAGCAATTGATCCTCGGCCACTACCACGCGCACGGGATGACCGCCTCGATGTTCGAGTCGCCGAGGTGGATCCTTCCACCAAGGGCGACCACGAGGTCTGGCAGCACTCCGTCGGCGCCCGGGGACGTTCCGTCGGCTACGACGGTCAACTCGCCGTCGATTTCTGTCGCCCGCAGCGACGTTGCTCCTCGGGCCAGTGCTTCGGCCACGACGGCATACGCGGCGCGTTCGACATCGGGCGGCAGACGACCTTCGGGGAGGTCATCGATGTCCACCGGTGCATCGTGGCGCCGAACGAGGGAGGAGACGGCGGCGCGGAACCCGCGGGTCGCCAACAGTGGCGGAGATACCCCGGTGGAGATGGCGCGCACCCGGTCGACGCATTCGTGCACCAGGATGAGCGCCTCCTCCAACGACGCACGGTCTTGGCTGTCTTCCGGCAGGGTGCCGAGCGCGAGCCGGATGTCGAGACCGAGGGCCAGGAGTTGTTGCTGCACGCCGTCGTGCAGGTCTCGTTCCAGCGTGCGTCGCTGATCGAGGCCAACCCGCACGACGTGAGTGCGAGCGCGAGTCAACTCGTGGACCCGAGCAGCGAGCTGTGCTGTCAATCGTTCCTTCTGCAAGATGAGAGCGGCAACCGGGTCGAGTGCGGCATCGAGATCGGGGACGTCGGCGCGGGCTGAGTGATGCACGCGGGCCAGCAGTTCGCTGTGGACGAAGAGGTCGGTGGTGGACTGCTCTTCGGTGGGAGTGACAGGTTCGCCGCGAGCATCGACGAAGTCCAGGCCGTCCGCCGTCGGGAAGGCGACCAGCAACGACGGATCGCGCATCGTGCGTCGCAGAGTGCTGGTCAGGCCGCTCTCCTGCTCGTGCGCAGCGAGCAGGTGACGCAGGGTGGTCCGACGATGCCACGTGATCCAGCATCGACGTGCCCACACGGCCGTCACGTAGGAGCCGCCGAGCACAAGTGCCGGCTGCAAAGGCAGACCAAGAGCCACCGCGACCAGACACACCACTATCCCCGTTGTAGCCAGGCGGCCACGGACCAGCTCCCACGTGGCTCCCACCAGGGCCAGCCCCAGCCCCAAGATCGCCAGCGGTGTGGCGAGCTGTGGATGTGGCCAGATGGCGACGGCGGCGTGGGCGCACCCGAGGCAACTCGGATCGAGGAAGGGGTCATAGACGAGCATGCGGATGGGTCCCGCAACAAGCCCGCCGGTGACGACCGCGGCGATCGCCCATCGGCTCTGCATCAGCGATGCGCCGGCGAGCATCAGGACGATCGCGCCGGTCGCGGCAGCGAGCGGCCGGGGCGAGTGAGTTGCTGCTCCGCCGCCGCCCGCGGCGATGAGCAGCAGTGGCGCACTGAGCGCCAACGACGTGGCGCGCCCAACGGACAACGGCGAACCCAACCAGATCGCCGCACCGGCGACGGCCAGCATTAGCACGGCGACGAGCGCCGCCCAGGCACTGGGAACATTTCGCTGCAACGCCGCGGACAGGACCGTCGCAACAACTGCGACGGCTCCTGTCCGGGCGAATGCAACGGAACGCGTCATCCGATCTTCTGCATCCCCAGGGCGAACATGGCGTTGTCCTGGGCGACTTCGTAGTCCCTTTCCTTCTGGAAGTCGAACGTCACGACGTCACCTACACGCTTGAACGTGCCGATCGCGTGGCCGTAGCAGGATTCGTTGCCCAAGGCGGCCATGTCGATGCTGACGGCATCGCCGTTGAACGCGAAGTCCCACGTGCAATCCGCACCGTTCGGCTGGTCGACCGTGGCGATGTGGTCCTTGACGGTGATCGTCCAGATCCCACTGTTGGCGTCGGCGTCGTTCACCGACAGTCCGAGGTCGAGGTACTTCTGCCGGTCCGTCTTCATGCGCCACACGCCGTCGAGCACGTCCTGCGGCCCCTGACGGGTGACCTTGTACGGGTCGGGGCTGGTGCCGCTGGTGCCGCTGGTGCCGCTCGGGCCGCTGGCGGTGCTGTTGGTGGTGCTCTCGACGTTCGTGTCGAGCGAGCCGCACACCTTGCCTGCCGGCGGGGCCGTCCCCGTGCCGAGGGCCGCCAGACGCTTGGCCATATCACCATCCGCCGATGTCGCGGCGTCGACCACCGGTTGCAGGGCAGCGTGCAGCTGCTGCACCTGCTGGGGTGTTGCGACAACGCTGCCCGCCCCGGGCGTCGCACACCACCGGTCGAGCCCGCCCGCCTCGGTGTCCCTGGCTGCGATCGCATCGTGACTCGCCTTGACCACCGCAGCGCGCAACGCGTCCTTCTGGCCGTTCGTCAGCCCATTCCACACCTTCGTCCGTACAACGACGACGTCGAACTTCGTGTACAGCGTCACGTTCGACGTGACGATGGCCGGACGATCGACCCCACCCTGCTGCATGAGCGACCCTTCGACGCCTCGCAGCTGGCCGTTCTTGATCTTGTTCGTCCGAGCGTCGCCACCTGAGTGGTCCGGAGTTGCGCCTAGGGCGGTGATGATGGCATCGACGCCGGTTCCGTAGCGACTGTTGATCACGGCGCCCTGGTAGTCCGCGGGACCGTACATTGGCGAGCCGTACCCGAAAGGATGGCGCAGCCCGCCCGGAACGAGCTCGATCCCGGTCAACCCGATGTCGCCGAGACCGGCCATGAGATCGTTCGCGACGGGGTCGGCCGCGATCTTGGCGGCCTGCTCCTCGCTGGTGACGAGAAACGGTGTCTGCAGGACCGCCAACGACTTGGCTCCGGCCATGGCCAACCGGTCGGCGCGCAGCACGCTGAGGTCGAACTGCCCGGCTTGCATGGCCTTCAGGATGTCGCCTTCGTAGTCGTCACCGTAGGTTGCGCCCTTGGGCTCGGCCACGCGCACGGCTGCGGTGGCGGTGTTCTCCACGAGGTCGATCATCACGTCGCCCCCGACCCCGCCGGCACCGGTCGTTTCCGATGAGAGCGTGACCGGGTCGATGGGCTGGGCCGACCTCGACGGTGCAGAGCCGCAGGCGGCATAAGCCACGGCGGAGACAATGGTGACCGTGAAGAAGAAACTGCGTCGTGTGTTCATGCGTCCACCGTGCCCCGCTGTTCAACATTGCGTATCGGGGCTGACGCTGCATCGCCTACGTGGCAACGCGCATCCTCGGCGAGGGCCGGCACCACCAGGCGAAGCGTCGTTCCCTTCCCCCGGCGGGAGTCGACGATCAGGCGACCTCCGACGCTCGACGCCCGGTCCCGAAGCCCTGACAGCCCCGAACCAGACATGTCGGCCCCGCCGGCGCCCTCGTCGCGCACCGTCAACTCGTAGGCCGGCCCGGACCGAATCAGCCGCACGTCCACCGCCGCTCCACGTGCGTGCTTGGCTGCGTTGGCCAGTCCCTCTGCGCACGTGAACCAGACAACCCTGCATTCCGTCGCGCCGAGGTCGACCATCGATGGGAGCGAACGCGTGGCGACCGAGTCGTCGGCGAGCTTCTCCAACGCTGGCAGCAGCCCGCCTGCCGCGGCAACCGGGTCGAGGCCGCGGACTACGTCGCTCAACACCCTGCCGGCGACCGTCGCTCGCTGGGTCAGGGTGCAACCGGTTGGGGTCGAGGCGAGCAATGCATCGGCGCGCGACAGCACCGCGAGAGGTCCACTCTCGAGCAGGGCGATGAGCCGGGCGCGTTCGGCGTCAGCGGCTGACTCGAGCCGCTCGCGCGACTGGTCGATCTGGGCGGCACGGTCGCGTAGCGCGGCGCGGAGTCTGGCGGCGTCGCCGGCCGCGCCCAACATCCGGTGCACGGTCACTGCCGACCCGGCATCGAGTTGGATCGGCGGCGTCAACCAAGCGATGGTGGTGCCGCTGTCGGACTGCAGCGCAGCGCCGGCTGTCGGACTCGCTTGGAGACGTCCGGATGGATCGAGCCAGGTTCCATTCTCGCCGGGGAAGGCGATCTGCAGCGGTCCGATGCCCAGCGCGAGACCCAGAGCTTCGCCGAGCGCCGACGGCTCGTCGAGGTCGATGCGTCCTGAACGGGTGAACTCTGTGTCGAGCTTTGCGCACCAGGTGATCGCCGCGGCACCGGCAATGATGACGAAATCGTGCAGGTTGGCGACGAAGAGCGGCGTTGTCGCTCCTGGGAACGCGGCCAGCACACCGACCACAATGAAGCCACACCCGAGTGCCAGCCTGACGCGGTCCGAGCTCCCGTAGCGGGATGACGTTGATCGTGACGCCGCGCTCAACAGCGTCAACCCCCCGATGCTCGCAATCGAGTATCGATACCAGCCTGCGCCAGCGATCACGGCGACGACAATGGCAAGTGTCGACAAGATGGCGGCCAACCTGGTCGTTGGGCGGCCCCGCGGCAAGAGACTCCCGGCGACGGCGACCAGGGAGGTCGGCAACAACGCGCCACGCGACAGAATGCCGCTCGCGATCGTGCCGGAATACGGTGCCAGGCCGACGACGATCCACGTCACTCCAGCCAGCCACAGCATGATCGCGAGCACGCCTGCCCGACGGATGAGCAACGCAGCCGCCACCAGAAGGGTCCATCCGACCATCAGGTCGCTCACGCGGGGAATCACGGCGCCGCGTACCGCGGGGATCCACACCGCTGCCGCGCCGCAACTTACCGTCAGCGCAGCCCACACCCCGGTCAGCAGAGCAGAGCGTCGATCGCCGCGCATGTCAGGTCTCGCTTCGGAAGAAAACCGCGAACCGGGGCCACCAGGACCTCGGGATCAGAACCGGCGTCGGAGTCGCTGGAAATCAGGATGACCTGCGGCGGTCGCTCGGTGCGAGAGAGCACCTTGGCGACATCGACGCCGGATATCCCCGGCAGATGGATGTCGAGAAGCAACAGCTCGGGCTCCAGCAGCCGGCACATTCGAAGCGCATCCTCGCCCGTCGCAGCGACACCGACAATGTCGAAACCCTCGTAAGTCAGGAGGGCGTTCGCAGAGGACGCGAAGTCAGCATGATCGTCAACCAGAAGGACCCGACGGGCCAGCATCGGGCCAGACTACGCGGCTGACGGCCATGTCGATTGCGAGCTAGCACGTAATTCGCGGCTGGCTTGTGCGTACCGTAAGCCCGAGAACGCAATGTTCATCGTGCGACGCATCCAGAATGTTCATGGCCTCTGAGGACTTCAGAGGACCTGATGCAAAGCCCGGACGGTTCAGTGGCCAACGGTCGGGAGACGGCGGATGTCCACCGACACGGGCCGATGCGGTGAGTGTCAGTGAACGTGGTGCCGGTCGCAATGATCACCACCGCGGTGCGCTTGCGAACGTCGACGCGTGCCGCGACGGGCACTTCGATCTCGGCGAGCATCTGGTGTCCTGCGGTCGATCCGTTCAAGCGTGACGGGACCATAGATTTTCACCTTGATCAGCAGTTGTTCTGCCTTCGTGACGGTCAACGCCCGGCCAGTGCCGCCCTCGATCAGCAGACACAACAAGGCATGCGGCCGGCAGATCGTACGCGCCCGGCTGGCGGTGATCTGATGATCCCGATCGGCCAACATGCGCAACACCACCCGATGCTCATCGAGACCGGTGACGACTTTCAACGCCGGGTTGTGCAAGCAACGATCGCCGCCGAACGGGCATCGTTCCAGTCGATCCTGTCGCGCCCGAGCAGAGCGCCCGTTGACGACAACTTCGGTGGCACATCGACCACGTGCTCGCCGGTGGCGACGAGCGGCTGGGCCAACAACGCAGCCATCCCGTTCGTTCCTTCGATCGCCCACGTACACGGCGAGAACGGTGCCGCTCACGCCAACGGACTGGCCTGTTGATCGCGATCGGCATCAACACGAATCATGTCAACCACAACTTCGGGACTGGTCAACCGCGACAGCAGTATGAGACCCAATCACCGCAACGTCTTGCATCTCATCCTCCATCAGGGCAATCGGAGCGTGCTCACATCGGGCGTTCGCCCCATTGGCGACAGATTCCCGGATCGGGTGTTATCGGGTCGCCCGAATACTCCACGGGCGACCCGACAGGATGCGGGCGGCCTCAGCCGACGAGGAACCCGCTATAGGAATTGGTGTTGCCGGTCGAAGGGTCGGCGTTCGGGATGCTCGAGCCTTGTCCGCTGCCACGGAGGTTCGAATAGGCACCCGTCCCGCCTTGCACAATCCAGGTGAACGACTCGGTGCCGTCGAAGTTGCCGTGGACTTGGATCTTCACGAAGATCGTCCCGCTCCCGTCATCACACACAAAGTCCTTCTGCACGAGCACCTGATATCGGAAGCCGCTCCTGTCTCCGACGAAGATGAGGCGGGTATCTGTCACGTTTCCGGACTTGCAGATCAGGCCGCTGGCGGTAGCAGATCCCGAGGTTGTGAAGTCCCCGGTGTTCGGCGGCGGGTCATTGAAGGCCATGTGGGACACGATGGCGACCCGTTGGGTATTCGCTGCCGCCGCCGGTGCGACGTTGAACGCCGATCCGAGGCCGACGAACAACGCTGTCGCGCCAAGGACGCGGCAAACTAGTAGCTTCCCCATGAGAGGCTCCTCTCCAAGGCCCAAACGCCCGTTGCGCAGGACCGATCGGCATCGTCGCGCCGTTGCCGCGCTCTCACAACCGTACTAACACGTATCGGTGATGCTCCCGGTGGAACCGCGGATCAATGTCAACATCTGCGCGACATTTCGGGACCTGCGGATCCGCAGATCCGCAGGTCCTGTCATCCCATATTTCATCCCATCTATTGGCGCGACAGTCGGAGACGGCCAGACACGGTCAGCAACTGAAACCCCTGGTAGCGGGCCTGTCAGGGGCTTTCAGAAACGGTCAGAAACGGCTCTGAACCGACTTTTAATCCGCAGGTTCTGGGTTCAAAACCCAGGGGGTGCACCAAGAAGTACCAGGTCAGTAGCACTTTCTGAGATGGCTGGCCAGTCTATCGAATGAGATAGGCACCAACACGGACCTAGACTGCGCCATCGAAGTCCGATAGATTGCCGCGATGCCGCTCGTCAGAGCACGGTTCGAAGCCAGAGTTGATCGCTCCGGGCTCCATCACATCTGGCTGGGCGCGAGGTCGCCCGGTGGTGGCGGTCAGGTCCGCGTCGATGGCAAGTTGCTCACCGCGGCTCGAGCCGCATGGGAGATCGAGAACGGTCCTGTGCCCGACGGTGTCCGGGTCCTATCGTGCGCCGACGAACCCGCTTGCGTGCGCGTGGACCATCTACGACTCGATCAACGCACCATGTCTTCGGCATCACCATCGAAGAAGCGATCACCGCGAGGCGCCGGGACGATTGCCGCGATCTCGCCCGGAGTGTGGAAGATCGGCGTCACGGCCGGCGTCGATCGGCTCGGACAGCGTCGCCGCACGTTCCGCACCATCTACGGCACTCGAAAGGACGCGGCCAAAGCGCTGGCCGCCCTTGTCACCGAAGTCGGCGACAGACACCACCTTCTACGCCGGGGCGACAAGCAGT